>JAKORJ010000120.1 GCA_029777885.1 Bacillota bacterium | reverse complement strand
TTCGCGCCAGCTTAAAGCTGCCCAGGCTACCTATGGCAATATGTACGGCCGAAAAATGCCTGTATCGGCCAGAGCAGCCTTTAAGCATGGCCGGGAGCCATATATAATACTATGCGATGACGAAGGCAATACCGGGCAGGCGAAGGCGGACAGCCCTGTACAAGCAGCTTTGAGCAAGCCCCTGTCAAGGGAGGATATCATGCTTCACTTAAGCAAGCTTGGTGATACTCCCTATACCATAGTCAGCTGGGATCTTGACCTTGACGATAACATCTTTTTTCCGGTATCTGCATTGAACAAGCTGCGCAGGGACGCCGCCCAGGACCTAACCGAAAACCGGATCAGGCATTTCCATCAAAAGGCCGGGGAAAACAGGCGGACTGCCCCTATAGTCTTCAGCCTGGCGAAAAACGAAACTGCCGGGGCTGAAGCTGCCCAGCCGGTTCACCTAAAGGGATATCTAAGCAGCCTGAGCCTGGACCCATCTGACCTGGATGGGCTTGATACGATATACTACATGCCGCAAAAATATGATTTTGACCTAATAGAGCTGGCGGGAAGGATCGGCAGGATAAAGGAAAGGGGCATAAGGGTCGGGCTGGCCTTGCCTCCGATCACCCGAAGGGATGACCTGGGCCTGCTTGATGGCCTGCCCCAATCTTTCTGGGATATGTTTGACGAGTTCCAGGCCGGAAATATAGGCCAGCTTGACCTGCTTGCCGCAAGGGGTAAGGTTGAGATATACGGCGGCCATACGTTGAATGTCATGAACACAGCCACGATCTCTGTCCTCCGCAGCCTTGGCCTGAAGGGCGTCGTTCTGTCACCCGAGCTTACAGTCGACGAAATATACGATGTGGCAAAGGGTAGCAGCCTGCATTGTGAAATTATTGTCTACGGCAGGATCGTACTTATGACAACGGAGTTCTGTCCTCATGCCAGGAAGAGTGGCAGTTGCAGCGGCTGCCAAAGGATGGATACCCGGACACTGACCGACAGGATGGGCTATGAGTTCCCCCTTGTCAAGCGGAGGATCTCCAGGTGCTACACAGAAATACTCAACAGCGTGCTGGTCTTTATGGCAGACGACATGGATGCCATATGCCGCATCAAGGCAGCAGCATGGGGATTGAAGCTGGATATGCTGTCGCCGGAGGAAATAAGGGGTATCATAGCCTTATACAAGTACGCCAGGGACAATCCAGGTGAGAAGTTGCCGCCGCATTTGACTGAAAGCGCTGAAGCAATTAAGGCTAAAGGCTTTACTAGAGGACACTTTTTCAGAGGTGTTGAGTAACCTGTCAAGGAGCTTATGAATATGGATGAGAGAACGCTAAAGGTATTGGAATACTACAAAATCACGGCCATGCTGGAGTCATATGCCCAATCGGAGCTGGGGAAGGAATTAGTCCGCAGCCTGAGGCCTGTGGCGGACAGGGAAAAGGTGATAGAGCTGCTTGAGGAGACCTCCGAAGCTGAATCCATAATCGCCGCTGAAGGCTATGGTTTTGTTTCCTCCTTCCCGGATATAAGGCTTCAACTCAAAAGGGCGGCTATTGGCTCCGTACTGACTCCGGGGGAGCTATTAAGGGTAGCCGAGGTCCTGGCGCAGATCAGCAGTGTGACCAGGCGGATGAATGAATACAAGCGCAGGCCGGGCCTTAGAATAATACCTTCCCTGGTAGGCGCGCTGACGCCCCAGCCTGAGCTGCTGAGAAGCATCAACAGGTGCATCGAGTCAGAGGATGTCATCTCCGACAATGCCAGCCCTGTCCTGGCTGACCTGAGAAGGCAGATCGCCCGGGCCAATGACCGCATACGGGAGCGGCTGAACAGTTTCCTGCACTCGCCCCAGACTCTTAAATACCTGCAGGAGCCAATAGTGACCATACGCAATGATCGGTATGTTATACCCGTAAAGCAGGAGTACCGATCGAATATCCCGGGAATAATCCATGACCAGTCTTCCAGCGGGGCCACCCTCTTCATTGAACCGGTCTCAGTGGTGGAAGCCAATAATGAGGTTAGGCAGCTAAAGCTCAAGGAAGAGGAGGAGATCAGGCGGATACTGGCTGAACTGACCGCCATGGTCGCCCAGGTCACAGACCCGATCCTGACTTCCCTGGAGATCCTGGCGAAGCTTGACTTTATCTTTGCCAAGGGGGCTTTCAGCCGGACACTCAGGGGCGTATGTCCTAAAATAGCGGACAGACCCTCCTTCAGGATAGTAAAGGGCAGGCACCCCCTGATAGACAAGGATGAGGTAGTGCCGGTGTCCTTTGAACTGGGCAAGGGTTTCAATATCCTGGTGATCACGGGGCCTAACACCGGAGGAAAGACGGTCACACTGAAGACCGCAGGCCTCTTTGTCCTGATGGCCCAGTCCGGTTTGCACCTGCCTGCTGATTTTGGCACTGAAACAGGCATTTTCAACGATGTATTCGCGGATATCGGTGATGAGCAGAGCATAGAGCAGAGCCTGAGCACGTTTTCATCCCACATGACCAACATCGTGCGCATCCTAGAGCAGGCCGGACCGGGAGACCTCCTGCTCTTTGACGAACTGGGCGCGGGGACTGACCCGATCGAAGGAGCTGCTCTGGCCATGTCCATACTGGACTGGCTGAATTCGAGGGGCATCAGGGCTATGGCTACCACCCACTACAGCGAGCTGAAGGTCTATGCCCTGACCCGCGACGGCGTGGAAAATGCGTCCATGGAGTTTGACGTAGAGACATTGAAGCCGACCTACAGGCTGCTCATTGGCATACCGGGCAAGAGCAACGCCTTTGAGATATCCAGGCGCCTGGGGCTTAATATTCATCTGATCGAAAACGCAAGGCAATACCTGAGCAAGGAGAATATCAGGTTTGAAGACGTCCTGCAGGGCATAGAGAAAAGCAGGGTGGAAGCCGAGCAGGAGAGGCTAAAGGCCAGGGAGTACCTGGAGGAAGCTGACCGGTTGAAAGCCGCTTACAAGGCAGCCCTGGATAAATTCGAGGAGAATAAGTCAAAGCTGCTTGAAAAAGCCCGGGATGAGGCCAGGAGCATAATCCGGGATGCCCGGGCCAATGCGGAATCGATCATAGCCGAGCTGCGGGAAGCCGCCCGTGAACTGGATGCAAAGGAACTGAACCGGGCTATAGAGCAGTCGCGCAAAAAGCTCAAGGATACCCAGGAGGAACTTGAGCAAAAACCGAAAAAGCCTCGGTCGGTAGCAAAGCCTCCCAAGGACCTGCAACTAGGCGAGACCGTTCATATCGTCTCCCTGGACCAGAAGGGGCAGGTGCTGAGCCTGCCGGATGCCAATGGCAATGTTGCGGTCCAGGCAGGCATCATGAAGATAAATGTCCACATTTCAGACCTGCGGCGCACAGAGGATGACAAGCCCAGGCAAGTGAAAACCGGCAGGGCGGTCAACCTAAGGATGCCCTCCATATCCCCGGAACTGGACTTAAGGGGTCAGAATGCCGAGGATGCCATGCTCAATACCGACCGGTACCTGGACGAGGCCTTCCTGGCAGGGCTCAAGGAGGTCACCCTTATCCACGGCAAGGGGACCGGGGTCCTGCGAAATGCCATACAGCAGCTATTGAGAAACCATCCCCATGTAGACTCCTTCAGGCTTGGCAAGTTCGGCGAGGGGGAGTCGGGGGTGACCGTAGTCGAACTGAAATAAACTTGCGCTACAAAGGCCTGTATCATGCAGGATAACATTTACCGGTATAGAATTATTTACTTACGGGAAAAACCTATCAGTAAAAGGAGGTTTTCAAATTGATTTATCTGCTTGGCGTAGATATCGGTACTTCAGGTACCAAAACTGTATTGTTTGACGTAGAGGGCAATACGGTAGCATCTGCCCTGTCCGAGTATCCCCTGTACCAGCCCCATATCGGATGGGCAGAGCAGGACCCGGAGGATTGGTGGAGGGCTACTGTTGAGACTATTTCCAGCGTTATAAAGAAAAGCGGAGTGAATCCGTCCGACATCAAGGGTGTAGGCTTGTCCGGACAAATGCATGGGATGGTATTGCTCAACAGGGAAGGCAGGGTCCTGAGGCCTTCGATCATCTGGTGCGATCAGAGGACACAGGCGGAATGCGATCAGATCACCGAAATCGTTGGAAGGAAGCGCCTGATCGAAATCACTGCCAACCCGGCCCTTACAGGGTTCACGGCTTCCAAGGTGATGTGGGTCAAGAACCACCAGCCCGACCTGTTCAACCAGATTTACAAGATCCTCCTGCCCAAGGATTATGTAAGGTACAGGCTGACCGGCGTATTTGCGACGGAGGTATCTGATGCAAGCGGCACACAGTTCCTCGATGTACCAAAACGCAAATGGAGCGAAGACCTGCTCAACCTGCTGGGCATAGATCCCGCCTGGATGCCGGAAGTCTATGAATCCCAGGAGGTAAGCGGCACGATAAGCAGCGAGGCGGCGAGGCTGACCGGACTTAGCGAGGGTACTCCCGTGGTAGGCGGGGGCGGAGATCAGGCTGCCGGCGCCGTTGGCAACGGTATCGTCAGGCAGGGTGTCATCTCTTCCACTATAGGCACATCCGGCGTCGTGTTTGCCCATATGGACGACATCAGCATCGATCCGGAGGGCAGGGTACATACCTTCTGCCACGCTGTACCGGACAAGTGGCATGTGATGGGGGTCACCCAGGGGGCCGGCCTGTCATTGCAGTGGCTGCGAAACAACTTCGGCGGCATGGAAAAGGACCTGGCCGCCCATATGGATATAGATCCCTATCAGCTCATGGACAAACAGGCAGAGAAAGCAAAGCCGGGATGCGATGGCCTTATTTACCTGCCATACCTGATGGGTGAAAGGACACCCCACCTCGATCCCTATGCCAGGGGCGTTTTCTTCGGCCTGACCGCGAGCCACGGGCGACGAGAGATGATCAGGGCGGTCATGGAGGGGGTCGCATACAGCCTAAGGGACTGCCTGGAGATCATAAGAGGCATGAACGTGTCCATAACTGAAGTGAGGGCCTCGGGAGGCGGCGGCAGGAGCCCGCTGTGGAGGCAGATGCAGGCAGACATATTCAACAACCCCATAGCTACGATCAATTCCGCAGAAGGACCTGCCCTCGGAGTGGCGCTGCTGGCCGGCGTCGGGGCAGGAGTCTACAAGAGCGTTACAGAGGCCTGCGATACAGCGATCAAGGTAGTGAGCGTACAGGAGCCGATAAAGGAGAATGTGCCCGTTTACGATAAGTACTACGAAATATACGGTGAATTGTACAGGGCATTGAAGAATAGCTTCAGGAAGGTAGCTGGGATCACCGGATAGGATGAAATTAAGGACACATGCCGTATACAGCGTTAAAGCAGGGCATGTCCTTATATGTTAAAATCCAAATGCAGCAGGGGGATTAGCATATGAACGGTCACAGGATACTGGTTGTTGATGATGATTTCAATATAGCCCAGCTGGTCAAGCTTTACCTTGAAAAGGAGGGCTTTACGGTCGAAACCCAATCACACGGCCAGGAGGCCGTGAAAGCTTTCAAGGCAAATCCGCCGAACCTCGTGGTGCTTGATATCATGCTGCCTGGCATGGATGGCTGGGAGGTTTGCAGAGAAATCAGGAAAATAAGCGATATACCGATCATCATGCTCACGGCCAAGGGGGAGACCTTTGACAAGATCCTGGGCCTGGAGCTGGGGGCTGACGATTATGTCGTTAAGCCCTTCGATCCTAAGGAGCTTGTGGCCCGCGTCAAAGCGGTGCTAAGGAGGCACAAGGGCTCGTCGGGGGACACCAGGCAGGTCGCCTATCCCAATTTGATCGTTGACATATCGAACTATACCGTCACCTATCATTCGAAGGTCATGGAGCTGCCGCCAAAGGAGTTGGAGCTTCTGTACTTTCTTGCGTCCAATCCCAACAAGGTCTTTACGCGCGAACAGCTGCTGGAACAGGTATGGGGCTTTGATTTTTTCGGTGACTCCCGTACCGTGGATGTGCATATCAAGCGCCTGCGCGAGAAATTCAACAATGAAAATGACACATGGCGCATCAAAACCGTCTGGTCCGTCGGGTACAAGTTCGAGGTGAAATAGATGTTTCGCTCCCTGTATTTGAAGCTGATGGTGACCTATTCGATAATCCTGATCGCCACCCTGATCGTGCTTGGCATATTGTTGTCATCCTTTTTTCAGAACAGCATACTGGATAAACGCAAGCAGGAGCTTGTACGGGAAGGGAATGCACTAGCACCTTATTTCGAGTTTTTTTCCTACGGGCTGATAGACGTCAAAACCTTGGAAGGCCAGTTCAAGGTCATAGACAGGTTTTTGAATGTGAGCATCTGGATGACTGATACCGCCGGGCTGATATATTATGTTTACCCTGAATCCGAGGCAATGAGATGGAGGAACCACAGGCTTAACGAAGAGGTGCTCAAGCCGGTGCTGCAGGGAGAAACCCTGATCCGCACGGGAAGCTTCGGGGAACGTTTTTCTATCCCAGTACTGACCGTCGGGATGCCTATCAGGCTGAACAACCGGATTATAGGGACTATCTTCATGCATTCGCCTGTGCAGGAGATAGACAGGACCTTAAGGGATACCTACAAGGGTATCTGGAGAGCTGCCTTTTTTTCGTCCGCACTGTCCATGCTCCTCTTGTACTATGTATCAAGGAGGATATCAAAGCCTCTAACCGAGATGAACACGATCTCCCGGGAGATAGCCTCGGGCAATTTCAAGCGGCGGGTCAAGGTCACTACCGAGGACGAGGTCGGCCAGCTCGGGGTGAACTTCAATGCCATGGCTGATTCGCTGGAAAGCCTGGAGCAAATGCGCAGGAGCTTCGTCGCCAACGTATCCCACGAGCTGCGGTCACCCCTCACCTCTATGAAAGGATACATCCAGGGCATACTTGACAAGACGATCCGGCCTGAGGAGCAGGACAAGTATCTCCAGGTCGTGCTCGATGAGACCGAGAGGATGAACCGGCTCATAAACGGCCTGCTTGACCTTGCCCAGGTGGAGTCGGGACAGTTCTCCATAGACGTGAAGGTGTTCGATATAAATGAGAAGATCCGCAGGATACTCATTGCCCACGAGGAAAGGATCAACGAAAGCAGTATGGAAATAGCGGTAGAGTTTCGGGAGGAAGCCCTGCCTGTAGAGGCGGATCCGGACCGGATCCAGCAGGTGGTCATTAATCTCCTGGACAACGCCATTAAGTTCAACAAGCCGGGCGGGACCATCACGATTGAGACCTGGAGGCACAAGGAACTCGCCTTTGTCAGGATATCGGATCAGGGCCAGGGGATCCCAAAGGAGGAGATAGCTCATATCTGGGAGCCCTTTTACCAGGTGGACAAGTCAAGGTGCAGCAAGAAGGTGGGCACCGGGCTGGGGCTTTCGATAGTCAAAAAGATTATAGACGCCCACAACCAGCAGATCTGGGTAAACAGCGAGCTTGGGGCCGGCACGGCCTTCGTATTTTCACTCAAAGCGGCAAAAAGCAGGCAATAACTGCATATTTGTTTACAACCTGTTCATATTTTCTTAAAAATCCTGGGCTATAATCAAACTAAAGCAAAAATATGCAGTGGAGGTGCGATCAAAATGCGAGATTTCTATGAGTTCGATGAGGAAAGGTATCACAAGAGGACCAATTTGAGGATCTATATCGCTGTCGCTCTGATTTTTGCCATATTGGGCGGCACTATAGCATATGCGCTCACAACAGCCTTTGGCAATACGAAGACCGGTCCGCTCGATCGGTATGAGGCCAGCAATCAGGATAATACGAACACTTCAAATGACGAACCGGTCCAGATAGGATTTGCAGGGGACCTGCTGATAGATGAGAAAAACCCGGTAGTAGATATAGCCAAAAAGGTTGAGCCGGCAGTGGTTGGCATAACCTCAACGATAGAAGTGATCATACCGGACTTCTTCTTCAACATCCAGCGCAAACAGGAAACCGAGGGGTATGGCTCAGGCATCGTCATCAGTGAGGAAGGCTACATCCTGACCAACAACCACGTGGTCGATGGCGCAAAGAGGCTATATGTAGTGCTAAGCAGCGGTGAGACTGTGGAAGCCAGGCTTGTAGGAGCCGATGCCAAGACTGATATAGCAGTTATCAAGATCGAGCACGATAACCTGACTGTGGCTAAGATCGGGGATTCGACCAAGACCCAGAAGGGCGAATTTGTCGTAACGATCGGCAATCCCCTTTCCGGCCATGCCCTGGCGGGCACCATAAACTTCGGCATCATCAGCGCGGTCAACAGGGAGCTCAAGGTTGAAAACAAGGTCATGAAACTCTTACAGACGGACGCTGCCATAAACCGCGGCAACAGCGGTGGTGCCCTTGTCAACATGAAGGGCGAAGTGATTGGGATGAACACGGCCAAGATAGCCGGAGAATCAGTCGAAGGCCTTGGCTTTGCCATACCGTCCGAAGTATTCGTCCCCATCGCCCAGGAGCTCATCAAGAACGGCAAGGTGACCAGGGAAGCCCAACCCTGGCTGGGTATTATCAACCCGCTTGAGATCGATGAGAACATATCCAGAGAATATGGCTACCCCATAGGCGTACTGGTAAGAGAGGTCTATGACGGCGGGCCTGCCGATGAAGCCGGAGTAAAACCGGGTGATGTCATAATCGGCTACAACAACAAGACCATCCGTACCCTGGATGAGCTTAAGTCAGCCATAGCCAAAAACAAGGTCGGAGATGTCGTTAATTTGAAGCTCTGGAGAAACGGCGATGAATTTGTATTGAAAGTCAAGCTGGGCGACATCAGCGTATTCGAGCAATAACAAACAGCGCCGCCATCAGGCGGCGCTTAATTTTTCTTAGTTGTTTGGATAGATGTACTTGGCCAGGATGTAGGGGATATCATCTTTGTTGCCCCAACGGTTGCCGAAAATCCTTACCTCCTGCCCAAGCGTAAAGCTGCGGGCGCCATAGTAGTCCACATGTATGAGCTTCTCATTATCCTCCGTGCCCGTATTTACGATCAGGATATCCTTGACTCCAGTTGAGTCAAGGTCCTTGATCACCCCGGTAAATAAAAAGCATTGGCCGTTGTGGAGGTTCTCATGGGCTTTAAGGCTGTCATAGTCGGGGGCCCAGGCAGTCCGGGTATATTGGGATTCGTCTATAGCCCTGTCAATGACCAGCTCAAGCACTGAATCCTCCTTGCCTTCGACCTTGGCTGTCAGTATAAGGGGCGTATAGCCAGACCTGGTAGCCTTTACCTTGATAACGAATCTGCCGGTTTCCGGGTCTACAGCCGGTTCCTCCATGGTTGGTAGGCTTGATGATAGAGCAGCCTGCGGATCTGTTGTACCGGATATTTCCACCCAGTCCTCGGTCGCTGTAATGGGCACATCCTGGTCGATGAGCAGGGGGATCTCCATCTGCCTGCGCTTCAGTTTTATCGTTTTCTCGTTGTCGGCATAACCCGGCAAGACCACCCTCAGGGTGTAGGTCAGCTCAGACAGGTCAGGCACTTCCAGTAGTACTGCAAGATTGCCTTCATCATCGACCATATGGGTATAGCTGTTGTCATCGATAAAGACCTCAGAGCCCGGCCTGACCTTGATTATCAGCTTGTAATTGAATGTGTCGACAACAGCCTCGCCGTCTGAAGGCTGGATGATCGTAAGCGGGGCATAAGGCACAGGCATTTTCAGCGTTACCTTATCGAACCTGTCCTTATATCCGTCAGCCCGCACCTTGATGTTCAGCGTAATGTTGAATTGGCCGTCTATGATTTCGTGATCCTGGGTCAGGAAGTCAGTGCTTAGAAGTATCAGCTCAGCTTTGCCGTTCACCACAGGCAACTCATAGCTCAGGTCCTGCTCCAGGTCTCCGGTGACTATGATCCTGCTCCCCTTAGTGGAATAAAAGGTTATCTTTTTTCCGCTTTCGCCATCCTGGACGATATCCTTGATATCATAATTCAGGTCCAGGCTGTTGGAAACCGACAGCTGCCCGTTCTTGCCCCATAATTCTGTATAACCGATATAAATGAGCAATCCGGTCAGCACGCATAGTAAGATGACAAGGCTTGCCTTAAGGAGCTTTTGCGCCCCGTTGCCCTTTTTGACTGTATCCTTCTTGTAACGGCGCAGGGGCAGCGTTTCCTGAAGGTCAAAGGCATCATCGTCTGCCTTGGGTTCATCGGGATCCTCATATGAAAAGTCGAATCCGGCTGACCCCATATCGCTGAAGAAGGCGTCTTCATCGATCTTTTTGGTCACTTCAGCCTCATCATGGCCTGTATCATAAAAATCTTCGAGCGATCCAAGCTCATCTTCAGGGTTTTCATGTTCGCCCTGGGCTTGCTTATCGTCTGAAACCAGACAGGTCCCGCACAGGAAGCAATAGCGATGATAGTAGTTGTTTTTTGTTCCGCAGTTTGGGCAGTACATGTCTGAAGTTCCCCCTTTACATATAAGATGAACTAACTTCAGCATAAGCCTGTCATCGATATTTTAACTATGTAATTTCGTTAAGCTCAAATTGAAATCCTGCTTGATTCTGCAATAATCAGCATTGTTTTTAATTATTTTTTGGCTGCAGGGTTACGCTTGTATCAAAATCATGTTACAATAATAGCTGATTACAAGCGCTTGACATACAAGCCGCAGTAAAGGAGTGTGACCAAAAATTGGATTTTCGTGACCGTGGTATGAACCTTTTCCGAGAAGAATCAGTACAGAAAGTTGATACAGGTCTGAGCACCCTTCTTTATATTATAACATACGGGGCCATGATTTTTTTCGGCATACTGGCCTTTGTTTTCCTGACAGCGATCATGCAGGGGGCTTTGAATGCATTCAGCGCGATAAGTCTTGCAATTTCTGCGGGCCTGACCTTCGGATGCTACGTCCTGCGCAACAATCAGAGGATCGAATATGACTATACCTTTACCAACGGCATGCTGGACATAGCTAAGGTCATCAACAATTCCAAGCGCAAAAAGCTTTTGTCAGCAGATATAAAGGAATTTGAGATAATCGCCCCAATAAGTGATGAGGGCTTCAACAGGATGCTGAACCATCCCGGCATCAAGAAACTGAACTATTTCCTCAACCGCGGCGGAGGGCTGTACTACGGGGTATTTACAAAGGACGGCGTCAAATCGCTGCTTGTTTTCGAACCAAGCGAGGAGATGGTGGCCTTGTTCAAAAAAGTCAATCCTAGGAACGTCAAGGAAAGATAAAAGAAAAAGCGCTCCCTGCGTAAGGGGGCTTTTTTCTGCATAAGGCCGTAAATCGCTAAGAAAATTAATAAAAGGCATATGGAAAAACTATAAATCAATAAACAATGGATCAACACAAACAGGAGCAATGCTATGAAGCTGATATATCTGGACAATGCCGCAACGACACCGGTACTAAACGAGGTGGTCGAAGCCGTTGCGGACTGTTTGAGGAATTATTTCGGCAACCCGTCATCATTGCACCGGCTTGGTATAAAGTCGGAAAAGCTGATAAAGGAGGCTGCAGAAAGCCTTGCCGCTGTCCTGCATGTGGCTGCGGACGAGCTCATCTTCACCTCAGGGGGGACCGAGGCCAACAACATGGCCATACTGGGCACGGCCCTTGCCCGGCAGAGGGCAGGCAGGCACCTGATCACCACTGCCATCGAGCACCCGTCAGTGCTGAGGGTTTTTGAACACCTTGAAGCCCAGTCCTTTGAGGTCACATATTTGCCTGTGGACAAAAGCGGCCTTGTTTCATCGGACAGGCTGGAGAAGGAGATCAGGCCTGACACCATCCTGGTCAGCATCATGCACGTGAATAATGAAATAGGGTCCATACAGCCCATAGAGGAGCTGGGACGGATCATCAAAGGCGCCAACCCGAACACCGTGTTCCACGTGGATGCGATCCAGTCCTTCGGGAAGCTCGAGCTGTACCCCAGGAAATGGAGCGTAGACCTTATGTCCCTGAGCGGACACAAGATACACGGCCCCAAGGGCATAGGGGCCTTATATATCAGAAAAGGCGTAAGGCTTCAGCCCATACTTTTCGGCGGCGGGCAACAAAGGGGATACCGCAGCGGCACTGAGAACCTGGCCGGGATCGCCGGGCTTGGGGTAGCTGCGAAATTCATCAGGCATGAGCTTGAAAACAGGCCTGTGTACCTGTATGAGTTGAAAAACAGGCTTTTGTCCGGACTGAAGGATGCCCTTCCCCAGGCGGTCATAAACGGCAGCCTGGAGTCAGGGGCCCCTCATATAGTCAACATAGGCTTTCCCGGTTTAAAGGGCGAGGTAGTCCTGCATGCTTTGGAGGATGAGGGCGTCTTTGTCAGCACAGGCTCTGCCTGCTCGAGCAGGGACAGGACGGTCAGCCATGTCCTAAAGGCCATCGGGGTCGATGACAGGGTCGCGGGAGGCTCCATCAGGGTGAGCACCTCCTATCTCACAACAATGGATGAGATCGATGCGTTCATACGCATACTTGCGTCTGTAGTCAGCCGGGTCGAGAAATATTCCAGGAGGTAACCATGGAGAAGGTAATACTGATCCGTTACGGCGAAATACATTTAAAAGGCCAGAACAGGCCCTTTTTTGAGAAAGCGCTGCACAAAAACATAATCAGAGCACTTTCCGGTTTTCCGGATATAAAGGTCTTAAAAGCCCAGGGACGGTATTATATCGAGGACTTCAGCGATGAAGCAGGGGTGCTGGATGCCCTTACCCGGGTGTTCGGTATAGTGTCTATGAGCCCTGCAGTTAAAACCGAGAAGGACTTTGATATGGTAGCCCGGGCTGCCGTAAAACTGATGGGGGCATATCTTGACCGGCAGGGGGGCGATGGTCAGGTCACTTTCAAGGTAGAGTCACGGCGGGCGGACAAGAGCTTCCCCATGGATTCAATGACCCTGAGCAGCAAGCTCGGAGGCAGGCTCCTGAAGGCCCACGACCGGCTTGCCGTCGATGTTCATTACCCCCAGGTCACGCTGAATGTGGAGATAAGGGAGCAGGCCTATATATACATTGAGAGCATACCCGGCGCGGGCGGCATGCCCGTTGGGACCAACGGCAAGGCTGCCCTCCTGCTGTCCGGGGGCATCGACAGCCCCGTTGCCGGGTATATGATAGCAAAGCGCGGTGTGGAGTTGACAGCGGTACACTTCCACAGCTTTCCCTTTACAAGCGACAGGGCTAAGGAAAAGGTCATTGACCTATGCAAGCGCCTGACCCGGTACTGCGGGACCATCAGGCTGCATGTAGTCCCCTTTACGAAAATACAGCAGGAGCTGTATGAAAAATGCCCAGACAGCCAGCTTACGGTCCTGATGCGGCGCTTCATGATGAAGATAGCTGAGAGGATAGCCGTAAAGGAAGGGGCTTTGGCGCTGATCACCGGCGAGAGTATAGGCCAGGTGGCCAGCCAGACCATCGAGAGCCTGGCTGTTACGAATGAGGCGGTTTCCATGCCCGTATTCAGGCCCCTGATCGGCTTTGACAAGCTGGAGATAATGGAAATCGCGCAGAAGATCGGAACATACGAGGTATCCATACTGCCCTACGAGGATTGCTGCACCATCTTTACCCCGAAGCATCCGGTAACCCATCCCAGGCTTGACAGGATAAAGGCTTCCGAGCTCCTGGTGGACGGGGATGCCCTGATCCAAGAGGCTGTGGATAATACGGAGGTTATCGTACTTTGAAACGGGAGAGGACGAGCTTGAGATACTTTATACTTGTACTGGCTTTATTAGTGCTGCTGGCATCCGGATGCCGTGTGGATCCCTCCTTCAAGGAAGGGAGCAATATCTATGCCTTTGTCCGGCCGGCAAACTCTGAGTACTGGCAGCAGGTCATCTGGGGCATGGAAGCCTATGCTTCAGAAAACGGCCTTAAGCTCAATATAGTTGAAACGGATGGCGAGACGGAACCGGGGGAAAGCCTGAAGCAAATAAGCTATGCCGTGCGCAACAGCACGGATGTGATAATAGTCGTGCCTTTTAAAAGCAACAAGCTAGCGGACTTGCTTGACAAGGCAGTCAAAAAAGGTATTTCAGTGATATACCTGGATCAGATGCCGGAATTCGACATAAAGGGCATATGTGTCTATTCGGACAACGAAAAAGCCGCGGAAAGGGCAGGCGAAGCCATGGCTGAGCTGATCGGCGGGGCAGGGGATGTGGCAATGCTCAACATATCCTCCGAAGACCCCAATTCAGCTTACAGGGAGTCCGGTTTCAAAAACGCCATTTCAAAATATGAGGGCATACGGCTCATCAATGTGTTTGACTGCCGCAGCAACAGGGCTAATGCGGAAAAGACCGTCAATGACATACTTTTGGCTTACCCTGGTATCAAGGGGATCTTTGCTGCATGCCCGGAGACTGCCGCGGGTGCAGCTGAAGCCCTGATCAGGCTTGGAAGGATCGATGACGTTGCCCTGGTGTCCTTCGACTATACGGAAGAAATCATGGGCCTAATAAACAAGGACATGGTACGGGCTGCTGTGGGCAAGAACCCATACAAGCTCGGCTATAGTGCAGTGGAAGCTGCGGATAAGTCGATTGCCGGGGAAGACCTGCCTGGCATCATCGACATCGGATATGAGTTCCTGGGGGGCGGCAAGGCTGATTAGGACCGGCCAGGCAGCCGGCAACAGCATGTTCTAATACCGCTTTTTAGATAATATAATTATGTAAGCGGTGGAGGTGCTGTTGTATGAAGATCCCGAAGCAGTATGCAACGACCATACTGTATATAGTCATAATGGCCCTGCTGTATGCCGGCCTTGAAACCTATCCGGAGCTTGTTCTAGTCAGCACCGATGCATCAAACCTGCAAAAGGAGGCAAGGGAAAACAAGAACCCGTACGATATCTTCATCGACCTCACGGAATCCATGCTCTATCTTTTTGAAAACGGGGAGATGATCAAGAAGTACCCGATCGCCCAGGGCAAGCCAAGCACCCCCTCACCTGTAGGCATATGGCATATAATAAACAAGGCCCGAAACTGGGGCACAGGCTTTGGTACAAGGTGGATGGGGCTCGATGTGCCGTGGGGGACCTACGGGATACACGGGACCAATCGGCCGGAGTCCATAGGGCGTATGGCATCCAAGGGATGCTTCAGGATGCGCAACAGGGATGTGGAGGAGCTGTACAGCATCGTTCCCTACATGACCAGAGTGGTCGTTTACGGGGGGCCCTATGGAAATATGGGCAGCCTCTTCAAAAAACTAGAGCCCGGCGACCGGAGCTCACAGGTAGCCGAAGTGCAGAAGCGCCTGCAGAAGCTGGGCTATTACCATGGCACCATCGACGGGATCTATGGGGAAGGCATGAAGGCAGCCCTGCTCAGGTTCAAGCGCGACTACAAGCTTCCGGTCAACCACTACGTGGACTGGGAAACCTATAAAGCCCTTGGAATTTTCCCATTTGAATGAATAATTGAATCTAAAATGCGTCCTGCATCAGCTAATCTGGTGGTTAGGGATGCTTTTTTTGTCCTTTTTTGCCCTTCATTCTGCAAACAGGTTTCAACATATGAGTTGTGCTTTATAAATAAATAAAATCAACGGTCGGACGGGAGGTAAGCTGAATGGATAAACAGAAGCTGCTAGCCAGGCTTGAATATATTATTGATGGATCCAATTGTGGTGTGCTGTCAACTGTAGATGCTAAAGGAAGACCCCATACGAGGTGGATGACGCCGATACTGCTTAAGGACCGGAAAGGGGTCATTTTTACTGTCACACCTTGGGACAGTGAAAAGATAAGCCAGATCATGCACAATCCCGAAGGGGTCTGGATGGTGCAGACCCGCGAGCTGGATCAGATAATCACTGCAAGAGGTAAGATAAATATCCTGGATAATCCTTCGATCAAAGCAGAGGTAATGGAGTCTGCGGGGGACAAGCTGACGATGTTCTGGACTTTAAATCGGGACATAAGTGAATACGTCGTCCTGGAAACCGTCCTGGAGGAAGTAGAGTTTTATGAGCCCCTGAAAGACATAAGGCAGTTTGCGAGCTTGAATGACAACTAAAATGGAGGTGGACATATTGGATCTGCAAAATTATGATAAGGGATTCTTGCTGAAGCTCCTGGAGCAGATGCTTCTTATAAGGCGATTCGAGGAAAAAGCCGGGCAAATGTATGGACTGAGGAAAATCGGTGGATTCTGCCACCTTTATATAGGCCAGGAGGCCATTGCAGTAGGTTCCATAGCGGCTTTGGACCTTAAAAAGGATTATGTGCTAACGGGTTACCGGGACCACGGCCACGCCCTGGCCTGCGGCATGTCGCCAAAGGCTGCCATGGCTGAGCTGTTTGGCAAGGCTACAGGCTGCTCAAAGGGAAAGGGCGGGTCCATGCACTTTTTCGATACGGACCACCACATGTACGGCGGAAACGGCATAGTCGGCGGGCAGATACCCGTGGCTGCCGGCGTGGCCTTCAAGATAAAGTACAACGCTGAAAACGGAGTAGTGCTATGCTACTTTGGTGACGGGGCTATACACCAGGGGGTTTTCCACGAAACATTGAATATGGCCAGGATATGGAACCTGCCTATTGTATTCATCTGTGAAAACAACCAGTATGGCATGGGTACGGATTTCAGGAGAGTATCTTCCGTGCTTGACTTTTCGGTTATGGGAGGCTCCTATGAGATCCCCGCGAAGCAAGTGGACGGCATGAAGGTGCTTGAGGTATACACGGAGACCGCAGAAGCGGTCAAATTAGCCAGGGAAGAGGGGACGCCCTCATTCCTGGAGATGAAGACTTACCGCTACAGGGGGCATTCCATGAGCGACCCGGCAAAGTACAGGACCAAGGAAGAATTGGAAGAATACAAGCGCATGGATCCGATCCTGATGTACAAGCAGGACCTTATCGCGGCCGGGCTTTTGACCGAGGACGAATACAAGGCTATGGACAAAAGGTGCATAGCAGTCTGCGATGAGGCGGTTCGCTTTGCAGAGGATAGCCCCGAGCCTCCCCTGGAGGCAATGTATGAGGATATTTTAGCATAAGAGGAGGGACACAGCATGCCTGTTATTACCTATCGGGAAGCCATAAGGCAGGCTATAGACGAGGAAATGGCGAGAGATGAGCGCGTATTTCTGATGGGCGAAGAGGTGGCCCGGTATAACGGCGCTTACAAGGTAAGCCAGGGACTTTTGGACAAATACGGCCCCAGGCGGGTCATAGATACACCGATCACCGAGGCGGGATTTACAGGGATAGGCATTGGAGCGGCCATGGCGGGCTTAAGGCCGATTGTGGAATGGATGACCTTCAACTTTTCGCTCCTGGCCCTTGACCAGGTGATCAACAACGCTGCAAAGCTGAGGCATATGTCAGGAGGGCAGGTGAACATCCCCATAGTGTTCAGAGGTCCGAACGGCCCGGCCGAGTACCTGAGCTCCCAGCATTCCCAGGCCCTGCAGTCCCTGTATGCCCACATACCTGGGCTGCTGGTAGTGGCTCCTGCGACCCCTTATGACGCAAAGGGGCTTTTGAAAACCGCCATCCGCAACGACAATCCGGTAATCTTCCTGGAGTCGGAGCTGATGTATTCCTGGCAGGGCGAGGTGCCTGAGGGAGAGTACACAATACCCCTGGGCATGGCCGATGTCAAGCGGCAGGGCAGGGATGTGACCCTGATAACCTATTCCAAGCCTTTAAAACTGGTGCAGGAGACCGCCCAGCTCCTTGCCGAGATGGGCGTGGAGGCTGAAATAGTCGACCTGCGTTCTATCCGGCCGCTGGACGAGGTAACCATTTACAGCTCCGTGAAAAAGACCAACAGGTGCGTGATTGTGGATGAGACCTGGCCTTTTGCATCTGTAGCTTCGCATATAGGCTGGCTCATATCCCGCAACTGCTTTGATTATCTGGATGCCCCGGTCGAGATCGTGACTTCGGAAGATGTGCCCATGCCCTACAATCACAGGCTGGAGCTTGAGGTACAGCCTACTGTGGATAAGATCCTAAGGGCTGTAGAAAGGGTCATGTACAAGCAGGCCGGCACATTTCAGCGGTCAGGCCAATAATACCTATTGTACATGCCGGCAGATTTTGCTGATCGAGCCGGTTATTATCACTTAGTGATGTAAACAGGAGGGAAGAAGAAAATGGCGGAAAAAGTATTGATGATAGCCCTATCCCCCACCATGAGCTCAGGGCTGATCGCGAGATGGCACAAGGCTGAGGGAGACAGGGTTGAAATAGGAGACATCATTTGCGAGGTGGAGACAGACAAGGCGACCATGGATTATGAGTCCACCCAGGAAGGCATTATTTTGAAGCAGTTGGTCAAGGAAGGCCAGAAGGCCGGGATCGGAGAGGCGATCGCGATAATCGGTGAGCCCGGAGAGGATATAAGTGCACTTTTGAGGGACGATCAACAGCGATCCGGTGCCAGTTCGCCTGAGACTGAAACAAAAGGAAACGTAATAGACTCAGCAAGGGATAGTGAAATAGATAGCAACCAAGGCGGCAAAAAAGCGGGTGAAATGGAAGGCGACAGGCGCATCAAGGCCTCGCCCCTGGCCCGCAGGCTGGCAGAGCAAGGCGGCATACCGCTGGACAGGATAAAAGGCAGCGGCCCTGAGGGCAGGATCGTGAAGGCAGATGTGGAAGCATATACTGACGGGCTAAAGGATAATGCCGGAGTGCTGGCTGCCGACAAAGCACCGTTGATGCAAACAGCCGCTGTAAAAACCCAGGGCAGGCAGCCGGTCGATGAAAAACCATTAGCCAGGCAGTTGGAAGGTGTTATATCTGCAGACAAAGCAAGGTATATACCCGTAACAAACAAGAGAAACATAATCGCAAGCAGGCTGTCGGGATCCAAGTATTCTGCGCCCCATTACTACCTGACCGTCAGCGTTGCTGCTGATGACCTGATCGAAACCAGGAGGCATCTGAGCGAAAGCACGGGTACCAAGGTCTCCTATAATGCCCTGCTGATCAAGTATGCTGCCGAGGCCCTGAAGAAGCATCCCATGGTGAACGCTACATGGCTTGGGGACAAAATAGCCTTGTTCACAGGCGTTGACATAGGCCTGGCTGTTGCCCAGCCTGACGGCCTTATCACGCCGGTGGTCAGGGACTGTGGCAATAAGGGGATCCTGGCGATCGAAAATGAATTGAAGGATTTGATTGAAAAAGCACGAAATAATTCTCTGTTACCCGAGGAATATCAAGGGGCAGGGTTTACGATAAGCAACCTGGGCTCTTACGGCATCGAGCAGTTTACTGCGATAATAAACCCGCCTGCTTCTGCGATACTTGCGGTCGGTGCGATGACAAAAACCCCTGTCGTTGACGAGGGCGGGCAGATTACGGTAAAAACAATCATGAAACTTACCCTGTCCTGCGACCACAGGGTCATTGACGGTGCCATAGGCGCAGCTTTCCTGAAGACCCTCAAGGAAATCATTGAGAATCCGGTCTCTGCCCTGTATTGAACATTTAACTTATGGAGGATACGCTATGAAGCACGAATTTGATTATGATCTGCTGGTTTTGGGCGGCGGTCCCGGGGGGTATGTGGCTGCGATCAGGGCTTCCCAACTGGGCCTTAAAACCGCTGTCATCGAAAAGGATAAGCTGGGTGGAGTATGCCTCAATGTGGGCTGCATACCTTCGAAGTCGCTGATACACCAGGCCAAAATGTTCGGCTCCCTGGGTGAGCTGGAAAGCCTGGGTGTGACCGTAGACCGCAAGGGCTTGGATTATAAAAAGGTATTTGCCAAATCGAGAAAGGCGGCCGACACTCTGTCCAGGGGCGTCAGTTACCTGATGAAGAAGAACAGGATCGACGTTATCCAGGCTGAGGGGATCATTACCGGCAAAAACGAGATAAGCCTGTCGACAGGCCAAAGGATCACAGGCCGGTCCATGATCATAGCGACGGGTTCAAGGCCCAAAATCATCCCCGGCTTTGAGTTCGATGAAAAATATGTGCTCTCCTCAACTGGAGCCCTGATGCTTGAAAACTTGCCGGAAAAAATGCTCATATTGGGCGCTGGAGCCATTGGGGTAGAGTTTGCATACATCATGAGTTCCTTTGGTGTAGAGGTGATCCTGGTGGAACTGATGGACCGGATCCTGCCTCTGGAGGATGAGGAGATCTCAAGCCTGCTGGCCAGATCCTTCACAAAGGCCGGTATCAAGGTTATGACCGGAACAAAAGCCCTGTCGATGTCAGTAGCAGGAGACAAGGCTGCAGTTGAGCTTGAGGACGATAAAGGCACGAGGTCTACCGTGACTGTAGATAAGGTGCTAGTGGCAGTCGGTAGGACGCCTAACACCGACAATATAGGGCTGGAGAACATCGGGATCAAGACCGAAAGGGGCTTCATACCCGTAGGCGATTATTACCGGACCTCTGTAGAAGGCGTTTATGCCATCGGCGATGTGGTAAACACCCCGCTGCTGGCCCATGTGGCTTCTAAGGAGGGTGAAATAGCTGCAGAAGATATAGCGGGCATAAATACACAAAAAAGGATAGATCCCTTAAGCATACCCGGGGCTGTGTACTGCGAGCCCCAGGTGGCGAGCTTCGGCTTATCCGAGTGGCGTGCAAAAAAGGAAGGTATCCCATACGAAAAGGCATCCTTCCCTTACAGAGGAGCAGGCAAGTCTGTGGCAGTCGAGCAGCCTGACGGCTTTGTTAAGGTGCTTTACGCCCCACAAACAAAGGAGTTGCTGGGCGCACATATTATCGGGACCGATGCCACCGAGATAATCCATGAACTCCTCCTGGTCAGGGCCGCGGAGCTGCTGCCCGAAGATGTCGCATCCATGGTCCATGCCCATCCCACCATTTCGGAGGTAGTGATGGAGGTCATGCGGGCGGTCGAAGGCCGGGCAGTCCATGTATAGGTATAGCGCCGAAAGCTGACAACATGTAATCTATAGCTGCGGATCCCGCAGCTTTTTATTTTCAATTGACGATTGTCCCGGATTATTATATAGTAGATTATGTTGAGTATACGAATCAAAAGGGGTGGAGCACATGAGGACAAGCAGCGGGTATATCAGAAATACTGCCTTCATCACGGCTGCATTGCTTTTTACCTTGTTGCTGTGCTCTAACCTTCTGCTTTCTTACAATATAGCGCATAGGTCATCACTTACGGATCCATTGCCTGATAGCCAGGCTGAAGCATTCACCCCATTGCAGGATAAATACAGCCTGATGGCCCTGCCAGAGAAGGAACCGTCAAACCATGAGATCAGGCTGGTACAAGCCGGCAGAAGGCTTATCCAGAGCTTTTACCGGGCACTTCTTTCAGTGCCGGCAAAGCTGCCCATTACCGCAATGGCGGCGATGGCCATAAGCGCTTTTCTGGCCTTTACCGGGAATATCAACAACCACACGTCGGAGATATCCCTGCGGGTCGGAGGCCATGCACCTCCTTTCCTTATAGGGCATTGATTCGATGGCTTGAATTGACAACGACATTAAGGGAAGGATGAAATAAATGAACAAAAAGCCAACCTTTTTTATAGTATTGGCAATTTCCTTGTTGATGGCATATACGGCGCTCAACGGGCTGGTAGTGCCCCTCTGGAACGCCTGGGAGTTGAATATCAAGGGCGCTCCTGACATCAGGTTCGGTATCGACATCAGGGGCGGTGTCGACGCGGTGTTCGTGCCGGCTGATATAGACAGGAAGCCGACTGCCGAAGAGCTGGACGCAGCCCGCTCCATCATTGAGACCCGCCTGGATAACCAGAATATCCTGGACAGGGATGTCACGGTGGACAAGCAGACGGGCTCGATCATAGTACGCTTCCCCTGGAAAGCTGATGAGACGGAATTTGACCCTGAGACAGCTATCGCAGAGCTTGGTGAAACGGCCATGCTGACCTTCCAGGATGAAGACGGCAACATCCTGGTCCAAGGCTCCCATGTCAAGGAGAGCTTTGTATCTACCGATGAGTATGGTGCATATGTTGTCGCCCTGAAGTTTGACGAGGAAGGCACCGAGCTTTTCAGCAAGGCTACCAAGGAGCTGATAGGCAAACCGATAAGCATATATATGGATGAAACCCTGATACAAACCGCCACGGTCAAAGAGCATATAACGAAAGGCGAAGCCATCATTTCAGGCTTGAGCGGCATCAAGGAGGCCAAGGAGCT
>JAKORJ010000119.1 GCA_029777885.1 Bacillota bacterium | reverse complement strand
TCGCCATATACATAGCCCGTGCTTCCGTCCAGGGAGATCATATCGCCTTCCTTGTAGGTCTTGCCGGCTGCCGTGAATGTTTTTGCCTTTTCATTTATTGAAATATCTCCGCATCCGGCAACGCAGCAGGTACCGATACCCCTTGCCACAACAGCGGCGTGAGATGTCATACCGCCGCGGGCTGTCAGTATACCCTCTGATGCATACATTCCTTCGATATCCTCAGGGGAGGTCTCCTCGCGCACAAGGATGACCTTCTGCCCGGATTCAGCGGCAGCTTTGGCAGCATCTGCTGTAAAGTATACGGCGCCGCATGCAGCTCCGGGTGATGCCGGCAGACCCTTGGCTATGGGTTTTGCTTTCTTGAGGGCTTCCTGTACAAAGGTCGGGTGCAGGAGCGCATCTAGCTGCTTGGGATCGACCTTGAGCAGGGCTTCTTCCTTTGTGATCTTGCCCTCGGCTACGAGGTCAACGGCTATCTTGACAGCTGCTCTTGCTGTCCTCTTGCCATTGCGGGTCTGCAGCATGTAGAGCTTGCCTCTTTCAATAGTAAACTCCATATCCTGCATGTCGCGGTAATGGTCCTCAAGCTTCTTGGCTATGTCAGCAAACTGCTTGTAAACATCTGGATTGACTTCTGCAAGCTGTGAAATCGACTGGGGAGTACGGATACCTGCAACGACATCCTCGCCCTGGGCATTCATCAGGTATTCGCCATACAATCTCTTCTCACCGGTAGAGGGGTCGCGGGTAAAGGCAACGCCGGTACCGGAATCATCACCCATATTGCCAAATACCATGGCTTGTACGTTTACAGCTGTACCCCAATCGCTGGGTATGTCATTCATCCTTCTGTATACGATCGCCCTGGGATTGTTCCACGAGCGGAAAACTGCCTTGACAGCTTCCATTAGCTGCGTCCTGGGGTCCTGGGGGAACTCCTCGCCCTTTTCCTGCTTGTACAACTCTTTATACCTGCTTACTACATCCTTCAGGTTCTCAGCTGTAAGCTCGGTATCCAGCTTTACGTTGTTTTCTTCCTTGACCGCATCGAGTATGGCTTCGAATTTGGCCTTGTCTATTTCCATTACGACATCAGAGAACATCTGGATGAACCTGCGGTAGCTGTCATAAGCGAACCTTTCATTGTTGGTCAGCTTTGCCAGCCCTTTGACTGTCTCGTCATTCAAACCGAGATTAAGGATCGTATCCATCATACCAGGCATTGATGCCCTGGCACCGGAACGGACCGAAACCAGGAAGGGATTTGCCGGATCACCGAATTTCTTGCAGACGATTTCTTCTGTCTTAGCCAGCGCCTCATGGATCTGTTCGACTATCTCGTCTGCAATGACCTCGCCGTCGTTGTAATACCGGGTACAGGCTTCAGTAGTGACTGTAAAGCCCTGGGGTACAGGCAGCCCCAGATTCGTCATTTCTGCCAGGTTGGCGCCTTTACCGCCAAGCAGCTCTCTCATGTTCGCATTGCCTTCACTAAAAAGGTATACGTATTTGTGAGCCATAAACTTTCCTCCAATCATGTCTATAAAATATGTAAGCTAAAGCTAGCTTTCATGCTATATTTAGTTTTCCCATTGCCTTGTGTATTATTTTCCTAAGCAAAGCAAAACTGTCAATGAGCCCATGTTATATAATATATAATTTTATCGAAATGTCAAGACAAGACCTTAAAAAAAGCTTTTTGCAAAGCTTCTGGAATCAAACCTTTTCTCCAGTTTTTCTGACACATACAAGGGCAGGAGCTTATTGATCTCTTCCCTGACCCCCGGCTCAAACCCGACCCATTGGGACTTGAACATGTCGATATCAAGGATCCGCTGCATAGCCTGTACCGCAGCCTGGCTTATTTCCAGGCTGTCGCCCCGGCAGTTGCACTTTTGGCACACTATCCCGCCTTGGGCTGTATTGAACCGGACCTTTTCGCCCGGCCCGGCGCCGCAGACCATGCACCTGTCCAGCAGGGGACGGTATCCTACTATATCAAGCAGCTTAAGCTCGTAGACAAGCACTATGTCCAATGGAAGTGTGTCACTGAACGACAGAAACGACAATGCCTTCAACAGCAGCGGGAAGAGGCGTTCATTGCCCTCGCCTTCATGGACCACCCCGTTTGTCAGATCTACTATATATGAAGCGTAGGACAGCCTTTCTATGTCGTGTCTAAGATCAAAGTAAGCATTGAACACCTCGGCCTGAGTCATGATAAATATTTCGTGATGCTGTTTCAAGTGAAGATCCCCATAGCAGAAGGGCTGGCACATGGCTAAAAATCTGCTTTTGGGCTTTCTGCACCCCTTAGCCAGTACCCTGAGCTTGCCGTATTCCGGTGAAAATACGGTCAGCATCCTGTCAGCTTCGTTAATGTTGGTGTATTTAAGGACAACCCCCTGTGTATGAATATATTTCATCATATTCCTTCTCTACAGATTTAACTGAATATAGAATATATGCATCTATTGGCTTATCTGGGCCGGTTCCTCCTGGTCGGTGCTATCGTCATCCAAAGCCTCTTCATTCGCATCAAGATATGCCCTGTAGCATAAATAGGCTGAAATCCACCCGGTTTGTTCAAAGCAATTCCACAATAACTGCAACATCATGTATGCCTCCTCTTGCTGTGGACTTCGTATCATATATTTAAACTGCCCGCTCCGGTTGGCCCTATTCCATGAAAATTAAACCGCTACAAGTTGCGTTTGTCATATCCCAAGGATCTTAGCGTGTTTTGATCATTCCGCCAGTCTTCCTTGACCTTGACAAAAAGCTCAAGATATACCTTTGTCCCAAGCAGCCTTTCAATATCCTGTCGGGCCAGGCTTCCTATATCCTTAAGCATCCTGCCGCCCTTGCCAATGACAATCCCCTTGTGGGAGGTCCTTTCACAGATTATGACCGCATGGACATCGGTTATCGCCTTGTCAGTCCTTTCATTGATGCCCTCTATTTCGACCCCTATGCCGTGAGGCACCTCTTCCTTCAGAAGCTGCAAAGCCTTTTCTCTGATGGTCTCTGCTATGATGACCCTTTCAGGCTGGTCTGTTATCATATCGTCGGGATAATATTTAGGTCCCTCAGGCAAATATGTATAGAGCTTGTCCTCCAGCAGCCTCAGATTGTGCCCGGTAGCTGCCGAAATCTCGACGACCTCATTAAAGCTATAATCCTTTACAAACTCATCAACAGCCTTCCGGGCAGGCTCAAGATCAGCT
Source organism: Bacillota bacterium (assembly GCA_029777885.1). GTDB lineage: Bacteria > Bacillota > Clostridia > Caldicoprobacterales > DTU083 > JAKORJ01. Next base: position 39,033 of record JAKORJ010000119.1, on the reverse strand, counting down.
ATGTCTATCTTGTTCACCGCTAAAATCACCGGTACTGTTACTGTTTTCAGCAGGTCTGCTATATGCCTGTCGCCGCTGCCAATGCCGTCAGCCGCGTCAACCACAAACAGGACGGCATCCATGTCCTCTAAAGCTTTTCTCGCAGTGCTGACCATGTACTCGCCTAATTTTGTCTTAGGCTTGTGCAGCCCGGGTGTGTCTATAAATATGTACTGGCAGTTTTCCCGTGTAAGCACGCATTGGATCCTGTTTCGCGTGGTCTGGGGCTTGTCGGAAACAATGACAACCTTCTCGCCTATCAGGCTGTTGATAAGCGTAGATTTGCCTACATTCGGCCTGCCTATTATTGAGATGAAGCCAGATCGAAAACCCGCCAATCTATCATCCCTTTCAAAATTCAGTAAAAGCGAAGGGCAAAAGCTCCTCCAGCTTATATACTTTATAGTTACCGTTTTTATCGCTGACGATTATTTCAGGGATCTTGAATTCGGCTATGACCTGCCTGCAAATCCCGCAAGGGAAAATCGGCGTGTCAAGGTCCGAAGCAACGGCTATAGCCTTGAACTTCGTATTGCCGTCCGCCACAGCGCTGAAAATCGCAGTACGCTCAGCGCAGCCGGTGGCACCGAAGCTCACGTTTTCCACGTTGACCCCGGTATAGACCTTCCCGCTTTCCGTAAGCAAGGCCGCGCCTACCCTCAGCCTGGAATAGGGCACATATGCGTTCAGCCTTGCCTTGACCGCTGCTTCCGCCAATGCCTTGTGATCATCCATTATATACACCTCCATGAAGATCGATCGTCTTGCGCTTCAGCTTACCCTGAAAAGTTGGAATATCAGAATTGTTACCATCATACCCAATACAGCCCCGGTTATTATTTCCCAGAAGGTGTGCGCCTTTGCCTCATGCCTGCTGTGCATCACGATCAGCGTAAGTATGCCTGCCAGAAATGCTATCGTGACATCACCGCTGAGCATTATTATTGATGTCAGCAGGGATGCGGCCAGGGCACTGTGACCACTGGGCATGCCACCGCGCAGGTAGGTGCCTCTTGCGGTCAAAGCCTTTACTATTATCACTATGAGGGTAACTACAACCAGGCTTATTACTGTAATATGGATAGGCATATTTTCTATCCTGTATATTATTGTGAGCGAAATATCCTCCAGCTTGTCATGAAAAATGAGATAGCCCACAACAACGGCATTGACCGCAGTTATCAATACGGCCCCTGCGGCCACGTTCTTCGCGATCTCAGCCAGCGGATGGTATTTGCTGCTGGCAAGGTCGACTGCTGATTCTATGGCCGTGTTGATCATCTCCGCTGCAATGACGAGCGCGATCGTAATCAAGAGCGCGACCGTCTCCAGCCTGGACACATGGGTAACACCTGCGACCACCAGCACCAGCACTGCTATCAGGAAATGGATGCGCATGTTGCGCTGGGTCTTCAGACAGTACAGCAAGCCTTCGATCGCATAATTGAAGCTGTCAACCAACTCTTTTATCTTCATAATCCTTATACCTACTGTATAAAGTAAGCCCGGATCTCAGGTTATTCCGGCCTTGTCAGGCCCAGGCTGCCCAATATTTCCTCCTGAAGCCGGAACATTTCATTTTCAGAGGCCTTATCCTTTTCATGGTCGAAACCGAGCAGGTGCAACAGGCCATGGACCATTAAAAAGCCCAGCTCCCGCTTCACGCTGTGGCCGTACTCATTTGCCTGGGAAATGGCCTTTTCTACAGATATTATGATATCACCCAGGACTACATCACCGGTATCGGGATTTTGATAGTCAGGTAGCGGATCCTTAAGAATATCTAAAGCTTCAGTCGGCTCAAGCATCGGGAATGAAAGGACGTCTGTTGCCTGGTCCACCCCGCGATACTCGCTGTTCAACCGCCGGATCTCTTCGTTGTCCGTCAATATCAAGCTGACCTCAACAGCGTCATTCAGTTCAAGACGGGCTAATCCGGCCCTGACTACAGCCTCAAAAAAGGCTTGTAGTCCGTCATTGTTTAGGGATGACTGCCTGTTGTCCATTAGCAATGTCATTTACCGTTTTCGTCCTCTCATCAAAGGAGTTTATATCCGGGTATTCCACCCGCTCATGGAAAATACCGCTGATCACGTTGGTAAAGGCTTCCGCTGTCAGTTCCAGGTCCCTCATTGTCAAATCCGCATTGTCGAGCTGGCCGTCAGCAAACTTCTCCCGTATGAGCTTGCGGATCTGCTCGCCGATTTTTTCCGATGAATGGTCAGCCATAGCCCGCACGGCCGCCTCTGCGGTATCTGCCAGCATGACCAGGGCAGTCTCCTTGCTTGTGGGTTTCGGCCCGGGATATCTGAATTCGTCCAGATCCATGTCAATATTATTGTTCTTGGCTTTATGATAAAAATACGCAACAACAGTAGTCCCGTGATGTTGAGCAATGAAATCCTGTATCATTGCGGGCAGCTTGTATTTTTTGGCAAGTTCCAGGCCGTCCTTGACATGAGAGATTATGATCTTCTTGCTTAATACGGGATTGAGCTTGTCATGGGGGTTTTGGTTGTATAGCTGGTTTTCCTTGAAATAGTAAGGCCGAACAAGCTTGCCTATATCATGGTAATAAGCCCCGACCCTGGCGAGCAGGCCGTTGGCTCCGATAGCATCCGCAGCGCTTTCTGCCAGGTTGCCTACGATTATGCTGTGATGATAAGTACCTGGAGTTTCCATCAGGAGCCGCTTCAGCAGGGGTTGGTTTGGGTTGGACAGCTCAACGAGCCTGATAGGGGTTATTATCCCGAATATGTTCTCCCAAATGGGCAGAGTCCCGATAGTCAGGATCGATGAGAGCAAGCCGCTCATCAGCCCATAGAAGGAGCTTTGCACCGGCGACTGCCATCCGCCGGATGACACCATGTCTATGGACACTAATGTAATGACGCACACTGCAGCTACTCCCACTCCCGCCCATATGAGGGAATTCCTCTGATGCCTGGACTTGACCATAAGGATGCCTGTCAGGCCGCCTGTAAAGGTCATGACCACCGTATACAGCTGCATGCCGGTCATGAAGCCTATCAGTACAGCCAGCACCATGTTGATGACTATAGCTATGCGTGGCCTTACCAGTATCGCAAGGAGCATGCCTGCCATAGCTGTGGGTATCAGGTACCGGTTCAGCAGGGTCGTGACATAGGTCAGGCCAAGGGTCAGGCACAGGATCATGCTGATCAGCAAAAGCATCAGCGGCTTTTCAATCAGCTCCTTTTCATAGTAGGCCATGTATAAGCTAATCAGGCCAAGGCATATGAAAACAGCCATGGCTATACCGGTTATAAGGGGCACATCCATCCTGTTGTCCTTCAGGAGCCCGAGCTCTGCCAGCATTTTGATCTGGGCCTCGGTGACAGGCTGACCGGCTTCGACTATATACTGGCCTTTCTTGTATATCACTTTCTCTACCTGGTCCGCTGCCTTCTGCTTTTCCTGGTTTGTCCTGATATAATCATAAAGGAGGTTGGGCTTCAGGGTGGTCACACCTATGCTCGTACCCAACAGCTTGAGCTCATTTGGCAGCGTCGTGCTTTGAAGGGCGTTTCCCAGACTGGCCTTGCTTTCAGCCAGCTGCTCCTCCTTGATGCCCACCTCCAGCATGGCCTGCATCGTATCGACCAGGTGTGACTTGAGGAGATTCAAATCCTGCTTGTCTGCATTGAGTATGGTCATGATATTGTCATTTGAAAGCTGGATCGTAAAGAGGCTTTTCAACTCACCCATGAACTTCTCGTCGTAAAACTCCGCTGGGTCAGGCGTGGGGCGGTAGGGCTCCTCCTGGGGGGCATACGAAGGCATCGGGCTTTCCCCGCCTTGTCCCTGCTTCTGCTCCTCCTCCCACTGTCTCAGCCGTTCCTCGACCTTCGACCGCGCCTCGTCCATTTTCTCAAAGATTTCCTCTATTTCTGCGATCGTGCCGGCGGTTATGTTCTGGTGCAGGGTATAATACTCCGGCACCTTCTCCATGGCTTCCTGCCTTTTTGCCTGAGTGGCCAACTCATCCTCCACGTCCCGCGGAGCTGGTATGGGCTCAGGCGCTATATCCCCTACCTTCAACTCATACCGCTCAGGGGATACTGCGGTGAACAATATGAAAAATATAAGGAAAAAGGTTAATACCAAAATCAGGATGTTCCAGAAATAGCTCTTGTGAAACATCCTCAATGCAAGTATTTTCCTTATTGGCTTGTCCCTTTTAACAACAGGCAGGTTCATTATATTACTCCTCTCCTGTTTCCTTCGCTGAGCTCTTTTCCTTTTGCGCCTCATACCTGCCATAAGCTTCTATTATCCGGGTTACGAGCTCATGGCGGACAACATCGCTGTGGGTCAGGTATACGAAATCCAGCCCTTTTACGTGCTTAAGCGCCTTCGCGGCCTCAATAAGCCCGGACTGCTTGCCTTTAGGCAGGTCTATCTGGGTTATGTCGCCTGTAACTACCGCTTTTGAACCTGTCCCGAGCCGGGTCAGGAACATCTTCATCTGCTCGGTCGTAGTGTTCTGAGCCTCGTCCAGTATGATAAAGGCATCATCCAGTGTACGTCCTCGCATATAGGCAAGGGGGGCTACTTCGATCGTGCCCCGCTCGATCAGCTTCATGTAGGTATCGAACCCCATAAGGTCATGTAAAGCATCGTACAATGGCCTTAAGTAGGGATCCACCTTGTTTTGCAGGTCACCGGGCAGGAAGCCCAGCTTCTCACCGGCTTCTACCGCCGGCCTCGTCAATATTATCCTGCTTATTTCCTTGCTTTTATAGGCCCTTACGGCCATGGCCATGGCCAGATAGGTTTTTCCCGTACCTGCAGGACCTATCCCGAATACTATATCGTTCTTGGCGATAGCGTCCGTATAGCGCTTCTGTCCCAGGGTTTTGCACTTTATCTGTTTTCCCTTGTGGTTTACGCAGATAAAATCGGATATCAGATCGTTTATCGCATCCTCCTGGCCATCACGGGCCAGCTGGATGGCATATGCCACTTGCGCCGTATCGATCGGTTCATGACTTGTAAGCATTTGGATAAGCTTATTTATTACCGTATAAGCCAGCTTTACCTGGTCTTCACCGCCCACGACCCGTATCTGGGTCTCTCTTGCGATCACATTGACCCCTGTTTCCTCTTCTATAAGCTTTATATTCTCATCGAAGCTGCCAAACAGGGCCATCACCGTCTCCATGTTTTCAGCTTCGATTACCCTTTCCGTCAGAGTGCTGCCCAAACCTTGATTTCCTCCTATTGTACGTCTATGTCCTGCTGCATCCCTATATCTTCCAAAACCTCTATATAAAGAACAGCTGTTATACTTTCTCCTTCTATAATATCGTATTTCAACTTTTTGTCAACGATTTTTGCCCCCGGAGGCATATCAGCCTTGGCCTTTGCCTCCGCAGACCGGGCAAGTATGGCCTTTGCCGAGTTTATGTCATCCTTCCAGGGTATAAGCTCTACCTCATGATAAACTTCGGTCCTGATCAGGCCTTTGGTAGTTACCTCCATATCATATTCAACAAAGGGCACTTCGTCCTTTTTATATGGGAATCTGAAATCCCCGAGCCCGAAATACTTAATCTCGGCTGTATTGCCCGTCCGCTTCCTGTAAGTATCGTCAAAGCGCAGGCTGTCCCGGCCCTCATACCAGGTTCGGGCGATGACCTGGCCCATGGCGCGGACATACCTTAACCCTATGGTTTCCGGATGCTCTATTATGCCGCTTATCAACAACTGGCCCTTCTTTACAGTGTCGCCAACCTTTACTTTAGCTAAACCATCAAGCACGATCATTTTATCTATGATTCCGTCCTTTGTGGCAACTATATTTGCCGGTATATCCTTGTTTATGATCGGAGGGGGCTTGACGCCTTCAGCCACCCGCAAAATCGCCCTGCTCCCCCTTATCTCCAAATTTGCCCATGACAGCTGGGGTATATCGATCACCAGCCTGTTTTCGATCTGGAGGGTGTTGATCCTGCCCTTGAATGCTCCGGGCCTGACACCCAGCTCCAGTAGTTCGTTTATAAGGGTCTCTTTGCTGACCTGCTCGTTCCCTTCTACTTCAACGCTCCAGATGAATGCAGAAAAGCCGTAAAGGATAGCCAAAAAAATCAGCATACCTGCAATTAGCAGCTTTCTGTGCCTGTACCGGTATGCTGTAAAAGGGAATCCCCGCTTCTCAAGTATCCGTATCCTGCAGTGCAGCTTTCGGTTTATGGAGTGGAGCTTTCTGAATCCGCTTATCCCGATGCAGGCTGTAAGGGACGTATAGCTTTGCCTGTTTATCCCCCACAGGTATATTCCATTTGTCACCGCAAGGTTGATGAATTTCTCCAGGGAAAGGCCGTCCACCCTGATAACCAGATAACCGGTCAGGTAGTTCCAGATCCGCATGAATATCAAAGCGATCACCCCTCAAGACATGTACCAATCCGGGTAAAAAACAGAGGTTGGATCATATGAATTCTATGGACTTTATGCCGCCGGTCACCATGATGTCATCTGCTGCAATGTTACGCAAGTTCATCTCCGTCCCCTGCAGCCTGATCACCCCGATAGTCGAGTTGATGCGTATGCGTTCCGGCGTATATTCAATAACTCCCTTATGGTTTTCGATAAGCATCTGATTGTTGCCAGTCATGCTGATCCTTGGGAGATTGAGCGTGATATCCTTTGGCAGATCGAACATGTCCGATACCTTCGACTTAACCGAATCCAACCTTTTTCTGCGCATCGCCCCACCTCCGTTCATAAAATCATATGCTTGAAAACAAAAAACTAGAATGTATGTCCATTCTAGTTTTCTGTGTGATTGGCTTTATGATCCGGTGCGGTCTATCATCTTTGTCATTGATTTATTGACCGACTTGATCTTTATGATGCTATTTAATCAGTTTTTTCTTCTTGCCTTAGGCGGAGCCAGGATCTCAGCCAGTATGATGCTGTTGAGCAAGCTCTCTCTTGATAGATCGAGCTTCAGCTTTGGCTCTTTATCCAAAGCTTCCACCTGCGGCTCACTTTGCAGGATAGCAGCAGAAAAATCACCGCCTACTGAAGGGCTGGCATCTGCCTTGGCTGCATCGAACCGGGGACCGGTCTTGTCAGCTTTGACCTGTGCAGCCGTATGATGCACCCTTTGGCCAGAGGTCCCATATGGGCTGCGTTGCCCTGCCTGATTGTAGCCCCGGGTGCCCTGCTGTCTCTGGTATTGCTGGAATTGGCGTTCATATTCCTGCTTTTGCTGTGAAGTCCGGACCTGTCCTGCTTTATTTACTGCACTGGCAATTGCTGCTATTATGGCGAAGATAATAAATATAACTTCCAATCAAGAACCCTCCTTCCGGGGGTTATTCATTTTTCTCCTGCTTGTCATCTTTGCCCAGTCTGGAAATAGAATCTCTCATCTGAGTATCTGCTATAATATTTCGCATGTTGTAGTAATCCATGACACCAAGCTTGCCTTCCCTGAGAGCTGTTGCCATAGCCTTGGGCACTTCGGCCTCGGCTTCTACGACCTTTGCCCTCATTTCCTGGACCTGGGCCTTCATCTCCTGCTCCTTGGCAACCGCCATGGCACGCCGCTCCTCTGCCTTGGCCTGGGCTATCCGCTTATCGGCCTCAGCCTGGTCGGTCTGCAACTGGGCGCCTATGTTGCGGCCGACATCAACATCTGCGATGTCTATCGACAGGATCTCAAATGCCGTACCGGCATGCAGACTTTTATCCAACACAGTCCGGGATATCTTGTCAGGGTTTTCGAGCACTTCCTTGTGGGAAAGGGCCGAACCTACCGTTGTAACTATACCCTCACCAACACGGGCCAGTATCGTCTCCTCGCCCGCGCCGCCGACCAGGCGATCGATATTGGCCCTGACGGTAACCTTGGCTTTTACCATGACCTCTATGCCGTCCTTGGCAACTGCTGATACCTTGGGTGTTTCGATCACCTTGGGGTTGACGCTCATCTGAACGGCTTCAAGCACATCGCGCCCAGCCAGGTCAATGGCGGCCGCCCTCTCAAACTCCAGTGGAATGTTAGCCCTCTGAGCAGCAATCAGAGCATTGACTACCCTGTCCACATTACCACCTGCCAAATAGTGGGCTTCCAGCTTATCCACACTGAGATCCAGGCCTGCCTTAGTTGCCTTGACCAGAGGATTGACTATTCTGGCCGGAACAACACGTCTTAAGCGCATGCCTATCAATGTGAATATCCCGATCCTTACCCCCGCAGCCAATGCTGAGATCCACAGTCACAGGGGTATAAAGGTCAATAGGATTGACAGCACTATTATTGCTGCGATGATTATACCTACTACGATGAGCATTATCGTACCAGGATCTACAGCGGTGCCGGTCGCTATCTGCAATATCGTTTCAAACGGCATCTATAAACCACTCCTTCTATGTAATATATTTAATAAAGAAACATGCCTTAGGCACATCTTTATTCACTAAAAACAGTCACAACGATCCTGTTGCCCTCGACCCGGATCACCTTTACCTTTGTACCCTGAGACAGAAAAACGCCGTCAGCTGCCACATCCACACGGACCCCATCGATCACTGCCGTGCCCGACGGCCTCAAAGGAGTAGCTGCTTCGCCGGTCTTGCCCAGCAGGTGGTCATATTCCCCCGTGGCAATATAGCCTTTGTCCGTAGTCGCCGACTCTGACAGTACAAGCCTGCGGAAAATCTTCGGTCCGCCCAGTAGCTTATACAGTATAGGCGTGACAACGGCAGTCAGCAGTATGGATATGCCCAGGATCATAAGCCCCTGCACCGGGGTCGGAGCCGCAAAGATAATGGCTAAAATAAATGAGATTATCCCTCCAATGCCGAATATGCCAAAGCCGGGCACTGCGGCCTCTACCAGCATGAGCACTACGCCCAATATGAACAGGAACACCGGCCACAGGCCCGTAGTCCCCGCTACTATGCCCCCGCCAAAATAGAGCGCAAAAGCCAGGATGCCGATGAAGCCGGCTATCCCAAAGCCCTGGGTGAAGAGCTCAATGACGATAGCGATCATGCCTATAGTGATCAGGAGGGACGCGACCTCGTACCGGGTCAGGAAGTGGGCTGCCCTGGTCTTGAAGTCTGGCCTGATCTCCTTTATCAGGGCACCGTCCCAGTCCATGAAATCAAGGATTTCATCAACAGATGCCAAAACAGCATCGGCATAGCCCGCCTCCAAGGCTTCCGAAGCTGTAAGGTCCACCAGCCTGCCAGGCGGAAAGCCCGGTATATCCAGGGACTTGTCAACCATGCCCGCCGCTATCTGGGGATCCCTGCCCCGTTCCTTGGCTGTGGATCTGAACTCTCCGCTGACATAGGCAAGACTTTTGCCAGTCAGCGGAATAGGCTCGGCATCTCCCATATGGCTGCCAGGAGCCATCACTATTTTTTCGGTGGCTATCGTAATGAGGGCACCGGCTGATATGGCCCGCTCCTTTACGAACGCAACGACAGGCGTCTTGGATCGAAGTATGGCATCTCTGATCTCAACGGCAGAATCGACCCTGCCGCCCAGAGTAGTGATCACTATGATAATGCCCTCGGCGCCTGACTTGTTGGCATAGTCTATTTCTTTTGATATGTAGGATGACATGGCAGGAGTGATTTCGCCGTTCAGCTCGATAACATGAACGACGCCATCCTCCTGGGCAAATGCGTCAAAGGATAAAATGCACGACAGCAATATAAGGGCAAAACCTATGATCCGGAAGCTTTTTTTCATATACTTATCCCCATCTATATTATCATGCTGAACATGGTCACAAAATACAGCCTGTTGATTATATTCGCTGACCTTATGCCGATTCCTTCTTAATCCGCCACATTTAAATCAATGGTCACTATGACCCGGGCATGGTCCGACACCCGGGATGGAAGGATAGCGTAGTCAGTTATGCTCAGGTCCTGTGAGATGTAGATGCGGTCAAGCCTTAAGCTTGGCGCTTCCTGGTAAAGGGAATATGTGAACCGGTCGTCACTGCTCATAAAGACTGCGGCATCGGTAAAATCCGCGCTCAGGTACTCCATTTCTGGGCTATCCAGCCTGTTGTTGAAGTCCCCCATGAGTACGGTCCTTTCGCTTCTTTCGGCGATCCTGTCGTTTATGAACCGGATCTGCTTCATCCGCTCCTCGGCATCCAGCCCGAGATGGGTCACGTATACATTGATCCCGATGCCTTCGACATCTATCATGGCTTCGATCAAGCCCCTCGGCTCCAGCTTGTTTTTAGGGAGCTTTATGTTGCCAGAGGCCGCGATCGGGTACTTGCTCAAAATCGCATTGCCATACCGGGCACCCAGGATATTCAGGTTGCCGCCATAGTAATAAAAATAACCGAGGGCTTCCGCGATCAGCTTTATCTGGTCCTTGTACCCTGATCTGGGCATGAAGCGTTCGACCTCCTGGAGGCCAACTACATCAGCGCCGGATTCCCGTATCTCCTCTATGATAGCATCAAGTTTGACATCGCCGTTTTTGTCTTTTGCGCTATGGATATTGAATGAAAGGAATGTCAGTGTCTTCACCTGTTCATCGGCTGCTTCCTGACGGGGCCTGTCAAGAGGTATCCGGACAGGCTTGATGCCTGCCTTTGCCGCAGTCTCGCTGCTACCGGCCGCAAGCTGGGCAAATACGGCCTGCTCCTTCTTCCGAGTATGAACCCCGCCGCCTGCCAATGCCAGCACGGAAAATACGAACAGCAGAACTGCCCCAAGCACCCGAAACCCCTTATTAAGCATCATATACCCCCGTCTTTTTATGTAAACCTGCTTCTATTATACAATATATTCTGAAAATTTACATTAGCAAAAAGACTTGTCCCGGGTATCAAATGATGGTTTTACTGGGATAAAAAAACCCGGCTGTTTGACCGGGCATTTTTCATTTATTGAGTTACAGAAGGTTAAGGTGATAGTCTTGTTGACTATGGTTTCTATTTTTCTCTGAATGCTGCTGAGGAAGGTATCCCATGGAATCGAATCTGCGAGCTGTTTCTCTTCCCTTGCATCAACCCCAATGATCCCTATATCATCCTGTTGCAGTTTATTGTAGCTTTGTTTCAAAGTCAGCTGCCTAAGCCATGCTTAAGGCTGCGAGTGCAGCTATAATCAATTAGTACTTGCGCTTGCGGGCAGCTTCGGATTTCTTCTTCCTTCTAACACTAGGTTTTTCATAATGCTCTCTCTTGCGTACCTCTGCCAGCACGCCGGCCTTGGAGCATTTCCTTTTGAACCGTTTCAAAGCGCTCTCGAGTGATTCGTTTTCTCCTACTCTAATCTCAGACATTTGCCTTCCCTCCCTCCGCTAGCACAATAGCCCCGTTTGCGGGCATGGAACCTTGGGAAATATATAGAAACCATATATAATTATAACCCTACGGTTTTCAGCATGTCAACTGTTTTTAGCCGGGCATCAGCCGAAGTTGTTTTCCATGGGCCTGCCGCCCAGTATATGATAATGCAGGTGGGCTACCTCCTGGCCTGAATCCCTGCCGCAATTGACCACTACCCTATACCCCGATTCCTTTATCCCAAGCTTTTCTGCCACTACGGGTATATGGGCTGTTAAATGCGCCATGAGCCTGTCATGGTCCCTGGTCAGCTCATTTAAGGAGCCGATATGCTCTTTCGGTATAAGGAGGACATGGACAGGCGCTTTGGGCTGTATGTCGTAAAAGCCCAGGACCAGATCGTCTTCATAGGCGATCCTTGAAGGGATCTCTCGGTTTACGATTCGGCAAAACAAACAATTATCCATAAACGACCTCCTGTATAAAATATTATCATATTTTCAGGCGGAAACTATCGTACCCTCCAAATATGTGCCAATGACCTCGTCAACACGTACCGGGTATAGACAATTCACTATGTCACCGGCAGCCGGTGCCAAAACCCTTATATAGTGTTCTGTATAGCCTTCAAAGTATCCTTCTTTTTCTGCGCTTTCTTTTTCAAAAAGAACCGTTTCCACCCTGCCGGCAAACCTTTCAAGGTATGCGGCCTCCATCTCTTGTCCTAGCCGGATCAGCCTCTTGCTGCGCAATTCCTTGACTTCTGCAGGTACCTGGTCCGGGTACTCTGCAGCCGGAGTCCCCTGCCTGGGGGAATACTGGAACACGTGCATCCTGCTGAAGCCTATGGATCTTACAAAGTCCAGGGTGGCTTCAAACTCCTCTTCGGTCTCCCCGGGAAAGCCTGTCAAAATGTCCGTAGTTATGGCGACATCCGGCATTGCGGCCCTGAGCCTGTCGACGATCTCCCTGTACTGCCTTGTGGTATACCTGCGGTGCATCCTCCTTAAGGTGGCATCGCACCCGCTTTGCAGGGATATATGATAATGCTGGCAGACCCTGGGCAGAGCGCGAACTGCGGATATGAAGTCCTCTGTCAGTAGGTTTGGTTCAAGGGAGCCTAAACGGATCCGCTCAATGCCCGGGACATCATGGATAAGCTTAAGAAGCTCCAGCAATTCAGTCCTGTTGACCAGGTCCTTGCCGTAGGAGGCGATATGGATGCCGGTCAGCACTATTTCCTTGAACCCTTTATGCGCGAGCCTTTCGACTTCAGCCTTGACGCTGTCGGGCTTCCGGCTCCTGATAGGACCCCTGGCATAGGGGATGATGCAATAGGAGCAGAACTGGTTGCAGCCCTCCTGTATTTTCAGGATAGCCCTGGTCCTGCCTTCATAAAAGTCTATGGGGGTCTCTTCAAAATCCCTTACCCTCATTATGTCCCCAACTGCATTCACAGCCTGCCTGTCCCTGTGTGCCTTTTCGACATAGTCCACTATGTTCATCCGGTCATTGGTCCCCAAAACGACGCTGACACCGGGTATATCGAGCACCTCGCCCGAGGCCCGCTGGGCATAGCAGCCAACAACGGCTATTATGGCATCAGGGTTCGTCCTGTGGGCTTTCCGAATCATCTGCCTTGATTTTCTGTCGCTCAGGCTGGTTACCGTGCAAGTGTTTATGATATACACATCAGCGTCGGATTCAAAATCTACTATCGTGTAACCATGCTTCCGAAACTGCTCCTGCATCGCTTCCGTATCGTATTGGTTAGTTTTGCAGCCCAGGGTATAAAACGCCACCCTCTTCAAGGGTGCTATTTCCATTCCATTTCCTCCATTTGATACATGATTGCGGTCACAACGGCGAGCCCAGCCGTCTCTGTCCTTAAGATCCGGGGGCCTGCCGATACTGGTATCCAGCCGCTTGATTGCGCGAGGGATACCTCCTCTTGTGAAAAGCCCCCTTCGGGGCCGATGAGTACGGCTATTGAATCAGCCTTTTGCCTTGCGGTCAGCATGCTGCGAAGGCTTGTCTCTCTTTCACCTTCCCAAAGCAGCAGTTTCAGGATATGGTCCGCCCCTTCGACAGCCTCTTTGAGCGGAACAGGCACATGCACCTTGGGAATAATCCCCCGGCCGCTTTGTTTAGCAGCTTCCTCCGAGATCCTCTGCCATCTCTCGGCTTTCCTTGCTGCGTCCTTTTCGCTGTCAATACGAACAACGGTCCGGTCTGTGACGGTGGGTATTATCTCGCTGACACCCAATTCAACGCACTTTTGTATGATAAGCTCCAGCTTGGACGCTTTGGGTAGCCCCTGGTACAGGCTGACCTTTACTGCCGGCTCGCCGCTTGAAGGGTATCGGTCGATGACCGTAAGGATGGTCGCATCCTTTTCCCCTGTTTCTATGACAGCCCTGTAATCCCAGCCCAGGCCGTCACAAAGGGTCACCTCGTCCCCTTTCCTGAGCCGCAGCACCCGCTGTATATGGCTTGAGTCATCTCCTCTTATTATGGCTGTTGCATCCGAAATATCGGACCTGTCAACAAAAAACCTAGGCATTATGCCTGCCCACCACCGCTGCCCATTCACCCATAGTCTCCTTGTGGATGACCTCCAGGCCCGATCCTTCTATCTTCTCGAGCACCTCCGGCAGCCTTTCCAGGATTATGCCTGAGGATATGAATATCCCGTCTGGGTTGAGATAATCGCGTATATGCTGAGTCAGGCTTATTATGGCATCGGCGATGATGTTTGCCGTTATGATGTCATACCTGCCCTGGACCTTATCCAGCAGATTGCCATGTATGACCTGCATCCTGTCTTCTACACCGTTCAGCCTTGCATTTTCCTGGGCGACCCTGACCGCATTGGTGTCAAGATCTATGGCCGTTGCCTTTTCCGCTCCCAGGAGCAGGGCTGCTATTGAGAGTATGCCCGTACCGCATCCGACGTCTGCAATAGTATCGCCGCGGTTAACATACCTGTCGAGCAGCCTCAGGCATAGCACCGTAGTCTCATGGGTGCCCGTGCCAAAGGCCATGCCCGGATCCAGGCTCAACACACATTCGCCCTCCTTGGGCTCATATTCCTCCCAGGTAGGCTTTATAACCAGCCTGTCGCTTATCCTCACAGGCTTGTAGTATTTCTTCCAGTTGTTGGACCAGTCCTCTTCCCTGACATTGGTCAAGGCCAGCTCCATTGGACCTAAGTCTATGTCCAGGTCCTGGGCCTTCAAATGCTCTATCCGCTCCCTGATGTAGATGAGCTTGTCGTTGAAGGCGGCATCATTGCTTATATAAGCTTTTACTAGCACCCCTTCGTCCTTGTTGGCAAGCACGGATTCATCCACGTAGTCCCAGAACAACCCATCCTGCTGGGCTGCATACAGATCATCCGGATCCTCTATGACCACTCCGGTCACGCCCGTTTCATATAACACCTGGGCCGCTATGTCGGCGCCTTCGTGGGTCGTTTTAATAGTAATCTCTATCCAATCCATGCCTTTGCCTCCTGTAAAGGGTAGTTTGCCTGACAGGCCTTTATGCTCCAAAAACGTCTCTCATCTTTTCAAAGAAGGACTTTCGCTGTTCATTGCTGTCATTGGTCATCTCATCGAACTGCCTTAGGATCTCCTTCTGCTTTTCATTGAGGCGCTTGGGCACCTCGATATTGACCCTAACATACAGGTCACCCTTGGTATTGCTGCGCAGGTGCTGTATGCCCTGGTTGCGCATGCGGAATACCGTGCCTGTCTGCGTGCCCTCGGGTATGACGTATTTCACCCTGCCATTCAGGGTCGGGACCTCGATTTCTGCTCCTAGAGCCGCCTGCGCGAAGGTGATCGGGATATCGCAATGCAAGTCATAGCCCTTGCGTTGAAATAGTTTATGGGGCCGTACGGTAATATATACGTACAAATCGCCCGGCGAACCGCCCCTTTCTCCCGGTTCACCCTCGCCTCTCAAGGTTATGGCCTGGCCATTGTCGATCCCGGCGGGTATCGTTACACTGATTTTCCTCAGCCTGCGGATCTTCTTCCTGCCATGGCATTTGGGGCAGGGCTCCGATATGACCGTGCCTTCGCCGCCGCACCTGTCACAGGTGCGCACGTTCACAAAACGGCCGAATGCCGTATTTTGCGCCTGTTGGATCTCTCCGGTTCCCTTGCATACAGGACAGGTGGTGACATCCCCGGGCTTTCTGGCACCGGTCCCCTTGCACTCGGTGCAGCTTTCCATTCTGACGACCTCGATCTCCTTTTTGGTTCCAAATGCGGCTTCCTCAAAGGAAATGGTCAGGTCATAACGCAAATCGGAACCCCTGACAGGCCCCCTGCTGCGCCTTGAGCGGGTTCCGCCAAAACCACCGAAGAACATGTCGAATATATCATCCAGGCCGCTGCCAAAGTCAAAGTCCTCAAATCCGTGACCCGTAGGACCTGCATGGCCAAACTGGTCATATTGGGCCCTGGTCTCGGGATTGCTCAGCACCTGGTAGGCTTCGTTTATCTCCTTGAAGCGGGCTTCGGCTTCCTTGTCTCCCGGGTTCAGGTCAGGATGGTATTTTTTGGCCAGCTGTCTATAGGCTTTCTTGATCTCCTCTTCGGATGCACCCTTTGAAAGCCCTAATACCTCGTAATAGTCACGTTTTGCCAATACCTTCACCACCTAACTGCGAATAGGAATCATGTCATTATTCAGGAAATTAAAGACCCTGTATTCCTTGAAAAAGCCAAAGCGCTTGGCCTTGGCTTATTCAGGAATAACGTTTATATATTATATATCATTTATTTATCGTCGTCCATAACTTCATAGTCGGCATCTACTACATTATCATCGCCAGACTTGCCGGTGCCGCCTTGAGCGCCGCCTGCTCCGGGGCCTGCGCCTTGCTGCTGGGCCTGCTGCTGGTAGATCCGGCCGAATACCTCATAGGATACCTGGGTCAGCTTTTCCGATGCAGACCTGATAGCCTGGGCATCGTTGCCTTCCAGGGTTTTCTTGACTGCATCGATCTCAGCCTGGATCCTGTCCCGGTCTGCTGAGCTTACCTTGTCTCCCAGCTCCTTCATCGTCTTTTCCGTGTTGTATACCAGGGAGTCAGCCTGGTTCCTGGCTTCGATCAGATCCTTGCGCTTCTTGTCCTCTTCCGCATACCTTTCAGCTTCCTTTATCGCCCTGTCGATCTCTTCCTTGGAGAGGTTGGTGGAAGCAGTGATCGTGACTTTTTGCTCAGTACCTGTACCCAGATCCTTGGCGCTTACGTTTACGATACCGTTGGCATCAATATCAAAGGTGACCTCGATCTGGGGCACTCCCCTTGGTGCTGGCGGAATGCCGGACAATATGAACCTGCCTATGCTCTTATTGTCGGCAGCCATTTCACGCTCGCCCTGGAGCACGTTTATCTCGACCTGGGTCTGGCCATCAGCGGCTGTTGAGAAGATCTGGCTCTTTCTGACCGGTATGGTCGTGTTGCGCTCTATAAGCTTTGTAAAGACGCCACCCAGGGTCTCGATACCCAGTGATAGCGGGGTCACGTCAAGCAGGAGCACATCCTTGACCTCGCCGCCAAGGACGCCGGCCTGGATAGCTGCACCTATTGCTACGCACTCATCCGGGTTGATCCCCTTGTGAGGCTCTTTGCCGATAAGCTTCTTGACCGCAGCCTGAACTGCAGGGATTCGGGTCGAACCGCCTACAAGTATCACCTTGTCGATATCGGCCGCGGTGAGCCCTGCATCCTTGAGGGCAAGCCTTGCAGGCTCCATGGTCTTTTCGACCAGATCAGCCGTCAGCTCATCGAATTTGGCCCTGGTCAATGTGATGTCAAGATGCTTTGGGCCTGTAGCATCGGCTGTTATAAAGGGCAGGTTGATATTTGTGGTGAGTACGCCGGAAAGCTCGATTTTGGCTTTCTCCGCGGCCTCCTTCAGGCGCTGCTTTGCCATCCTGTCCTGAAGCAGGTCTATGCCATGTTCCTTTTTGAACTCATCAGCCAGGTATTTCATGATCCTGTCATCGAAGTCATCACCGCCCAGGCGGTTATTGCCGTTGGTGGCGAGCACCTCAAACACCCCGTCGCCTATCTCCAGGATAGACACGTCGAATGTACCGCCGCCCAGGTCATATACAAGGATCTTGTGGTTGTTTTCCTTGTCTAGGCCATAGGCTAAGGATGCTGCTGTAGGCTCGTTGATGATCCTCAGGACTTCAAGGCCCGCAATCTTGCCGGCATCCTTCGTTGCCTGGCGCTGACTGTCGCTGAAATATGCAGGCACGGTTATAACGGCCTGGGTGACAGGTTCTCCGAGGTAAGCCTCGGCATCCTGTTTCAGTTTCATAAGTATCATAGCGGAGATCTCCTGGGGCGTGTAATCTTTGCCATCTATAGTAACCTTGTAGGAAGATCCCATTTCTCGCTTGATGGACATGACAGTCCGTTCAGGGTTGGTGATAGCCTGGCGCTTTGCTATTTGGCCTATCAATCTTTCCCCGTCCTTTGAAAAAGCTACTACCGAGGGCGTGGTCCTCGAACCTTCGGCATTGGGAATAACTACAGGTTCACCGCCTTCCATTACTGCAACGCAAGAGTTTGTAGTACCCAAATCAATACCTATGATTTTTCCCATAAAAATCCTCCTCATCTTTATCTAGTGGTGGTAATCGTTATCCATGATATGCTGTATCAGTTATGTAAAGGTTTGGGTGTCGCTTGTCACTTAGCCACCTTGACCATGCTGTATCTTATGACCTTGTCCTCGGTACGGTATCCTTTTTGCAGAACCTCTATGACAGTATTGGGCTCCTGACCCTCCTGCGCTTTGGCTTGCATGACCGCCTCATGAAGCTGCGGATCGAAGGGCTGACCCAATGCCTTTATTTCTTTAACGCCAAGCTTCTCCAGGGTACTTAGGAACTGCTTTTGGATCATCTCTACACCTTTTATCAGGGACTCCTGCGCCTGGGCTCCCCTGAATGACTCAAGGGCGCGGTCGATATTGTCCAATACGGGCAGAAAATAGCCTACCACATCACATGCTGCATTTGCATAGGAATCTGCAATGGCATTCCTATTTCGCTTTCTGTAGTTGTCAAAATCAGCCTGCACGCGCTGCGCCAGGTTCAGGTACTCATCCCGTTGCTGCTCGGCTTCATTGAGCTTAAGCTTCAGGCTTTCAATCTCTGCCTCCAGCTCTGCCATGGTTTTTTCATTTTGCTCGGCATCCTTGTCTTCAGACATGCTGCCATCCCGGGCATCACAGCACTCATCGCAGGGGTGAATCGCCTCAGCCGGGGATTCGGTACCTTCTTGATCGTCTATGGGTATGTCCTCATACTCTTCGTTCACTCTCTGGTCTTGCTGTCTGGTATCTTTATCCATTTGCTTCACCTGCTTCATATTTTTTCGTTGGTCATTTCCCGTACAGACTTGTCAGGTAATAGCTAAGGGTCTTGGCCATATAATCCATTGCTGATATGGCTTTCGAATATTCCATCCTGGTTGGGCCTATTATGCCTATGGACCCAAGTACCCTGTCCCCTATCTTGTAGGTGGCAGAAACTATGCTGCACTCCCTTAGCTCCTCATAGGGGTTTTCCGTGCCGATGGAGACGGTCACACCGTCGCTTTCTACATTCGACAGGAGCTTATAAAGCAGCTCCTTTTCCTCCAGCAGATTCAGGAAGGACTTCGCACGCACGACATCCTGGTACTCCGGGAAGTTGAATATGTTGGTGGTCCCTCCGTAGTATATGTCCTTGTCAGCTTTTGAATAGTTGTCGCTCAAGGCATCTATCAGCGTATCTAAAAGGCTGCTGTTGCGCGCAAACTCCTTGCGGACTCCTGCCAGATCATCAAGGTTCACCTGCCCGAAGGATTTGTTTTTATAGAGCTTATTCAGGATGTTGGAGATCCTGTTGAGATAGTCTGCGTCAATATCCTCTGGGATCTTGACGACCGTATCCTTTAAAATGCCCGCATTGGTCACGATCACAAGCAAGGCCAGCCTGTTGTCGATGGGAACAAGCTGGATATGCTTGATCACGATGCTGTTCATCTGCGGCGCAAGGACTATGGATGTATAATTGGTTATGTCCGACAGGATTTTCGCTGTGTTGCATATTACCTGCTCAATCTGACTTATCTTGTTCCTGTACAGCTGCTTGATGTTTTCTGTTTCTTCCTTCTTTAGTGACTTGACCTTCATGAGCCTGTCTACGTAAAACCTGTATGCTTTGTCTGACGGTATTCTGCCTGCGGATGTGTGGGGCTGCTCCAGGTAGCCCATTTCCTCCAGATCCGACATCTCATTTCGGATAGTGGCCGAACTGACCCCAAGGTTGTATTTCCTGGCTATGGTCCTGGAACCGACGGGCTCGGCGGTTGAAATAAAATCATCTATTATGGCCTGTAGTATACGGACCTTTCTTTCATCCAGCCGCAAAGCATACACCTCCTCTTTGTTAGCACTCTAAGCCATTGAGTGCTAAAGCTAATCTTAAATTATCACCATATCCGTTATTTGTCAATAACTTTTTTTCACATCCATACAATTTAGTCAAGGAAGGTCAAAGCTATGTGGTTCTGAAAGTCAAAGCCCCGCGGTGTAGGCCTTAATGCGATGTCATCCTCAAAGACGAGCCCCTCTTGCCTGAGGGCTGCCAATTTGTCTGAATATCTTTCTGACAGGGTAAAGCCGAACCTTTTTTGGAAGTCAGCCTTATTGATGCCTTCGGTGAGCCTGAAGCCCAGCATCAGGGTTTCGAAGACCTCTTGATCCTTGTCGATCATTTCTGAGCTTACGGACGCATTGCCGGTTTTGTTGATCATTTTGATATATGCTTCTATATGAGGTGTATTGGAGCTACGCACTCCGTTTAAGTATTGGTGGGCTCCGCTGCCACAGCCTATATACTCCCCGTTTCTCCAGTAATTCAGGTTATGCCTGCACTCAAAGCCCGACCTTGCAAAGTTTGAGATTTCATACCTGTAAAACCCAAGCTGCTCAAGCAGTTCAGCGCCCCTGTGGTACATTTCCCGCTCAGCTTCCTCAGCCACTTCCCCTAGCAGGCCTTTTTGCTTGAGGCTGTAAAGAGGCGTCCCCTCTTCTATAATGAGGCTGTATGCCGATACATGAGTCACGTTCAAGGCGACTGTCCTTTTCAATGTTTCAAGCCAGTCCTCAAGGCTCTGGCCCGGGATGCCGAAGATCACGTCTGCGTTTATGTTGTCAAAGCCTGCCTTTTGGGCTGTCAGCACAGCATCCTCGAACTGTCGGGCGGTATGGATCCTCCCCAAGAAACCAAGCAACCTGTCCTGCCAGGCCTGCAGGCCGATGCTCAGCCTGTTGAAGCCACTTTTCCGCAGAATGAGTAGTTTTTCGAGATCGACTGTGCCGGGGTTTGATTCTATCGTGATCTCAGCATCCTCATCAACGTTGAAGCATTCCCTGCACTTATCAAGGACCTCGGCCAGCCTGTCCCCGCTAAAAAGGGTGGGGGTACCCCCACCCATAAATATCGTACTAATACGGTATTTTTCGCGATTTTCCCTGTAGCTGCCTATCTCCTTGAGCAAGGCCTCGAGGTAGGGCGCCATGAATCCTTCCTTGCCGGAATAGGATGGGAAATCGCAGTAGCTGCACTTCCTTGCGCAGAACGGAAAGTGCAAATAAAGCCCTCTTGCTTTCACTTGTCTTTCCTCCGGTATCGCCATATAGCCCGTCAGTTCAGCTTCAGGACCGCCATGAAGGCCTCCTGGGGCACCTCTACCGTTCCGATCTGGCGCATGCGTTTCTTGCCTTCCTTTTGCTTCTCAAGGAGCTTTTTCTTCCTGGTTATGTCGCCACCGTAGCACTTGGCCAGCACGTCCTTGCGCAGGGCCTTCACTGTTTCTCTGGCTATGATCTTGTTGCCTATGGCCGCCTGGATCGGAATTTCGAACATCTGCCTAGGGATCAGCTCCTTTAGCTTTTCAGCTATCATGCGGCCCCTTTGATAGGCCTTGTCCTTGTGGACAATCAGCGACAGGGCATCCACGATCTCGCCGTTGAGCAGTATATCAAGCTTCACTAGGTTTGAATCGCTGTACCCTATCAGCTCGTAATCAAAGGATGCATAGCCCCGGGTCCTGGACTTCAGGGCGTCAAAGAAGTCATATATTATTTCATTCAAGGGAAGCTCGTAGGTCAATAGCACCCTGGTTCCCTCTATATATTCCATGGTTTTATACACGCCGCGCCTCTCCTGGCAAAGCTCCATGATTGACCCTGTATACTCGGCCGGTGACATGATCTGGGCTTTCACCATCGGCTCCTGCATGGAAGCGATCTCCGTCACAGGGGGCAGGTTTGTAGGATTGGTTATCTCAAGCACTTCGCCGTTGGTCTTTACCACCTTGTATATGACGCTAGGCGCTGTAGTCACAAGGTCCAGGTCATATTCCCGCTCCAGCCGCTCCTGTATGATATCCATGTGGAGGAGGCCAAGGAAACCGCATCTGAATCCAAAGCCCAGGGCAACGGAGGTCTCCGGTTCGAACATCAGGGAAGCGTCATTGAGCCTGAGCTTTTCAAGGGCATCCCTCAGGTCATCGTATCTTGCTCCGTCGGCCGGGTAGATACCGCAGTAGACCATGGGATTTACCTTCTTGTAGCCCGGCAGTGGCTTGTCAGCCGGGCGGTCGGCATGGGTTATCGTATCGCCGACCCTTGTGTCCCTGACGTTTTTGATGCTCGCGGTGATATAGCCTACATCGCCGGCGCAAAGCTCAGCGGTCGGCACCAGGGCAGGGCTGAATATGCCCACATCGGTGACTTCAAATTCTTTTCCCGTAGCCATCATCCGGATCCGATCACCGGGTTTGACCCTGCCCTCCATGATCCTAACGTAAGTGATCACCCCGCGGTAGTTGTCATAAAGCGAGTCAAAGATCAGGGCTTTCAAGGGGGCATCCTCATCGCCGGACGGCGGTGGTATATGGGCAACTATGCTTTTCAAAACACTTTCAATGCCTATCCCGTTCTTGGCTGAGACAAGGGGCGCATTTTCAGCATCGATCCCTATCACATCTTCGATCTCACGCTTGACCAGGTCAGGCTGGGCGCTGGGCAAATCTATCTTGTTGATGACCGGTATGAGCTCCAGGTTGTGGTCCATGGCCAGGTAAACGTTCGCCAGGGTCTGGGCCTCTATGCCCTGGGACGCATCAACTACAAGCAGGGCGCCCTCGCAAGCAGCAAGGCTCCGTGAGACCTCATAGGTGAAGTCGACATGGCCCGGCGTGTCTATAAGGTTGAAGATGTATTCCTCACCGTCATCATCCTTGTATACAAGACGGACTGCCGTAGCCTTGATGGTTATGCCTCTTTCCCGCTCCAGATCCATCATGTCGAGTATCTGGTCTTCCATTTCGCGTTCCGTGACAGAACCCGTGAACTCGATCAAACGGTCAGCCAGGGTCGATTTGCCGTGATCTATATGGGCTATGATGCAGAAGTTCCTGATTTTTTGCTGTCTGGGACTGGGCATCTAGTGAATTGCCTCCTTGTCTGTACTCGTTAGTATTCTAATTCTTCATATATAATAAATAATAGCCTTGGAAATTGCAACTTAAATCTGCCCGCCGGCGACCCAGGGCTTTTCCATGCCTGTACCGGCTGACTTTTATGAGCCGGCATGCTGTTTAGTCATTGCAACATGCTTGCCTGATAACAAGAAAAGGAGAAGACTGCCGATCTTCTCCTCTATCAGGTCAAATTGTAATTGCCTAAAGTAACGACTGCTTTAGTCATGTATGAGTTCCCGCAAGGCTTCAGCCAGATACTTCGTGGTGCGCAGCGCCTCCTTTTGGGTGGTGAAGGTGCTGCCAATTTCTATCAGGATCGCCTTGGTGGATACATGCTGGTTATAGCGTCCTGTCCTGTAGAAGACGTTCTTAGCTATGCCCGGGTACATTTCGTTCAGCTTGTTTGTTAGTTTCATAGCAAATTTCGCATTTTCCTGCCAGTTTGGCTTTTCCTCAGGCCCGCCTTCAATGTCATCACCTGTCCCTATCACCACGAACAGCTTGGCGACTCGTTCACCGTTTATTATGACGACCTCGTCATCAGGGTTCTTGGTCGAACCCTTGCCGTAGCTGTTGCGGTGGACATCTATGAACATCTGAAGGGATTTGTACTCATCCTTCATCTGCCTAATGGTTTCCAGGGACTTGTTATAGGCCGAGTTATAATCATTCCCTTCGTGGTCTGTCGCGTCATGCAGGGTGGGTATGCCAAGCGACGTAAGATACCCGGCCAGGGCTTTACCGACGCTGATCACGGTGTGGTTCATATCATTGGATCGGAAAGCTTCTCTGGCGACCTCCTCGTAAGGATCATCAGGATCCTGCATGTATGCTTCCCTGGAATGGGAATGGTATATCAGGATCTTGGGGCCCTCTCCCGGCATCATTATAGGCTTGTCATCGGGCTTGATGCCCTTGATTATTATTTTTATTTCTTCAGGTATATCTCCGTAATAGGTGTCATCGATATCAGGCCGCTGGGCTGAGCTCCGGTCCGGCAGCTTGTTTGAAGCCTCCTTCATCTTGTTGGGGCTTTCGTTTCCCTGCTTAAGGTATGGCATGGGATAAGCGACTATCTTTTTAGGGTCTCCCAATTCCTTGAAATCAAAAATACCAAGCACAGTCTTGAATATATTGAACCCTTCAAGGTCGCCGCCAGAGGCCAAAACCGGCATGGTGCCGGCCAATATGGTCCCGTACACCGGATCGACATCGGCTTCAGCGGTCTTGTTCCCCGTCCCCGGCCCGGGGATCAGGTCCGCGGACTCGCCCACAAGCAGGCGAACGGACATCATCACTATCGCGACGATGAGCAGGGCAACCACCATAGGATAGGACAGATCGATCAGGCTTGACTTTTTATCCCCCATTGTATTTCACCCCGTTTCCCTGACGTTGATATTTCTCTTCATATATCTATTCACAGGGAAGGGAAAGTATGATTGGTATGAGGGATCATATCAGTGCAAAAATCTGTTGATCTCCTCCAGCGTGATGCCCTTATGCACAGCCAGGTTTATCCCGTCAGCGATCATGCCGCAAACATCATCGATCAGGACATCTACCTCCTTGGGGGTCACCACCAGGTCACCCAGGCCCTGGGTCAGCACCTCGTTTATCACACTGTCGATATCCTGCTCGCCCAGGCTGCTTAAAACCTTTTGCAGACTGCCTTCCCTGGGTGCTCCTTCAGCAAGCTTTTTCAGTACCATTTCGATAGAATCCTTACCTATGGTATAAGCATAGACCACGGTCGGGATGCCGATAGCCAGGGTAGGCACGCCCAAGGTCTCCATGTTGATACCCATACGCTTGTTGCCTATGCCGGCCCCCGGGCTTATCCCCGTATCGGCGATCTGTATCGTCGTCCCGATGCGCTCGGTCTTGCGCGAAGCCAATGCGTCTACCGCGATCACCAGGTCGGGCTTTACCCGCTCCACTACTCCCTTGATGATTTCTCCTGTTTCCATGCCCGTAATGCCAAGGACCCCCGGGCTTATTGCGCATACCGGCCGCATACGTTCATCCACCTGGTCCGGTACGAACTCAAATATATGCCGGGTGACCATTATCCGCTCGACTACCTTAGGCCCCACGGCATCGGGTGTGACATTCCAGTTGCCAAGGCCTACGACCAGGACCGTATCCTTCTCATCCAGCTCAACCAGTCGGTTGATCTCTTCAGCCAGTTGTACGCTTACCTTTTCCTCATACTCCGGATCCCTGTCCCTTATGCCCGGGATCTCCAGGGTGACATAATTGCCCATGGGCTTGCCGATGCTTTTTTCACCCGCAGGGGAATTCACCTCGACCCTTGTTACTGTGATCCCTTCGAGGTTAATGCTTTCTACTACAACGCCCTGTACTTCCTGCTGCCTGGTCCTTTCGCCTGCGATCTCCCTCGCTTCAAGGGCCAGATCGGTTCTGATACTGCTCATAGTACAACCTTCACCTTTTCCGTATATTGTTATTTTCTTTTTATATAATAGCCCGTGCAAAATGTTTTATTCTTTTGGCAAATATTCTTGCCATTCTAAATTTTCCATGGTACAATAAGAAATGCTGATTTTAATCGAGGAGGTGAAGAATTTGCCAAATACCAAGTCAGCGATGAAAAGGGTTAAAGTGATCAAAGCCAAGACCCTCAGGAATAAAATGATAAAGTCCAGCTTGAAGACTATATCGAAGAAATTTGAAAACGCTCTTTCAGAGAACAACCTTGAGCTGGCAAAGAGCATGTATCCCAAGCTTGTTAAGAAAATCGACATGGCAGCTGCAAAAGGCACCATCCATAAAAATGCAGCCAACCGGAAAAAGGCAAAACTGGCTCTTCGATTGAAAGCAGCCGAACTAAAGTAAGCTTGATGCTTACAGGTGATATGTCGGACTATGACAAAAGCTTCCATATAATCGGAAGCTTTTTTGCTTTGTGCGTAATCAGAATTTTTTTTGAGTTATTTTGGTTTCAACTACACATTTTGACTATTAAGAGCTCCAAGCCCATACGGTCGCCGATCCTGCCGCTCTTTATATCGAAATCCAGTTCAGCACACCGCTTCAAGGCTGATTTCAACTGGTCCCTGGTGAAATTGTGCGCAAAGGCCATGCACTTTTTGACTACATAGGGATGTACCTTTTTGCCCTCAATGGCAGACAGCCTGTCTGTCACAGTGCTGCTTGACAGTTTCAATTCCTGGTATTCCTTGCAGAGCAGTATGGCTTTGATCTGCCTTGCCAACAGTGCCAGGATAAGCATGACCGGCTCGCCGTTTTCGATCAGTACATTCAAGAACTTCAGCGCATCGTTCTTTTTCCGGGCCGCGATCGAATCTATCAGCTGGAAGATCGTATGCTCGGGTAGGGGCTTGACCATATCCTGGATAATTTCTGCGGTTATGACCGGGTTTTGCCTGGTATATGAAACAAGCTTCTCTACTTCCTTGCTTATGCGCTCGAGGTTGTTTCCAGCCCTGTCAAGAAAAAGCTCCAGGTCCGCTGCAGATATCTCCCGGCCGCTTTTCTTAAAGGCCCTGGCTGTCCACTTGACAAGCTCTTTCCGTTCAAGCAGGGGAAATTCAACGACTTTGCCGTGTTTATCCAGCGCCTTGTATAACGCCCTCGTCTTATTCACTTCGCCATGGCAGTAAAACAGCAGGCATGTGGTCACGGGCAGCCTTTCAAGGTAATCCTTCAAGGCCTCCTCCTCGGATTTGCCTTCTCCCACCCTTTTCCCGGTCAGGCCGGAATAATCCTTTACCAACACGAACCTCCTGTCGGACATAAAAGGCAGGGTCTCGCACGCATCTATGATTTGGCCGCCTGAAGCCTCGGTACCGTCGATGACCTGATAATTCAGATCCAGAAAATCCTTTGACACCAGTTTAGCTGTCATCTGGGCCAGAGCTTCCGACTTAACGAATTCCTCAGGCCCGTGAAAAAGATAGAGCGATCCGATTGTGTCATTCTTTATTTCATCGAACATGTCCATGTAATTCATAGTCTTCACGCTCCTTGGCACCTTTATCGATCAGGCGCTTATCTTTCTAAGTATACCTCACTCTTCCCGGTGGACTTCGGTAGCCTGTTTGTCAGGCACTATCCCCTCTGTCAGCAGTTTTTCAAGGTCAGAAGCCTTGGCCCCGCTGTCAAATGCCTTTGACAAAACCGAATTTAGTACATCCATACGGTTATCAAGGTTTATGCCCAGCCTGGCCGGTCTGCCAGCAGGCAGCGCCGCTGCAAGGACCTGGGGTACACAGAGCTTGTCCTGCCAGTCTGTTTCTGCATACAGGTCCTCCCTGGCAGGCAGCTGCCCGTTCTCCAAGGCTATCCTGCGCTGGTTTGCATAGCCGGCCAGGTACTCGATCACTCCCTTGGCCTGGGCGGTATGCCTGCTTTGGTCCCCTATGGTCAGAATCCAGCCGCTTATCAGGCTGGAATAAGCATCATCGCTTGCCTCCATAGGTATCGGGGCAGCCGCAAACATGTCCTTAAGCGGCGATCCATCCTTTAAAAACAGCCTGGCAGCATAGGACCAGTTGATCATAAACACTGCGTTGCCTTCGCTGAAAGCCTGCCTGCACTCTTCAGGCCCCATAGTCAAGACATCTGATGACAGCACTTCCTTTGTGACAAGCGTTTTCAATCTGCTAAGCGCTGATGAGAGGGCTTTGCGGTCATAGTTTATTGTCTGACCGGAAAAATCGGGCATGGCGTTGTGCGATATGAGCAGGCTCGTCATGAAGACTGTACGGTTCCACTGGCTTTTTGCCGGAAAAATGAGTCCATATTGGATCCCAAGCTTGCTTTTGACATCAGCGGCTGTGTTCTCAAGCTTCTTCCAGGTATTGGGCGGCGAGTCTACCAAATCCGTTCTGTAATACAAAAGGGGCATGTCCTGCCAAAAAGGAATGCCAAACAGTTTTCCTTCCCACCTTCCGGCTTCTGCCATCCCGGGAAAAAAAGCTGTTTCGATATCGCTGCTAAATACATCGTCCAGCTGCTTCAATATTCCCTTTGCAGCCAGCTCAGGCATCCATGTGTCATGTAATACCAGTATGTCCGGCATCTTCTGGCCTGCGGATATCACCGTAGTAAGCCCCACAAAATACCTGTCCCGTTCACCCGGCACTTCGAAGGCCTTGATGGTTATGTCATCGTTGAGCTTTTCGTAATCCTTAAGCAGCCTTATGATGCCTCCGCCGCCGTCCCTCGGGTATAAGATACTGATCTCGGTCCTTACCTTCTCTTCGACCGGAGCCTTCCCGTAGCCGCAGCCTGTAAACAGGCCTATGATCATCGATATACAAATAATTATTGTTAGGCTTCTCAAATACTTTTTCACCCGTAAAACCCCATTCAGGACAAATGATCCCTATATGCCCGTAGAACCAAAGCCACCTGTGCCTCTTTGGCTGTCGGACAATTCCTCGCATTCTTTCACACTGACTCTCAGCACTTTCTGTATGACCATCTGGGCGATTTTCATGCCGGTATGTACGTGAAAGGTCTGCTTGCCGTGGTTTATCATTATGACCGCCACCTCGCCCCGGTAGCCCTCGTCGATAGTACCCGGACTGTTCAGCAGCGTGATCCCATGCTTTAGTGCCAGCCCGCTCCTGGGACGGACCTGGGCTTCTGTGCCCGGTGGCAGCTCGATCGCTATGCCGGTCGGTACCAGTTTGGCTTCACCGGGCTCTATGGACAGGTCCACCGCTGAAAACAGGTCCAGCCCGGCATCGCCGGGATGGGCATACTCAGGCAGCTTCGCATTCGGATTAAGCTTTTTTATCTTCAGTTCCATTGTGTGTACATTTGCTCCTTATATTCCGCTATATTTACAAAGCTGATCATGCACATTATAATTTATCATCTCTGCCTGGCGATTACAAGCCGATGCCTGCGCGCCACTTTGTCATTGCTTGCAGCGTTTTTATCTTAGACCGCGATATGAGCATGGTCCCACCGGCTGAAACTTACTTATTGTACAATTGCTCCAGGGCTATACGGTTCCTGGCTTCACGCCTTTTAACAAGGGTCACCACTAAAATCAAAGCACCAAGGCCGATACCGCCGAAAAATGACACCAGGCTGATCAGAATAGTCTTAAATAAAACCGTAGTGAAGCCTTTCCCCACAACCAACACAGCCTCTTCCCCTTCTCCTGACTCGTACCAGGCACTTAGCTCATATTCTCCTGGAGCATCGATCTGAAACATAAATATCAACGTGCCTTCACGGCTGTTCAGCGAATAGGTCGAGTTGAACTTCGGATCATCCAGCCTTACGATTTCTCCTGTACTGGCGCTTTTCAAAGCGCACACCAGCCCATTCATGCTTTTGGTATCATATACCCTGCCCCCATATGTAGTCTTGTATTCCCAATAGATCATGTACCTGCCCTGTTCATCAAAATTGAAAACCTTTGTGCCCGGTACGACCAGGCGATCATCCATTGACTTGATCGCAGCTCCTATACCTGTTATCAGAGAATACAGGAAAAGCGCAAAACCGCAAACAAATAGCAGGGCTGATATCACGTAGAATATTCTGCCCGGCTTGATCAAATGCTCCTCCATCGCTGACCCCCCGCATCTTTAATAAAATGGCATAAAAAAACAAAACCCCTTATGTGTCAGGAATCCTTTTCCTGCTCCTCCAGCGCCTTGTGGGGGAAAAATATAACAAGCAAAGCCAAGAAGAAGGTCCCTACGGTGATATAAGAGTCGGCCACATTGAACACTGCAAAGTTGATGAGCCTGAAATCGAACATATCACGCACATAGCCCAAGGCTATCTGGTCAATCAAGTTGCCGATCGCGCCTGCCAGGATAACTATGAGGCATACGCGCAGCAGGGCAGGCCATTTATTGACATTCTTGATAAGTAAGAACGCCATAGCCAGGCTGGCTATGATCCTTACGACAACCAGGAACCAGAAGCTGCCTGCCAGCATCCCGAAGGCAGCTCCCTCATTGTGTACGCTCGTCAGATGGAAGATCCCTTCCCACAAGGGGATGGTGCTGCCAAGGGGAATGTATATATCCACAAGGCGCTTTGATATTTGATCCACAGCTATCAAGACAGCAATAAGGGCGAGCTCCGTTGCAAGCCTTTTTATTGAATTTTTGTCCATGAATTACCTCCGCACTGGTTGATGCATTAATATATACAAAGACAGTCTTCGCAAAAAAACCTTGTATACATTTTACCATATATACAAGGCCTGTAAAATGTTTTTGCTTATTGCGCCTTTACTGTTTACAGTTTTTGCAGTATCCGTAGACCTCGAACCGGTGCTCCACCGGCATGAAGCCATCCTCATCCTTCATAGCCTCGAAGGGGCAGAAGTCAGTGGTTTTGATGCTTCCACAGCTTTTGCATATCAGATGGTGGTGATGATGATCCCTGTCAGGCGCAAGCTCATAGTAAGCGGCATCACGGTTTATCTCGATTTTCTGGACTATGTTTTCCTGTGTGAGTACCTCTAAGTTGCGATAGACAGTGGAGAAATTGGTGCCGGGCATGGTCGCGTTCACCTCTTCATAGATCTGCTGGGCTGTCATAAGGCGGCATTCATCGCTGCTCAGCACCTTGAGTATCGCTTCTCTCTGCCTGGTAATCTTATATCCCTTGCTCTTTAGCTCATGAACCAAGTCAGCTGCACTGCCCAAGGTCACATCACCCTTTTTATCAGCTATGGACTATAAACTATAATAACCCATACTAAAATCATTTGCAAGCAGACAGGGAAACACCTGCATCCCTGGACGCTTCCTCGCCCAGATGGAACCTGTCGTGTATGGCCTTGACCGCCTTTTCGACTTCATCAGCGCTGATCAGGCACGATATCTTGATCTCAGATGTGCTGATCATATGGATATTGATACCCTCATTGGCCAGCGCTCCGAACATGGCGGCGGCAACACCTGGATGAGTCGCCATGCCTGCCCCGACTATCGATACCTTGGCTATGTCCCTGGTAAAGCTGACAGCCTTCGCGCCAAGGTAATCCAGGTTCCTGTTTATGACCTCTACGCTTTCAGACAGCGCGGACCGGGACACAGTGAAAGATATGTCCTTCGTATCATCCCTGCCTATGCTTTGCAGGATGATATCTACATTTATATTGGCATCCGCCAGCAGCTTGAACAGCTTGTACGCGACACCGGGGATATCCCTGACTGACATGACAGAGAGCCTGGCTATATCAGTATCATAGGTCACGCCCTTAACTATCGTTTTCTCCATTCCCCTTGCCTCCCTGACCAGTGTTCCTTTATGATTGTTTTTGCTTGAACGGACCACAAGCTTGACACTATAGTTGTTCGCCAGCTCGACAGACCTGTTGTGAAGGACCCTGGCTCCCAGGCTCGCCAGCTCCAGCATTTCATCATATGTGACCTCATCAAGCTTTTTCGCATTCATGACGATCCTCGGATCGGCTGTGTAAACACCGTCCACATCGGTATAGATCTCGCAGTAGTCCGCATTAAGCGCGGCTGCCAGGGCAACTGCGGTCGTATCGGAGCCGCCCCTGCCCAGGGTGGTGATATCTCCGTACTCATCAATGCCCTGAAATCCTGCAACGATCACGATCTTTCCCTCATCCAGTTCCTTGAATATCCGGTCGGCACATATGCTCTTTATCAAGGCGCTGCCATGTACTGCATTCGTATATATCCCTGCCTGTCCGGCTGTGAGTGAAACTGCCTTGTACCCCAGCTTTTCAAGTGCCATTGCCATCAGGGCTATGGATACCTGCTCTCCGGTGGACATAAGCATGTCCAGTTCCCGCTTTGATGGCCTGTCGCTTATCTCCATCGCTTTGGCTATGAGTTCGTCAGTAGTATCACCCTGGGCCGACAGGACCACTACTACCTTGTTCCCTTTTGAATAAGCCCTGATGATCTTCTTTGCCACATTCATTATGCATCCTGCGTCAGCCACCGAGCTGCCGCCGTATTTCTGTACGATCAGTCCCAAGCAAATCCCTCCGTGTCTGTATCCGGTTCGCATGTATCCTTTTTCTGCATCCGATTCTGTATAGATGCTACTCCGACACCTTGAAAACACTTAGAACAGTTATTGTATTGTCCAACGATGCCAGGGTATCCCTGATGCCTTGAAGCTCCGATTCACTCCTTGCGCCTGTTAAGACTCCCGCTTCACCGTCCAGCAAGGGATTTTTGAATATATGGACTCTTGCATCAGGTAAGCTCGCTGAAACCTCTTTTTTGAAACCTTCGGCATCCTTTGTTTTCAGCCTTAGGAAAAACTTATACAAAAACATAAAATGGTCAGGTTCTAGCACTGTCGCGCTTACTTCATCCTGCATGGCTGCGGTCCCGTTACCGTTTGGCTGGTAATTGGCCGCCTCGATTATATCCCCGATAACAGCGCTGGCCGTTGGGTATTTACCTGCGCCCCTGCCATAGAACAACACATCGCCTATGGCATCGCCCCTTACTAAAACTGCATTGAATACATCCTCCACATCCGCCAGGGGGTGGCTGAGTGGCAGCATGATCGGGCTTACCATGGCATATATGCCATCCCCCATGCGGGTTGCATGGGCAACCAGCTTTATGACGTATCCCAGTTCTTCAGCGCTCAGCATATCCTCTTTTGTAATGCGGGATATGCCCTCAGCATTGATATCGGTGTATAAAACCTTTTGTCCAAAGGCTATGGAGCTTAGTATCGCTATTTTCCGCTGGGCATCAAAGCCGCAGATGTCTGCGGAAGGATCTCTTTCAGCATACCCTCTTGCCTGGGCTTCAGAGAGAGCAGTTTCGAAGTCCTTCCCTTTTTTTCGCATCTCAGTTAGTATAAAATTAGTAGTCCCGTTCAATATGCCCGTTATTTCATATATGTTATTGGCGGCCAGGCACTGCCTCAGAGGCCTGATTATGGGTATGCCGCCCCCGACGCTGGCTTCATAGAAATATTCCACATGATGCTGATGGGCTATTTTTTGAAGCAGGGGCCCGTATTCTGCCACCAGCTCCTTATTGGAAGTCACTACGAACTTGCCTGACTCAAGTGCCCGCTTTGTATAGCTGTAGGCCGGTTCCAGGCCGCCCATGGTCTCAACCACTATATCTATTTCAGGATCATCCAGCACTTCGCTAATATCCCTTGTGAACAGATGGCTATAAGGCAGATCCGGAAAGCTATTGCGGTCAAATATCTTTTTTATGGTCAGCACCGTACCTGTCTTTTTTTCAATGCCGTTCCCGTTCCTAAGCAGCACCTCCGCTACACCGGAACCCACCGTTCCATGTCCTAAAATACCGATTACAGCCATTCAACTACCCCCGTTTACTCCTGTCCTATGATTTCGATCTTCTGGACACCATTGAGGGCGCTTAGGTCGTGGATCAGCCCCTCAAGGTCATCCTCCATCAGCCTTGTATCGATAGAAATCGTTACATTAGCCGTCCCGTGTATCGGTATGTTTTGATTAATTGTGAGTATGTTTCCTCTGCGCCTGGCTATTGAGTTGAGTATGCTTGAAAGCACGCCCGGCAGGTCCAGGAGCGTCAGGGCAAGGGTCACGATCTTGCCGCGGTTGGCTTCGGAAAAGGAAAACACCGAATCCTTGTATTTATAGAAAGCGCTGCGGCTGATCCCTGCCATCTTGACCGCATCGTTTACCGTGGCTGCCTGTCCCGTAGCCAGGAGCAGCTTTGCCTTGATAACATTGTGAAAAACCTCGGGAAGTACATCACGTTTAACAATGTAATATACATTATCATCCATCATACTTCCGCTCCTTCTTCTGTCCGTGTATGACGGACATTTGTTTCTGATTGGTGGAATTTTATCATAATATACTCAAAGATACAAGATAGCAAAAATCACGAAAATCCATATATATATCTATAAAACTTCAACATAATTCATATAGCCTGCATTATTGCAATCACTATGTTTTTATCGAGTCAGCTTTTATACAAAAAAAGCACCCTTTCCGGACCCCTCTGCAGAGAAAGGGTGCTCAGGGATGCTTAATGATATTTGGCATTAAAGCCCGATCGTTTTCATTGTGCTTGATGTAGATCTTGTTTATTGATGGCATGGTGAATTATTGCAAACACTAGAAAAGCTTTTGTTTATGCTGTTTGATAGCTTATTGCCTGTTATCATAGCCTGGTATGGTTTTTTTAAGCAAATGAAGAGAGCTGCCAAAAGCGGTAGTACTACTACAAAAACCATTGGGAAATATATACCGGCATGCAATACGCTTTCAATGTAGTGGCCTGAAGTAAACAAAACCAGTGGCAGTGATATCAGTATAGAGGCCAAAACCTAAAAAAAGGCGGTAAGCCCGTTTGCCTTCCGCAGGGCAGCTATGAACCCGCCTATGGACTTCTTCTCCATGACTCTGACCTCCGTAAGATAAAAAGTCACGGATCTATTCATCCGCGCAATTAAAATCTACAATTATGGCAGACAATTTTTAAGCCCATAGACCGTGACTTTATCTCGCAAACCGAGAATTCCGACTTGTAACTGCTATCTGATCAAATTTTTCAGAAAATCCACTGCCAGCCTGATGTCCCTTTCCGGGTCAGGACCCACTTCGCGCTCAATAGTCAGGAAGCCTTTGTAGCCGATATCTTCCAGGGCTTTCAGATAATTGGGGAAATCAACGCTCCCCTGGCCTAGCGGAGTCTCGGCAAAGTAATCCTCCAGGCGCATGTCCTCTATCCCGCCTTCCGCGAAGTAGTTGTAAACAAGCTCCGGATCGGTTTTCTTCTTCATTATGCCATCCTTTGCATGGGTATGTACGATGTAGTCTTTCAGGATTTTTACCGCTTCTACAGGGTCATCATCCGTAACCATGACCAGATTGGCCGGGTCGAAATTGACACCGACACCCTTCGTATGAAGGCTGTCGATAAAGCCCTTCAAAACCACAGCCTTTTCCGGGCCTGTTTCGATTGCAAAAACAGCTCCCGTCTTTTCGGCATACTCACCAAGCTCGCCAAGGGCATCCTGCAGGACCTTGTACCTGTCATGCCCGTGGTCTGCGGGGATGACACCGATATGGGTCGTCACCACGTTAGTCTCCAGGTCCCTGGCCAGATCCACTATCCGCATTGACTGCTCAATCCTAGCCTTGTTGTCTGCTCTTATGGCAAAGCCATGGCCTCCCATATCGCCGCACAGGGCAGACACAACAAGCCCGTTGGACTTAATGATGTCGAGGATTTCTTTGCGCCTTTTTGAGTCCAGGTTCTGGGGCGACATTTCGCCATGGGTTGCATATATCTGTATGCCTTCTGCCCCGGTTTCCCTGGCTTTCTTTATACCTTCTACGAGCCCGACACGGAAAGAGTCTACCATTACACCAATCTTGAACGGTTTCATAAGCAGTCCTCCTTTTCCAGACTTTATAACAATATTATAACATGATTTACAGGTATATTCTTCTATTTTCTTTGCCTGACCTGTAAATGGCACAAACCATTTCCTGGGTCTTCCTGGCTTCCGTCCCGTCTATAAACGGCTTCTCGCCCTTGGCAAGTGACTCATAGAATGCGCGGATTTGCTTGTAATGGCTAAAGCCCCAATAGCTCTTTACGCCGTCCCCATAGTCCATTACTTCACTTTCATCCAGATCGGCACTCACTTCCCTGCCGTCTTTGAACCTGATGACAGCCTTATCGGCTATGAGCTTTGCCACGCCCTTTTCACAGTGCAGCTCCAGCTCGACTGGTACATCGTAGCTGTAGTTAGTGGTCACATAAAACAAGGCGCTAACCCCGTTTTTATAAGCTATAACGCCTTCCGCACAATCCTCGACCTCAACCTTTGGATGGCACCGGTTGGATATGCTGGCTTCCACATAGTCTATGGGTGCATCCACAAACCATCTCATAAGGTCCAGCGTATGGATGGACTGGTTTATGATCACCCCGCCGCCTTCCTTGTCCAGGGTGCCTCTCCAGTCGCTTTCGCTGTAATAAGCATCAGAACGATGCCATATCACAGACAGCCTGCCTGAAATGATCCTGCCTAGTTCACCGGATTCCAGGGTATTTTTTATCAGGACAGACGCTGAGTTATACCGGTTTTGAAAGATAACTCCAAGGGTCACATTGTTATCCATGGCCACCTTTACCATGGTATCGGCGTCCTGCAGGCTGATGGCCATAGGCTTTTCCGTAAGGACGTTCACACCCCGGTTTGCCGCATAAATCGCCATAGGCGCATGGAGATAATGAGGTGTACATACGTGGACTGCATCAAGGTTTTCCCTGTCCAGCATCTCTTTATAGTCAGTATAATACCTGCAGCCGTAACGGTTTGCCTTATCCACAGCCCTCTCTTTGACCACATCGCAGACTGCCTCAAGCTGTACGTTTTCAACCATCTTCAGTGATTGCAAATGCATCGGTGAAATTGTGCCACATCCGATGACACCGACCTTGAACTTTTTCATGTAAGCTTCCTCCCCACTAGAACCTTTGGCAGCCTGCTGCTGATAAGCAAGCGATCCGGCTGTCTGATTTTATCAACATTTAAATTATATAAGATGTCGAATTGGTGAGCAACCTGAAAAAACCAGCCTGTTGCCCGGCTATTCGAAAATTAGCGTGGATTTCATCCGACGCGTGGAATAAATATTCCCGTTTCCAGCAAACTAATGCCTAGGAGGTGCGTTAATAAAATGAATCTGTCACAAAAGGAAAGGTATTTACTGGAAGACCAGAAAAAACACGAGCAAATCTGCATCCTGAAGTACAACAACTATGCGGCGCAGGCAACTGACCCTGAACTCAAACAAATGTTTCAGGCCTTTGCCAAGCAGGAACAGCAGCATTACAACACCATCAACCAGCTACTCAGCGGCCAGGTGCCAAACCCGCAGCAGCAACAGCAACAGCAGCAGCAAAAGCAGGACCAGCAGCAAGCGGCTCAAGGCCAGGGCCAGCAGGCCCAGCAACAGCAACAACAGGGACAGCAGCAGGGAATGCAGGCTATGCAGAACCAGTCAGATGAAGCCCTGTGCACTGACATGCTGATGACCGAGAAATACGTGTCCAGCGCATACAATACAGCAGTATTCGAGTTCCAGGATACCAATGCCCGCCAGGTGCTCAACCATATCCAGAAGGAAGAGCAGCAGCATGGCGAGGGTATATTCAACTACATGAAAAAGAAAGGCCTGTATAAGGTGCAATAGGCTATACCCTTATAACGGAACGCATAAAAATAAAGCCAGCTTAACTAAGCTGGTTTTATTGTGGAACAAGTTGGCTTTGTTTACTTGTCTATTATCCTGCAAAAAGCGTCGTAGTATCTAAGGCCCAGTTTGTTTAATGCATCCCTGGAAAAGTGAATGGTATCCTGGTTGCCCAGCATTTGATCATTGGATTTCAGGCCGCCTGTCTCAACAAAAGCTGCATGGCCGATATTCGCACATACATCCTTGATGGCATCTATCACAGGCCTACAAATATCGATGTTGTCATTTTTCCACTGCTCTACAAAATCACCTGCTATGAAAGGAAGAGCCTTGTAGCCAAAGGTATCTCTGACCGCGCTTATCAGGTTGAACAGATTTTTATAGTGCAGTTCCCTGTTGGCATGAAGCCCGGCATCTGTTTCCCCCTGGTGCCAAAGAAAGGCTACCAGCCGGTTTTCCGGGTTCAGTTCCAGTGCGGTCCTGATCTGGTCCATCATTCTTAAGAACAGGTCGTCGGTCAAGCCCCAGCGTTTATCCAGGAATCCGGTTCCCCCTTCTGCCGATCTTATTATAAGCACCTTCCTGCCCTCTTTGAGCCTTCCGTCCTCCACATACCTTTTGGCAAATGACAGGGCAAAATTCCCTATCGTTTCGTTTTGCCAAACATATTCCCGGGCAACCGAGATCGTGAAGTCTTCATTAAGAAACCAAATATCATCGCTCGGCATATATGGGTCTTCTGCAGGGCCTACTCCGCTACCTGCTGCATTGGACTGGCCTGCCTGTACGATAATATCGAGCTTTTCTCTCGTAAAATCCCTTAACATGATCTGCCTCCGTCTTCAAATTTACACCGATTTTTATCGTTTCCGTGATCCTAAGCTTATTCATTAATGAAGCAAGGGCAGCTATTCCTTATATAATACGCCGTCGCGCATGTGATATGTCACATCCATCATATCGAGCAGGCTCATATCATGGGTAACCACCACAACGCAGTAGTTGCGCTCATGTGCGAGACGGGCAAGCAAAGCGATAATGTTGCGGGAAGTCGTGCTGTCCAGGTTGCCCGTGGGTTCGTCTGCGAGGATAAGATCCGTATCCATCGCCAGCGCCCGGGCTATGGCTACGCGCTGCTGCTCACCGCCTGAGAGCATGGAGGGGAAACGGTTGAACACTGCATCGGTCAGGTTCACACTCCTGATATACTCCTCGGCGCGCTTTTTGGCTTCCCGCGGGCGCACGCCCTGAAGCTCCATTGGATACATCACGTTCTCAAGGGCTGTCAGCAGCGGGAAAAGCCGAAAGTTCTGGTAGATGATCGCCACGTCCTTGCGGCGGAATGCATCCCTGTCAAGGGTGCGGGTAGAAACACCACGGAAGAGCACATCGCCCTCATTGGGCACATCCAGGCCAGCCATCAGTGAAAGCATGGTTGACTTGCCGCTGCCGCTCTTGCCGACGATGGCATATATACGGCCCTGCTCAAAGGAACAGCTGACATCCTTTAGGGCCTCCACTGTCTGATATTTGTTGCTGTACGCGTAACGTACTGAATTAAGCGAAATGATACTCATACTGCCTCCTTATTCATTCTCCCATAGGATCGATAGCGCGCTCCTGGCATTGTGCAGCAATGTCGAGAAACCAGCGCTTAAGACATAGCACACTAAAAATGCATAGACTCCAGGTGTAACAAGCTGGGCTGTGCCCTCTCGGGCATACCATATCGCCACAGCCGGAATAATACCGATCAATAGCAGCAAGGCCTGCTCATATAGTATCGTTGCGAAGATCCGTCGCTTTTGGGTCCCCAGGCTGCGCATGATGGCTATATCCTCCCGTCGGCTGTTGGCAGCCAGGAAGCCTGTGATCAGCCCTAGTATGCATACCAGCGCTATAAGCACGGGATAGAG
>JAKORJ010000014.1 GCA_029777885.1 Bacillota bacterium | reverse complement strand
GATCACAAAATCGCTGCAGACATAGGCCTTGTAAGTATTGTAGCCTATGCCAAAAGGGCGCCCCAGCACAGCGAGGGAGTTGTATATATACTTTTCTTCACAGTCCCTTATGCTGTATATAAAGGATTGCATCTGATTATATTGCTTATTGCTCACAGGTATCCTGTATACCTTTATATGTACGTCTTTATCCTTGCCCAGGGTGAGCCTTTCAGGAAACTCCTTTATAAAGCCTCCTACCAAAGCATTTCTGGCCCTGTAGCGGGCAAAGGAATACATTTCGCTAAGGTCATGGCTTAAGCTGATGGAGGCATGGTTATAGCTGCTCCTGGTCACAGCCCTGATGAATTTTCCTATTTTGGTCGGTGTGGCGGATAACACGACATAGATGCTTTTCATACACTTTCCTTCTGTCGGATCGGATTTTATATATTATAGCATATATGTAAGCTCTGGGGGAGGGATGTATTCCTGGATACCAAGGCTTTGAATCGCAGCATGGGGATACTCCGTTGGACTCACAGTGTAAATCTTAAGGTTTATACCTGGCTGCTTGAATCTGGTGGAAATAAGTAGTATCTTATGCATATAAGAGTTAACTACGACAGCAGCTTGCCCATCCCGGCAAAGCTGGGAAACTATCTGGATATAACTGGAATGATGCCTTCAGCTGGATATGGATCAGCCTGACATGTACCGGATGTAGGAAGAAGTATCCCAGCTTCATTGATTATGAAGCCAACTGAAGCAAGGGGAGTATTGAAAAGTGGTTGCTGTCCTGCTAAGATATAATTTGACACAAATAAACTTCATAAAAAATAATAGAGAATCGAACAAGGGTTGCTAATTTCCAATATGAGCGTACAACAGAATTTTTGGAGGTAGAGAAATGGATACTTTAAATAAACTGCGGGAAAAAAACCCACACCTGAATATCTTGCCGGTCACAGACCCTGCCTTTGGAAGGTATGGCCAGATCCATCACGGCCTTGATACTGAAAGGCTTGTAAAAAACGTGCTTGATTATGTAAAAATGCCGGACAGGGTGGTAGCCTATGAGGCATCCATACCTGAGCTTGAAGATGAAAAAACCGTTACTGAGCTGCAAAACAAGGTGTACGGCGAAATGCCTATAGAAATAGGGCTATGCTATGGCTGGAATACAAAGCTCAACGGGCTGGAATACCACAAGGGAAATGAGCTGACCGTGGCCGTGACTGACCTGGTGCTGCTTCTCGGGGATTACAGGGATATAAGGTTTGGTGAACAA
The DNA here is from genome assembly GCA_029777885.1 of Bacillota bacterium. Classification (GTDB taxonomy): domain Bacteria; phylum Bacillota; class Clostridia; order Caldicoprobacterales; family DTU083; genus JAKORJ01. Next base: position 9,861 of record JAKORJ010000014.1, on the reverse strand, counting down.
ATTACATACGATACGTCGCTGGTCGAAGCCTTTTATGTTGAAGCCGGGACGGTGTTTGAGCTCTACGAATCATGCCTGCACTATGCAGCAGTCCATGTCCATGATGAGAAGGGCTTCATAGCCGTGATCGTGCTGCCGAGAGGCACGAACGAGCCCTTAAAGCACCCCGTTGAGAAGAAGGCTGAAAACAGGCTGCTCTGGGCCGTCAACAAATGGCTCATGGTCCACCCCGAAGCCGCAAATGGCGAGTATGTGGGCCTGGTTGGTGACAATATCACTGTTAATACTCTATAAAACAACTGAGAGGCTGGTACCAGCCTCTCAGACCTTTATTTTTTCTTCATCATTCCCCTGATCAGGCTGAATCCGGCAAGACCTGCCACTGCCCAAAGCATTTTACGCCCCAGGCTGCCCGCCTTTGGCGGTTCTATCCCTAATTCCTGCGAAAATTCGGTCATCATTTTTTTGATGCGTTTCGTATCCATAGATGCACTTCTCCTTTCGTTGTTGTTTAAATTATTATCTCCAAATGCCGTCAAAAATTGTTTGTTTGCAATAATTGTTTAATATAGAGCCTGACTTATGCTATACTGAAAATAGCTCAGCGAGCCGGACCGCTCCGATAGCAAACAAGCCGAAGGGGGATCAGTTAATGAAGAGCAGCTGGACTTCTCACGTTAGACTGGATTATCGTTTCGCCTTCAGAGCAGTGGTCTTGATCCTGATAGCAATTCTTGCATATCTGGTTTTGAAACCGGTACAAATAACAGTAAATGACAAATACATAAGAATCAGTGGTCTTTACGGAGTAACGGTAAGAGTAGAGGACATACTTGAGCTGAAGCATACAGAGGAACTGCCCCCGATAATCTCAAGGCTGAACGGTATCGACCTGTTTGGCTTAAGCAGGAGAGGGATCTACCAGCTAAAGGACATCGGGAGGGCACGGATGATCTCATATTCCACGGGGGGCCCCTTCATCCTTATGAATGCCGGTAGCGAATGGATAGTGATAAATTTCAAGTCGCCGGATGAGACGGAAAGCCTGTACCGCAAGCTTGATGAGGTCATAAATAAGACAGACAAATAATAAAAAGAAAGGAACAAAAGGTATGATAGAGCTTTTGAATGTCAACAAAACCTTTAACGGAAATGTAAAAGCTGTGGACAGCTTAAACCTGGTAATACCCAATGGTGAAATATTCGGTTTTTTAGGCCCCAATGGCGCTGGCAAAACCACGACGATCAAGATCATAACGGGGATACTGAACGCCGACAGCGGGAGTGTAAAGGTAAACGGGATCGACATCAAGGAGGAGCCTTTGGAAGTAAAGCGCAGCATCGGCTTTGTACCGGACACCCCCAACATGTTTTTAAGGCTCAAGGGGATCGAATATTTGAATTTCATGGCTGATATGTATGACGTGTCGACGGCGGACAGAAAGGAACGGCTCCAATACCTGGCTGAACGCTTTGGCATGACGGACGTGCTGTATGATAGAATACAGAGCTATTCCCACGGTATGCGGCAGAAAATCGTGATAATGGGCGTGCTTATACACAATCCCTCGGTCTGGATCATGGATGAGCCAATGACAGGGCTTGACCCTAAGTCTTCCTTTATCCTAAAGGAGATGATGAGGGAGCACGCTGACAAGGGCAATACTGTATTCTTTTCTACCCACGTGTTGGATGTGGCGGAAAAGGTCTGTGACAGGGTCGCCATCATCGACAAGGGCAGGATATTATTCAACGGCACCATCGAGGAGATGAAGGAGCATTTCAACAGAAACGAATCCCTGGAAAAAATGTTCTTGGAGTTGACGGATAGTGAAAAATAAGACTTTGAACCTGGCTATGATTTTATTGAAAAACGGTAGCGGCCTGGGCCTTAAAGGCAGCAGTACTGCGACTAAGGTCATGATGATCGTCCTGTTTGCCATTGCTATCCCGTCAATGATGGGCGGGGTAGGTGCCTTTACCGTGTTCCTAATAGAGCCGCTGATGAAAATAGGCCAGCAGGGCCTTGTGCTTACATGGGGTATCGGGATCACCTCTGCAGCGATTTTTGTATTCGGCATCTTTTATATAATAAGCACCTTCTACTTCGCATCTGATGTTGAGTATTTACTGCCCCTGCCGCTCAAGCCCAGGCAGATAGTCGGTGCCAAATTCCTGGTCGTGACCGTTTTTGAATATATCTTTGCAGCAATGATATTCATACCCATATGGATCACTTATGGCATAAGGATCTCCATGGGACCCCTTTATTATATCTATGGCCTGATCCTCCTGCTCCTGATGCCGATAATGCCTCTTGCCCTGGCATCCCTTCTGAGCATGATCATCATGCGCTTTACCAACCTTAAAAGGCATAAGGATGCCTTCAAGATCATCGGCGGCTTGCTCGCTATGTTCCTTGGTATCGGCATCAACCTGATGATGCAGAACATGTCTATGAACCTGTCTCCTGAAAAGCTATCCAAGCTGCTGCAACAAGGCCAGAATTCACTTATCGGGGCATTGCCCAGTATATTCCCCACTGCCGGATGGGCAGGCCAGGCCCTTGTTCACAGCGGGTCTTTGAAGGGCCTCATGTACTTTGCGATCTGCATCGGATTTTCAGTTGCGGTGTTTGCAGGGCTTCTGGCCCTGGGGCAGCTTATATACCTGAAAGGGGTAGTAGGCCTGTCGGAGACCGGCTCAAGGCGGCATGGCCATGGGCTTCAGGGGATCGACAAAGGGGTCGAAAAGGGGTCTGTCATATCGACCTATACACTGGTGGAGCTCAAGCTCCTGTTCAGAACGCCGATATATTTCTTAAACTGTGTGATCATCAACTTTCTGTGGCCTGTCTTTCTGCTATTCCCCTTCCTTGTAAGAAATGAGGAAGTGGATATGCTGACGGAGATAAGTAATGCCATCAACCAAAGTGATGCGGGCGGCATTATCCTGGCAGCCTTTTTCGGACTTGCGCTGTTTGTCAGCGGCAGTAATGGGATAGCAGCCTCAGCCATTTCCCGTGAAGGCCAGGAGCTCTACGTCAAAAAATACCTGCCGATGAGCTACAAGGATCAGCTGATCGCAAAGCTGCTTTCGGCATTGACCCTCAGCTATGTCGGTATAGTCTCCATGGTCATCGTAGGGATCGTCCTGTTCAAAATCCCGGTTACTACAGGCGTATTGGTCCTGCTTACCGGCTGGCTGCCGGTTCTGTTCATGTGCCTGTCAGGCTTGCTGATAGACCTGTACAATCCTAAGCTGGATTGGGACAACGAGCAAAAGGCCGTAAAACAGAACATCAATGTCCTATACAGCATAATAATCGGCATGGGGCTTGCTGCAGCCAGCGTGATACCCGCCGTGGCCTTCAAATGGAGCATAACGGTCACACTTCTGATACTTTGCAGCGCATTCCTTGCCCTGGATATTTTGCTCTATAATGTCCTTAAGACTGTCGGTGTAAGGCGGTTTGGCAATATTGACTGCTAAGCACAGCCGTTCGCGTGGCGGCTGGCTGAAAGCTGCCGGAACGGCCGAAAAGGAGCACCCAAACGGGTTGCTCTTTTTTCATGGGCAATAATCGCCAGACCTGCTGTTAATATAGCCCCTCTTGTGTTAATATAATTACATGACAATGGAAGGAAACTGGTCGATGATAAAGAAGCTGTCCTGGATGATCCTACTAGTTTTCACGGCAGTCAGCCTGGCCGGATGCAGAAACAGCACATACCCTGTAAAGGCTGACATGTTCGCCCTTGATACATACATAACCTTTACGGTTTATGGCAACCTGAATGCTGATGCGGCCATTAAGGCTGCAATGGCCCGCATTAGGGATATAGAGAGCAGGATGAGCGTGACAAAGGCTGACAGCGAAATCAGTCGGATAAATGAAAAAGCAGGGGTCGAGCCTGTTAAGGTCAAGCCGGATACATTTCACGTTATCAAAAAGGCACTGGAATATGCTGAGCTGACCGGCGGCGCCTTTGACATAACAACCCTGCCGCTGAAAAAGCTTTGGAACATATCGGGAGAAAACACCAGGATACCTACCCAGGAGGAAATATCCGAAAAGCTTGCCCTGGTGGACTATAGGAAGGTCAAGCTGGATGAAGCAGAGAGCACCGTGTACCTGGAGGAAAAGGGCATGATGATCGACTTAGGCGGGATCGCCAAGGGCTATTGCGGCGATGAGGCGGTACGCATACTTAGGGCGCACAATATCGAGCACGCCCTCATAAACCTGGGCGGGGACATAGTGACCATAGGTGCAAAACCCGACGGCACCCCGTGGAAAATAGGCATTCAGAACCCACGATTAGCCGAGGACGAAGAAAGCAGGCAGCATGTGGCTGCATTTAACATTAGTGGTGGCACGATCGTTACCTCCGGTGACTATGAGCGCTATATGACCAAGGTTTACGAGGAGACGGGTATCCGTTATCATCATATATTCGACCCCAAGACCGGGTATCCGGCCAATACGGGGGCAATCAGCGTAACGGTCAAGGGAGCGAATGCCGTTGACTGCGATGCCCTGTCCACGTCAATTTTTATACTTGGTGTCGATGAGGGCCTGAAGCTGGCAGATGCGCTTGATGATATAGATGTGATGATCATAACGGAGGATAAAAGGCTGTATTTCAGCAAAGGGTTCGACGTGGAAGCCTATTCGATCCACCCGGATTATATGATGAAACAGCTGCCCGAAGCCGGCAATTGAGCAGCATTGAAGCAAAGGCCATATCAGAATACACTGCAGAGAACTAAATCAAACAGGAGATTGATTTATGGAAAGAAAAAAAGTACTAGTTGCGTATTCACTGCCTGAAGAAGACCTTTACGACCTTATCGAGCAATTCGATGTGACCAGGTGGCAACATGGTGCCATGCCCTACGAAGAGGTGCTCGCTGCTATACCTGAATTCGATGGGGTACTCGCTGCCGGGATAACGGTCGACCGGGAGATAATAAGCAGGGCAAGGAAACTCAAAGCCATCTGCGTGTATGGCGCAGGCTATGATAATATCGATATCAAGGCGGCAACCGAGCATGGGATCGTGGTCGCAAACATACCCGATACGGTCACCGAATCTACTGCAGAGCTAACCATCGGGCTGATGCTTGCAGTCATGAGGCGGATCACAGAGTGCGACAGGAAGCTCAGGCAGGAGAGCAGGTCAGCCTGGGGCATGTACAGGAACATGGGCTGCAACCTGTACGGTAAGGAGCTCGGGATCATAGGCATGGGGCGCATTGGCAAGGCCACGGCAAGGCGAGCGGTTGCCCTGGGCATGAGGATATCCTATTACAGCCGCAGGAGGCTGGAGCCCGCTGATGTGGCCAGGCTGGGAGCAACATACAAGCAGTTGGATGAGCTGCTCAAGACCGCTGACGTTATTTCGATACATACGCCCCTCAGCGATGAAACATACCACCTTATAGGGGAAAGGGAGCTTTCGCTTATGAAGCGGGAAGCCTTCATCATAAATACCTCAAGGGGAGCTGTGATCGATGAAAAGGCGCTCGCTGCCAGGCTGCGCGCTGGTACCCTGGCAGGAGCGGGGCTGGATGTGTTTGAATGGGAGCCGAAGATCACACCGGAGCTCCTGACACTGGACAATGTGGTGCTGACGCCCCACATAGGGACCAATACCCATGAGACGCGGACCCAAATGAATAGGGAAGCCTGCCGGATTCTGATTGATCTGCTGAATGGGAGCAGGGTCCCCAATGTGATCAATCCGGAGGTGCTGTAGGCTCCGGTTTATAGCAAAAAATGGGAGGTATGCTTATGCTTAATGTGGCCATGCTGAGCAAATGGCATGTTCATGCCGGTGACTATGCGAATCAGCTAAAAAAGATCGATAACGTCAAAATCACCGCCGTGTGGGACGAGCTTCCCGAGCGGGGACGCACCTGGGCTGAGGAGCTCGGAGCAGCCTTTGAAGAGGACCTGCAGGCGCTTTTGAACAGGCCGGATGTTGATGCGGTCGTGGTCGATGCGCCAACAAACCTTCATGCTGAAGTAATGACTGCCGCAGCAAATGCGGGCAAGCATATTTTCACCGAAAAGGTGATGGCGCCCACTGTGGCTGAGTGCGAGGCGATTGCCGAGGCCGTCAGGAAAAACGGAGTCAGGTTCTGCATATCCTTCCCCCACCGTACCTTTCCATCAAACCTCTTTGCCAAAAAGGCCGTTGAGGAAGGCCTGCTGGGAGACATCACCCTGCTGCGCATAAGGAACGCCCACAGCGGTGCCGTTGACAACTGGCTGCCTGACCACTTTTACGATGCCAAGGCCTGCGGAGGCGGCGCCATGATAGACCTGGGGGCCCATCCCATGTACCTGAGCCGCTGGTTGCTTGGCAAGCCCAAAAGCATCACGTCCATGTTTAACAGCATAACGAACAGGCCCGTAGAGGACAATGCCGTCAGCATCATAGAGTTTGAAAACAAGGCGATAGCGATCGTAGAGACAGGCTTTGTAACGCCCAACAGCCCATTTTCCCTGGAGCTTTACGGTACCGAGGGAGCCTTGCTGGTCGGAGGCTGGGACAATGGTGTAAAGATAAACTCTCGCAGGTATTCCGGTTCGGAGGACTGGACGGTAGTAAAGGACCTGCCGCAAGCTCTGCCCTCGGCAATGACCCAATGGGTAGAAGGGATACTGCACGGCTCGCAGATCCATTTCGGCCTTGAGGATGGGATCCAGCTTACCCAGCTCATGGAGGGAGCTTATAAGTCATACTTTGAAGGGCGAAAGATCGACTTTTGAACCTGATGAAGAATGACAGGGAGGAACAAGGGATGAAGACGCTGTCCAGCGAGAAGGTATTCAGCGGCAAGATAATACAGGTGTACAAGGACCAGGTCCTGCTTGAAAACGGCATAAGGACCGAGCGCGAAGTAGTAAGGCACAGGGACGCGGCAGCCGTGGTGGCGATAAATGACAGGAATGAGATCCTGATGGTACGCCAGTACAGGTACGCCATTGCCCAGGAGCAGCTGGAGATACCGGCAGGGCTGCTGGACGAGGGTGAAACGCCCTTAGAAGCCGCCAGGCGTGAGCTGCTGGAGGAGACGGGCTATAAAGCTGCCCACTGGCAGCAGCTTTTATCCGTATTCATGTCCCCCGGTGCCCATGATGAGGAAATACATATATTCCTGGCGACAGACCTTAGGGCTGCAGGCAGGCAGTCCCTGGATGAGGATGAGCTTCTCACCCTTGAGACAGTACCCCTGGATACCGTTTTGCATGACATAGAAGCAGGCAGGATAAAGGACGGCAAGACCGTGACCGGCATTTTGGCATACCGGTTAATAGCCCGGGGTTAGGTGCATATATCAAAAAAGTTACGGGATCCATATTGTTAAATTATCGACAATCTATTATTTTATGCTATAATAAAGGTAGGAGGCTATTTCGAATATAAACTTGATATACAGGCAGCTTTCAGGAATTTGACAGTTTCCGGGGTGGAAACTTAATTTTTGAGTTTTTCCGCCCTTTTTATGTGTTAAGAATAGTTACAAAATCAGTCATTATTATATAAGGAGTTGATATATATGAAGAAAGTCCGCATCAGTGAAACAGTGCTGCGAGATGCAAATCAATCTTTGATAGCTACCAGAATGCCCTTCTCTGATTTCGAAGGGATTTTGGAAACCATGGACAAGGCAGGCTACCATTCATTGGAATGCTGGGGAGGAGCTACGTTTGACTCCTGTCTCAGATATCTCAGCGAAGATCCCTGGGAGAGGCTTCGCAAAATCAAGGATAAGGTCAAAAATACCCCTCTGCAGATGCTGCTGAGAGGTCAGAATATATTAGGATACAGACACTATCCTGATGACGTAGTCAGAATGTTCGTAGCCCGTTCAGTCGACAACGGGATGGATATTTTCAGGATTTTTGATGCCCTTAACGACTTCAGGAATATCCGTGTAGCAGTTGATGAAGTATTGAAGCGCAATGCTCACGCACAGGGCGCTATCTGCTATACCACCAGCCCTGTTCATACCCTGGACAACTATGCAAAACTTGCCAAAGAGCTGGAAGAGATGGGTGTCCACTCCATCTGTATCAAGGATATGGCCGGTATTTGTGGCCCTCAGGAAGCTTATGACATAGTAAAGGCCATTAAGGAAACGGTGAAGCTGCCGGTATATTTCCATACCCATGGCACTACCGGTCTGGGACCGATCACCTACTATAAAGCTGTCGAAGCCGGCTGCGATGGTATAGACTGTGCGATTTCATCCTTCTCAAACGGAACATCTCAACCGCCGACAGAAACAATGAACTACGCATTGAAGCAGGCGGGATATGAAACCGGCCTGGATGATAGCATAACAAAGAAAATAAATGATTATTTCAAACCCATTAAAGAAAAATATGTCAAGTCAGGGCAAATGGATCCTTTCGTAATGGGAGTAGAAACCGATGCTCTGGTTTATCAGGTACCCGGCGGTATGCTCTCCAACCTCATAGCTCAGTTGAAAGCTCAGAATGCTCTGGATAGATTGGACGAAGTACTTGAAGAGACTCCAAGGGTAAGAGAAGATCTCGGTTATCCTCCTCTGGTAACACCCATGAGCCAGATGGTAGGTGTACAGGCTGTGTTGAACGTTTTGGCGGGAGAACGCTACAAGAGTGTCGCCAAGGAAGTTAAAGCCTATTTGAGAGGCGAATACGGGAAAGCTCCAGGGAAAATCAATCCCAGTTTAATTGAGCAGATACTAGGCGATGAAGAGCCTATCACCACCAGATTTGCAGACACCCTGGAACCCCAGTTTGAAAAAACCAAGGAAGAGCTTAAAGGTGTAGCAAGGTCCGATGAGGATGTACTTTCCTACATCGCCTTCCCGCAGATTGCAGAGAAGTTCTTCAAGGAACGGGAAGAAAGAGAATGTATAACAGTCAATTATTCAATAGTGAAAAAGTAAAGGGTGGTGTACATGTCTTTTGCTGATAGTTTATTGGTTTCAGCCTTTTCTATGGCTCTGGTGTTTTTAGTTCTTATTGCCCTGTACTTTTTGATTGTTATATTTTCCAAAATACTTGGCTCCATTAATGCAGGCTCAGATCAAGGCACTGCACAGGGCGCAGCGGATAGGTCAGCTCACCCTGTTTGTCTGAATGAAAGTACTGCAGGGCAGGATATGTCTGCCGGTACATTACAGCTGAAAAATGTGGATGAGAAAACAGCGGCAATGATAATGGCCATTGTCAGTCATGAATCAAATATACCTTTGTCTGAACTTCGTTTTAAATCCATCAGGCTGATAGAAGAGAATATTTAGGTGATCTGAAATGGAGGTTTATGCAATGCGATACATTGTTACTATAAATAACAAAAAATACGAAGTAGAAGTTGAAAAAGGACAGGCCAGCATAATCAATGTTGAGAATGCTACAGTCCAGGCAGCATTTCAGGCCGCTCCTGCCACATCAAAGCAGTCATCTCCTGCACCGCAACCGGCACCTGCTGCACCACAGCGGGCGGTACAGCCAGCACCTGCACCCGCTGCAGCTGTTAATGGAGAGGTAGTTAAGGCTCCCATGCCGGGTACCATACTGGATATAAGGGTAAGCAACGGACAAACTGTCAAACGCGGTGATATCCTGCTGATTCTGGAAGCCATGAAAATGGAAAACGAGATCATGGCTCCTGTTGACGGGGTTGTGCAGGTTGTAGCTACAAAGGGTGCTACGGTCAATACAGTCAAGTCCAAATTTGTGTGTAAATTTACTCGGTTATTTAAGCAGGTGTTTAAACCACCTGAGCAAAGCGTTTATGCCGCGAAAGCTGTTGACAATGAGTACATGGCATGTTAGGCTGGTTGGCCGGGCAT
>JAKORJ010000118.1 GCA_029777885.1 Bacillota bacterium | reverse complement strand
CTATCGGTGTTAGTATTTAGCCTCTTATTAACGCATTCAGAAGCATGACAACGCAATGTTTATAGTACCTTATCAATTGTTCTTGTACCTATCCCTTATGAAATTGTTCAATAGAAACATTGTTTTCTGAGCAAATCAAACGTTAACTTCTCATGATTACATAAAAACTCTATATATACTCTTCTATCAAGCTATTATGGTACATTTTATCATTTATTGCTATAGTATACAACTATGAATATAGTAAGCGTATGTTTACGCCATAATCTTTCTAATGTTGTGTATATACATTGTAAAAAGAGGTTAGCTAACCACTACATCTGGTTAGCAACCAATACTGAAAGACGGTAGTATGACAAAAAGCTGATCAAACTTAACATGGTATAAGTTGGGAGCAAAGTGGAGGCTGCAGAAAACATCGAGGAGTAGCTCGAAGCTACTATATATTTGATATAACTAGGCAAGACCAGAAGTCCGTATTATCTTCTGTACAGATGCTTTTAATCTGGAATCATCCCGAAGTTAATCTCTCAGGTATTCCTTGGCTTTCCTGATGTGCCACTTGAGCTTTGAGTATTAAGACATTAGAATATTAAACCACAGTGTGACTCTGATGTATTTTCCATGAGCCATTTCATTGCTCTTGCGCCGGATGTATCGCTACGTGATGATACTACTCAAAAGTCAGAAAGTAATAATATAACTTATGTAAAAAGAGACCTCTGAAGCCCATCTTGAATACAGCTGCCTCGCCAAAGGAATCTAAGGTATCTACCCTATCTGTAATGGCTCATGGTAGATCCGAAAGACGAATAACTATACTACAACATCAGGTGTTTTGCTGCAAAGGTCAAGGACAAGCTCGAAAAGCATGACCGCTGCCTGATAATCGATGCCCATTCCTTTGCTTCCAGCCCGTTGCCCCATGAACCGGATAAGACCATTCCACGCCCAGATGTATGTATAGGCTTTGATGAATTCCATCTAAGTAGCGAGCTCCGAAAGGCCGTCTTTGACTTCTTCACCGGCTTTAGCCTTAAAGTCGAGTGCAACCGGCCTTTTTCCGGCTCAATAGTGCCCCTTGAATACTACAACAAGGACAAGCGGGTAAGCTCCATAATGATTGAGCTTAACCGGTCACTGTACATGAATGAAGCAACCGGTGAGAGGTCAGGCGGATATGATTGCATAAAAGAGATCATTGAGAGATTCCTGTATAAGATGGCAGATTGTTTCTAAACGCAAAAGGCATAATGAAATGCCAACCGGGGTAACTCATAGCCCCGGCTGGCATCTTCTATAGCACTAAGAGTAACGTTATATTCTGTTACTCAGTATCATGTTATGAAATCAGAGTCATTCCGCCTTAATTCGACCTTCTGTCCTTCGCCCTGTCAGGCCCCAACCAGCTCAGGCAGCTCGGCTATATCCTTCAGGCTGTAGGTTGCAAGCTCATATCCCGCGGCATCGCCCATGGCTGCGCTGTCCATGCCTGCGGCAGCGGCAGCCCTTATGCCTGCCTTCGCATCCTCCACCACAAGGCAATCCTGGGGCTTTAGGCCCAGGTATTCTGCAGCCATTAAAAAAACCTGGGGATGGGGCTTGGAATACTGTATATTGTTTCCGTCAGACACAGCGTCGAAATAATGCTTTAAGCCCAGCCGTTCCAGTATCAGGGGGGCGTTTTTGCTGGATGAGCCTATGGCCAGCTTAAGGCCCCCTTTTCTCAGCCTTTCCAGCGTGGACAGTACATTGGGTCCAAGGTCCTTTGGAGACATTTGCATCAAAAGCTTCCTGTAGGTTTCGTTTTTTTCTGAAGCCAGCCTTTCCTTGTCCTCATTGGACAGCAGCGGACCGGTATACTTCTCCAGTATGATGTTAAGGCTTTCCATGCGGCTGACGCCTCTTAAGCGGTTGTTGATCTGTTCATCGAAATATATGCCCAGCCTGTCGGCAATCTGCTTCCAAGCCAGGTAATGGTACTTGTCAGTATGGCACAAGACCCCGTCCAAATCAAAGATCACAGCCCTATACTTCACTGTCAGGCTCACCCTTCCTCTTAACAAGGCATTCAACCCCATGCCTCAGTTTCCATTTCCTTAGGCTATAAAGCCAGGCCCATACAGCAGGACACGCCTGTCAGGGCAGTGGCACAACAAGGGGCGCGTCCTGGAGCTCATACTCCCTGCCGTAGACAAATATCCTCTGCGGACTGCCCGAAATAAGGGTGAACCGGCTTTCGGTCCTGCCAACCTCGACCAGCAAAGAGCTGTCCCTGCAGCGGATCTTGAACCTGTAACCCTCCCATTGCTTCGGGATAAGGGGCGCGAAGTGACATCCGTCCTCCTTTATCCGAAGCCCCGCAAAGCCATAGACGATGGCCATGTAGTTGCCGCCCATGTTGGCCGTATGTATGCCGTCCTTAGTGTTTTTATGGGTGTTGAACAGGTCAAGCTTAGCCGAATTGCCGAAATAATGGTAGGCCTTGTCCACATCCCCCAGCTTGGATGCCATTATGCTGAAGATGGCTGTCGAAAGCGAGGAATCATGGGTCGTTATCTTTTTATAGTAGTAATAGGAGTTGCGTATAGTCTCCATGTCCTGGGCATCCTCAAACAGGAAGTGGGCCAGGACGGTGTCGGCCTGCTTGCAGACCTGGTGCCTGTACAGGGTAAGCGGATGATAATGCAGCAGCAGGGGGAAGTGGTCCTTTGGGGTGTTTTCCAGGTCCCAAACTTTCTTTTGCAGGAAGGAGTCATCCTGCGGATTGATCTTAAGCTTCTCATCATAGGGCAGGTACATATGGTCTGCCGCCCGCTCAAACTCCTTTATCTCATCCTCTGTTATTCCTATTTTATCTACAATATCCCCGAGCCTGCCCGCAGCCTTGAGCATGTAGTAAAGCCTGGAAGCCCATTTCAGGTTGAACTGGGCTGAAACGTTCGTATAGTAGTTGTTGTTCACCAGGCAGGTATACTCATCAGGCCCTGTCACCTCGTTGATCATGAACTTGCCGCCTGAATAGCAGCCCATGTCTATCCACAACCTGGCGGTCTCAAATACGATCTCCGCCCCCATTTCAGCGATCAGCTCGAAATCTCCTGTGGCTAGGTAGTAAAATATTATCGATGAAGCTATGTCACCGTTTATGTGGTAGCCGGCAGTGCCTGACGGGAAATATCCTG
>JAKORJ010000117.1 GCA_029777885.1 Bacillota bacterium | reverse complement strand
GGCCAACCTGGCAGTATTGGGGTATGATCCTGCCATCTATTATACCGGCCGTTCACCCCTGGAAGCCGCCAGCATCGGCATACAAATGAATGACACCGACATAGCCTTTCGCACAAACCTGGTCACCTTGTCAGATGCCGGTGAATACAGCCAGAGGATCATGCTGGATCACAGCTCGGATGAGATCACTACGGCTGAGGCAGGCCAGCTTATAGATGCCATAAACGAAAGCTTCGGTAACGACTTTCTGACCTTCTATAAAGGAGTAAGCTACAGGCACTGCCTGATCTGGAAGGACGGAAGCCTCGACCTTGACCTGACCCCGCCCCATGACATCCTAGGTGAAGGAATAGAAGCCTACCTGCCAAAAGGCAGGGATGCCGGCATTATACTTGATATGATGCAAGGGAGCGTCAGTATCCTGGAAAACCATCCGGTGAACCAAAGCAGGGTCAAAAGAGGCTTAAAGCCCGCCAACTCCATTTGGATATGGGGCCAGGGGAAAAAGCCCGCCCTTCCCTCATTTAAAGAAAAGTACGGGCTGGACGGAGCAGTCATATCGGCTGTTGACCTGATAAAAGGCCTCGGCTTGTGCGCCGGCCTCGATACGATAGATGTAGAGGGCGCGACCGGCAATATACATACAAATTACAAGGGCAAGGCCCGGGCAGCGCTTGAGGCGCTAAAGCGAGGCAAGGACTTCGTCTTTATCCACATAGAAGCCCCGGATGAATGCGGCCACAGGCGTGAGGTCGACAACAAGGTCAGATCCATAAAGCTGATCGATGAGCTGGTAGTAGGCACCCTGCTGGATGGCCTCGAAGAGTATGAGGATTATAAGCTGCTGATACTGCCGGACCATCCCACTCCCTTGTCAATAAGGACCCATACAAGCGACCCGGTCCCCTACATTTTGTATTGGAAAAGTAGAGCCAGGCAAGGAATTGCCAGAGGATATGACGAATATACAGCTAGGAACAGCGGAGATGTATTTGAAACCGGACCTGACCTTATGGCTTACTTTTTGAAGCAGGTTTAACATGTAAAAGTTAAGAAGAGAGGTGGAGCTATGAAAATCGCTATCATCGGCGGTGGCAGCAGCTATACCCCTGAACTCATCGAAGGCCTGATTTTACGTACAAAGACGCTGCCTGTGACCGAGGTCGCCCTGGTCGATGTACCTGAGGGCAAAAAAAAGCTGGATATCATTCATGGCCTGACCATGAGGATGTTTGAGAAGGCAAATGTCCCCGTCAAAGTAACCGCTACGCTGGACAGAAGACAAGCTCTTGAAGGCTGCTCCTATGTGATCACCCAGATAAGGGTGGGGCTAATGGAGGCCCGGGCCAAGGATGAGAGTATACCCCTCAAATACGATCATATTGGCCAGGAGACTACCGGGGCCGGCGGTTTTGCAAAAGCCCTGAGGACCATCCCTGTCATCCTGTCCATTGCCCGGGACATGGAAGAGCTATGCCCGGATGCCTGGCTGATCAACTTTACGAACCCTTCCGGGATCGTTACTGAGGCAGTCCTCAAGCACTCGTCCATACGCTGCATCGGCCTGTGCAATGCTCCCATAGGTCTTTTGAGAGGTTTGTCAAAGTACCTTGAAATCGATCAGGATGACCTGTATGTCCAATATATCGGGCTCAATCACCTTAGCTGGGCAAACCGGATCTTTATCAAGGGCAGGGACGTGACGGATGAGTTGTTCAGCAATGACGACTTTATACAGTATGCGGCAAACATGCTCTCCGGCAATCCCGGCTCCAGGGAGCTCATAGCCACAATTAAGGCGATTCCATCCTATTACCTGAACTACTTCTATTATGAAAGGCAAGCCCTGGAAAAACAGCTGGAGAGCCTGAGAAACGGCAAGGGCACCCGTGCCACCCAGGTGATGGCCGTAGAGGATGAGCTGTTTGAGCTCTATGCCCGTCCCGACCTCAATGAAAAGCCGGCCCAGCTGTCCCAAAGAGGAGGAGCCCTCTATTCTGAGGCTGCCTTATCACTAGTTGAAAGCATACATAATAATGATAATAAAATGCATATTGTGAATGTCCAGAACAAGGGCGCCATACCTGACCTTCCCTACGATGCAGTTATTGAGACTAACTGCCTGGTCAACAGCACCGGTGCCCATCCTCTGGCATCCGGCAATCTGCCTGTTGGGATCTCTGCCCTTGTAAAAGCAGTCAAAACATACGAGCAGCTCACTATCCAGGCGGCCGTTACCGGATGCAGGCAGACAGCACTGTTGGCACTGTTGAGCAACCCCTTGATACACGGGGCTGACAATGCCATAAATATCTTAAACGACCTGCTGGAAGCCCACAGGGCGTACCTGCCCCAGTTCTTTGGCGGGGAGGGCACTTGATATGTATGTGGTGGGATTTGACGGCGGGGCAACAAAGACCCGCTGTGTAGTCGGTGACTTACGGGGCAACATATTGGCTGATTCCCTGGGAGGCCCTTCGAATCATCAGGGCTGCGGGCCGGAAGAGACAAGGCGGGTCATTCAAAGCCTGTTTGAAGATACGCTGAGCAAGGCCTCGCTAAAAAAATCGGACTTGAGCTATGTGTTTTTAGGCCTTGCCGGGGCCGACCTGCCTGCTGATTTTGAACTGCTCTATGGCTTGCTCGGCCCGGTTTTTGAAGGGATACCCTTCAAAATAGTAAATGATGCCTGGATAATCATGCGCAGCGGCACGACAAGCCCCTGGGGCGCCGTATGCATATGCGGTACAGGATCCAATTCCGCTGCGGCGCATCCTGACGGTACCCAAGCCATATTAAGGTCCCTGGGTTATACACTCGGCAATTACGGCGGCGGGAGCGACATAGCCCATGAGGCCCTTCACCATGCTTTTCGTGCTGACGAAAAGACAGGACCTGAGACCATGCTGGAGCAGGAGCTGCCCAAGCTATTCAGAGCATCAGACATGGATGACCTGGTGACCAGGTTTTATCCCGAGACTGACCCCAATGTTTATCATGTCATGAAAAAGGTGCCGCCCCTTGTATTTGAACTGGCATCGAAGGGCGACAGGGTCTGTCAGGACATATTGATCCACATGGGAGATGTGCTGGGAGAAATGACTGCAGGAGTCATAAAGCGCGTCAACATCCAGGACATGGAGGTCCCTGTGGTTATCGGGGGCAGCGTGTTTCACGGGAGCAACCCCCTGCTGATCGATGCCTTTACCCTGGCGATCCACAGGACTGCCCCAAGGGCTCATATTATCGTACCGGTCCTGCCCCCCGTGGCGGGAGCTTACCTTTATGGCCTGGATGCGATCAAGGTTAGCTACAGCAGTGAGCTGTATGACAATTTAAACAGAACGATAAATAATAATGACTAGGGCAGGAACGCCAAGTCGTGCGCAATAAAAGGAGCTATCTCCGTTTGATATATGAGATAGCTTCGTGTTTTTTAAGTTAAATCGGGAGACAGGTATTTCATGGTTTATTCGTGCTAAAATAATGTAATGGCACTATGTTAATCCCTTATTTTATGGTAATATATTGCCGACTAAACGGACGAAAGAGGCGTAGCATATGTATGATGCAAAATCAGAGGTTTCTAAGCTGCTGTCCAAATATACAGAAGGACTAAATGAACAGCAGCTGTATGATATGCTGGAGGTGCCGCCAAGCCCGGAAATGGGTGATCTGGCCCTTCCATGCTTTAAATTGAGCAAGCACCTGAGAAAGCCCCCGGTGCAAATAGCCGAAAGCCTGGCCGCGTCCGTGCCAAAAACCGACTTTATAGATAAAATCAAGGCCGTATCCGGATACGTCAATATATTCCTGAACCGGGCCATATTTATAGACAAATTGCTGGCGGAAATCCTGGATACAGGCA
The DNA here is from genome assembly GCA_029777885.1 of Bacillota bacterium. Lineage (GTDB taxonomy): Bacteria > Bacillota > Clostridia > Caldicoprobacterales > DTU083 > JAKORJ01. Next base: position 50,509 of record JAKORJ010000117.1, on the reverse strand, counting down.
AGGTCTTTGGTTCATCGGATGAAGGCAGGGGCAAGAACATCGTAATAGACTTTTCATCGCCCAATATCGCAAAGCCCTTTCACATCGGCCACCTGCGCTCGACGGTCATCGGAAATGCCCTGTACAGGATGTTCAAGTTTATGGGCTACAACTGTATCGGCATAAACTATCTGGGTGACTGGGGCACACAGTTCGGAAAGCTGATCGTTGCCTACAAGAAATGGGGCGACGAGGATAAGGTCAGAAAGGACCTTGTCAAGGAGCTTGTTTCATTGTATGTAAGGTTCCACGAGGAGGCTGAATCAGATCCTGCCCTGGAGGATGAAGCCAGGTACTGGTTTGCCCAGCTTGAAAAGGGCAATGAGGAAGCCCTCGCCCTGTGGCGTTGGTTTGTGGACATCAGCCTTGAGGAATACGCTAAAATATACGATGTGCTTGGCGTAAAATTCGATCTGTTCCAGGGAGAAGCCTTCTTCAATGACAAGATGGAGCCAGTGGTGAATGAGCTCAAGGCCAAGGGGCTGCTGGTAGAAAGCGAAGGGGCTATGATCGTGGACCTTGAGGATGAGGATATGCCACCCTGCCTCATATTGAAGAGTGACGGCAGCACCCTGTATGCCACACGGGACATTACAGCTGCCATTTACCGCAAAAACACCTTCGACTTTTACAAGTGTATCTATGTCACAGGTGTTTCCCAAAGCCTGCATTTCAAACAGGTATTCAAGGTTATAGAAAAAATGGGATATGACTGGCACAAGGACCTGCACCATGTCCCCTTCGGGACAGTAAGCATAGGCGGCGAAAAGCTGGCTACCCGGACCGGCAAGGTCATACTTCTGGAGGATCTGCTGACCCAGGCAATAAGCAAAACAGCCGCTATAATCGAGGAAAAGAATCCCGATCTGCCCGACAAGGAAGAGGTCGCCCGCCAGATGGGAGTCGGCGCGGTCATCTTCAGCGACCTTTTCAGCAACCGCATAAAGGATGTAGCCTTCTCATGGGATGAAATACTGAATTTCGATGGGGAGACAGGCCCGTATGTCCAGTACACCCATGCCCGCGCCTGCAGCGTCCTGCGCAAGGCCGGCGATGTAAAGCTGAATGCCTTTGACAGCAGCCTACTGTCCAGCGATGAAGAGTACAGCCTGGCAAAGACCCTGGCCGATTTCCCCAGCAAGGTGAAGCAAGCCCTGGATGAGCTGGAGCCCTCTATCATCACCAGGTACCTGGTGGATGTGGCCCATGATTTCAACCGTTTCTATCATGTCCACAGCATCCTGGTCGAGGATGAGGTATTGAAGACCTCGCGCCTGGCGCTGACCCAGGCTGCAAAAACGGTGCTGAGATCCGGCCTTGAGCTTATAGGCCTAAGCGCACCTGAACGGGTATAGGCAACCAAAGGGCAGTGTTATACCATAAAGGATATGGCAGGTATCCAGCCAGCAATGCATGCATATGAATCAATGAGTGACTATTTGGAGGTGCACCGTGAAAAGGATCGTGCTGACCGGCGGCGGCACCGCAGGTCATGTGACCCCCAACCTTGCCCTGATACCCGAGCTTAAAAAGCAGGGCTGGGAAATACACTATATCGGTACGGAAAACGGCATAGAAAAGCAGCTTATATCCGGAATTGAGGGAATAACCTATCATTCCGTAAAGACCGGAAAGCTGCGCAGGTATTTTGACCTTAAGAATCTTACTGACCCCTTCAGGGTAATTGCCGGTGTCGGGCAGTCCGTCGCCCTCATAAGGAAGCTTAAGCCCAGGATCATCTTCTCAAAGGGCGGCTTTGTATCGGTGCCTGTGGTGATAGGCGGTTGGTTGAACAGGGTCCCGGTCATCGTGCATGAGTCGGACATAACCCCCGGCCTGGCCAACAAGATAGCGACCAGGTTCGCAAAATATGTCTGCGCGACATTCCCCGAGACAGTGAACCACTTTAGGAGCGGCAAGGCAGTGCATACAGGGACGCCGATCAGGCCGGAGCTTTTTAAAGGTGTCAAAGAGCGGGGCCTTAGCCTGTGCGGCTTTAAGGATGACAAGCCGGTCATCCTGGTTATGGGCGGTAGCCAGGGCTCAGTGGCTATAAACAAGGCCATCCAGGACAATCTCCCCAGGCTTGCCAGGCGGTTTTACATAGCCCATATCTGCGGCAAGAACAATATAAACGAGGACCTTGTGGATCATCCGGGCTACAGGCAGTTCGAATATGTAGACGCTGAGCTCCCCCACCTTATGGCTATGGCTGACCTGGTAGTGTCTCGCGCAGGAGCCAATTCCATATATGAATTCCTGGCACTGAAAATACCTGCCCTGCTGATACCCCTCCCCCTATCCGCCAGCCGTGGGGACCAAATACTGAATGCAAGATCCTTTGAAAAGCAGGGGTTTGCCAAGGTCCTCATGCAGGAAGACCTGACGAATCAGACCCTTTATGAGAGCATAATGAGCCTGTATCTGGACAGGGAAAAATATATAAATGCAATGAACAAAAGCGATGTCGGAAACAGCATAGAAAAAATACTCGAGCTTATAAACAAGGCTGCTAAATAGCAGCCTTTATCAACATCTGTGGATAAGTTCGGGGTTATCCACAGGTTGACATATATCTTTCTTTGCTCAAAGCAAAATAATCCCCATACTTATCAACATTATCCACAGATTTTATCCCGGCTTTTCCACACGGTATGGATAATTGTCAACAATTAAACAAACCTCTCAGGCCAGGCAAGGTATTGGTTAAGGATATCAACAAACCGCGAAAGGCCTTCAGCGTCAGTTTCATCGAACCTATTTAGCACCGGGCTGTCTATGTCGAGCACGCCTATAAGCCTGTCCCCGGCTATGATCGGCACCACTATCTCGGATCGGGAAGCCTCGTCACAGGCGATATGCCCCGGGAAAAGGTGAACATCCTTCACCACCTGGATCTGTCTTGTATCGGCAGCTGTACCGCATACCCCCTTGCCAAGGGGAATACGCACGCAGGCGGGCTTGCCTTGAAAGGGACCGAGCACCAGGTCATTGCCTTTCAAAATGTAAAAGCCGGCCCAATTTATGTTCTCAAGGGTCAGGTATAAAAGCGAAGCCGCATCGGCAAGGCCTGCGAGCCAGTCTGGATCGTCACTCACCAGTCCCTCCAGGTATGTATATAACTCCCTGTAAAATTCATGCTTGTCACTGGTATTTATACCTAGCAGCTTAAACAAATCCCCACTTCCTTTGCGTTAAATTTTTGACTGCTTTAAAATCTTATCATAGTGCTACCTGCCGTTTAAAAGAAACATGGCAACTGATATAAAGGATGCAATCAAGGCTATAAAGACAAATGCGCCAAACAGCCTCTGCCACTTTTCTGCTTTCTTCAGCCTGTCCCTGGCAGAATCAAGATCCTCTTGTAGCTTGGCAGTAGCGGTGCCAAGCTCATCTACCTTACTGTCTAGGTCGTCAATGGTTTTGCCTAGATCCCCCAGGCTGGCATTCACTCCATCCAAATGGTCACCTATCCGCTTGTCAGCAAAGGCAAGCAGTTCCTTTTGGGCTGACAGGAGAATATCCTTCAGCCGCTGTATGTCCCTTGCATATGCGTCAAGCTCACCGGTCAGGTCTGAGAACTGCTTTTTGTGATTTTCAAGCACAGCCTTCATTTCTGACTCCAAAGCCCTCAGTTCCCCTGAAGCCTTTTCGAATTCCTGCCTGGCCGATTCCGCCTTCTTTTGCAGGTTAGCGAACATATTCAGGTTGTCGTCTAGCCTTTGAAAAGCGCTTTGCATCCTTTTATCAAGACTATCAAAGTCTATGCTCATAGGGCAACCTCCTCCAGCCTGCTGCTTATTCTGGACAACTGGTGCTCAAGGTACCTAACAGCAAGGCTGCATCTTATATTTTCATCGAGCAGGCACGCATACAGCTTTTTGGCTAACTCTGAATCAGTATAGGGCAGGCTCAGGTTTTCAATGAGCCGTTCAACTGCATCTTTTACAACACTTGAAGCCTCCACCAGGATCCCCAGTATCCCGTCGGCATTTTGCTGCTCATCCAGCAGCTTAAGACAGGCCAAAAGCCGGTCTGTACCGTATGCCTCCCGGCTGTCTCTCCGTAAGGTGATGATGCCGGCCGTATACAAAGCAGGTGCATTGTCCGGATAATCCTCCAGATACCTCATGGCCCTTATCTTGACGGCCTCCTGTATGCCTTCCCTATATGCCTGCTCTATTATCCCATGGATCCTGCCATAATCAAACAGGTTCTGATCAAAGGCCGATCTCAGGCTGCTATACAGCCTTTCCCTGTTGACACCGGTATGGGTGCCAAGGGCCCTTTGGGCGTTTATGCCTTCTATGTCGCAAAAGCCGCAGCCCTCGGTGTAGTCGGTGCTGTCGCCGAAATAGTTCATGATAAAGTGCCTGCGGCAGACCTTAGTGTTGCTGACATAATTCCATATGCTCTCCAGCATGTTGAGCTTTTGCTTCTTGAAGCCCTGTAGCCTGGCAACTATCGATGCTACCGCCCTGTTTATTGAAATATCGGTGAACCCCTTGTCGAGCAGGACGTAGATCCTGGCTCCCGGATCCAGGTAGTCAAGTATTTTATAGTCCTTTACCATGGATTCCTTTTGCAGGTGATAAAGATACTTCTGGCTCTCGGCCAGGCTGCTTTCATCACAGGCAAAATCAAATTCCTTTTTCCCAGCAGCCTTTATGATAAGCATATCGATAAACCTGTACAGGTCCCGCTTCATGACAGGCTCATCCGGGTATTCATCGCAGATGAATTTGGCCTGCATGCCGTAATCGCACTTCTTGCCGCCTGTATAGCAGCAAGTCCACCTGTCGGTGCACCTGGGCTGGCCTGTATCCCGCGCCGATGACCTTATGCACTCAGGATGCCGAAGCGATGCCACCAGGACCACATGGGCGTGCTCCTGGTCCCTGCCCGCACGGCCTGCCTCCTGGTAATAGGCCTCAATGGAGTTGGAATAGCACATATGGACGATATAGCGTATGTCAGGCTTGTCTATCCCCATACCAAAGCCCTTGGTGGCAACCAGGAGGGGTATATCCCCCTTGATGTACCTGTCCTGGATATCGATCCTGACATAGTCCGCCAGGCGCGAATGGTACCTTTCTGCAGTCAGGCCCCAGGATTCAACCATGGTCTTAATGTATTCGGTGCCGAAAAACCTGGTGCTGCTGCCCTTGGGGTCCGCGTATATGGTGAAAACGATCCCAGAGCCTTTTGCATGCAGCTCGTCAGGGCCGGTACAATCAAGCAATCTGGGTATTCTTTCGATCAAGAGCCGTCTTAGCACATCATCCTTGCTTTCCCCGATTTCGACCGTGACGACCTCAAGGCTTATCTCCGGCCTGTCAAAGGAAACAGGCAGTACAACATTGTCCCTGTCGAGCCTGAATATCCCGACTATATCATCCAAAACCCTGGGCGAAGCTGTCGCTGTCATGGCCAGCACAGGAGGATGGCCTATACGCTCCACTATGTCTATTATCTTCAAATAAGACGGGCGGAAATCATGTCCCCATTCCGAAGCGCAATGGGCTTCGTCTATTACAAAATAGTTTATAAAATTATCCTTCAGCAGCTCTGCCAGCTCGTCCTGGAAGCTTTTTATCTGTAGCCTCTCGGGTGCCACATAAAGTATTTTTATATAGCCTAAGCGAAACCGGTCCAGAACCGCTTTCCTTTCGCCCCTTTTCATCGAGCTGTCGATATAGTCCGCATGCTCAAAGCCAGCGTCCCTAAGATGGTCTACCTGGTCCTTCATAAGGGATTTTAGCGGGGAGACAACGATTGAAATGCCAGGCTTGAGCAAGGCCGGCAGCTGGAAGCACAGGGACTTGCCTGCCCCCGTCGGCAGTATGCCCAGGGTGCTCATCCCGGCAAAGGCTTTTCTTATGATATCCATCTGGCCTTTTCTGAAATCATCGAAATCCCAGAACCGCTTCAGTATGAACTTCAGGGACTCTTCGTCAACCTCGGCGACATTCAGCCTCTCACGGACTTGAAAATCGGAAAGGTTCACAAACTCTGAATTTTCTGAAGAGGATACCAGGTTTTCTTTTTCCCCTCTTGTTATTTTGACCTTTTCGGCAAAAATGAGGTCACCGAAGCTTATACAGCCAAATGGGCTTTTACTCAGATCCAGACTGTATTTATCAGGCCCACATGCACCGTCACAGATATCGAATCTGCTGCCTGCCTTATGGCCGGACACTATATAAAACCTAAAGGATGCTTCCTGGCCTTCCGCCACTTCATCCAGACTGATGCACTCATTGCCTGTGCGGCCACTGATATCGGTGGTGCGGGATAATACGGCATACATCCACTCATCCGGCCGGTTTTTATTTAAATGGCCATCAGCCCCTGCAGTGCTGTCAACCTTTTCTCTTTTCAGGCTTTCCAAAAGCCTGCTTTTTACCCTGATATCCTTGAGGCAAAGCCTACATCCTGTGCAGCCTTCACCCGGACCGCAGGGCGATACTGTGCCAAGTCCCAGCTCTGCCGCTGCCTTGTATTTTATGCTGTTGACTGCCTGCCCTCCATAATCCCTTGCAGAATCTATAAGCACTATGGCACCCTTTTCACCAAGGCAGCCTGAAAGCTGAGAGATCAAAGTATAGCCTTCCTTCATCCCAAAGTTTTGGATTATATCTTTTGCTATTATCACGTCCCAGGAGCCTTGCAGCTTGATTTCATCCAGGCTTCCCTGGGGCAGGCGGTCATTGACGGAAAGCCTGCTTACATCCCAGCAGCCTTTTAGCCGGGCGTATAAATAGCTGAGACCGGTCTCCAGGTTGAATCCATTGTCGGAAGATGTGTTTACAGTCTCAAGGGTGACCTTGTCAAAAAACTGTGTCCCTGTGAAAATATTGCTGATATTATCGATCACGGACAGAAGGTCTGCTATGGCAAAAGCCGCAGCACAAGGGTCAGGGCCGATATACAGCATCTGCAGGCTATTCATGTCTTCGTTCCAAGGCAGCTTGAGCAGGGCAAACAAAACCCTGAGCATCTCCTTGTGGAAGCTTTCAATCCTGCCTTTGATCTCTTCTCCCACTGCCTGCCGCCAGCCCTCTCCCTCCTGGTTAATCAATATATCCTCCAGGGCGGCCTCGGCAAGGGTCGATGCGATAAAGCTTTTGCCCGGAAATATCATGCTTTTCGCTATTTTTGCAGCCAATGCCCCTTTATCGTCCATATCAGCACTCCAATACAGGAAATAGATACAGACATACAGCCGGAATATTTTAAGTTATTACTCGTATAAATAAAGTTTCTATTGAATAATGCTAATTCCTGCAAAAAAAGAGACGATGCTTGTCTGCTTGTCTCTTTGCATTTTATTGTAAAGGCATATTATTCTTCAATGTCATCGGATTCGCTTAAGGCTCTTTCGATCAGCTTCTCAAGGGGCTCATCGCTATAAGCGGACTTTTTGTCCTCTTTTCTCTCATATGAACCATTTTCCCCGTTATCCGGATCAGTATCCTCGTCATCCTCCCGTTTTGCCTTTGCAACGGAGATTATCCTACAGTCCCCGTCCACCTTCATCAGGGTCACCCCCTGGGTGTTCCGGCTCATGGTGGATATCTCGTCTGTCCTGATCCGTATGATAACGCCTTCGGAGTTGATGATCATCAGGTCCTCATCGCCGGTGACGACCTTAAGGGCTGCAAGGTCACCTGTCTTCTCGGTGATGTTCATCGTGATGATCCCTTTTCCGCCCCTTTGCTGAAGCCTGTATTCCGAGGCGGGGGTCCGCTTTCCGTAGCCCTTTTCACTGACGGTCAGCACTTCCGCATCTTCATTGAAGCGTTCTGCATCTATGACATAGTCGTCATCTTCAAGGGTCATACCCTTGACGCCCATGGCCGCCCTGCCCATAGGCCTTACATCGCTCTCACTGTACCTTATCGACATGCCCTTGCGGGAGGCCATTATGACTTCATGCTTGCCGTCGGTCTGGATGACCCTAATAAGCTCGTCCCCTTCCTTGAGGGTTATGGCCATTATGCCGCCCTTTCGTATCCTTGAAAATTCGCTCAAGGGCGTTTTCTTCACCAGGCCGCTGCGGGTGACCATAAAGAGGTACCTGTCTTCTTCAAAATCCTCTTCCCTGACAGGTATGTAAGCCTGTATCCTTTCGCCCGGGTCAAGCTGCAGGAGGTTTATTATAGCCGTGCCCTTGGCGTTCCTGCCCGCTTCCGGGATCTCATAGGCCTTGAGCTCGTAGGCCTTGCCCAGGGAGGTAAAGAACATGAGCCTGTTGTGGGTCGATGTTATGAATATATCCTCGACGAAATCCTCTTCCCTGGTCTGCAGGCCGGTTATGCCCCTGCCGCCCCTGTGCTGGCTCTTGTATGTGGAAAGGGGCATGCGCTTTACATACCCGTAATGGGTCAGGGTGATGACCACATCATGCTCGTCAATGAGGTCCTCGAGTTCGATTTCATCCTCCATAGGCATGAGCTGGGTCCTTCTGGGGTCGTTGTACTTGTTCTTTATAGCCAGGAGCTCATCCTTGATTATGCTCATGAGCAGGGCTTCGTTTGCAAGGACCTCCTTCAGGTATGCTATGGTCTTCTTGATCTCTGCATACTCTTCCTCGATTTTTTCACGCTCGAGGCCTGTCAGCCTTTGCAGCCTCATATCAAGTATTGCCTGGGCCTGTATCTCAGTCAGGCCGAAGTTAGTTATCAGGCCTTCCTTGGCCGCTGCGACCGTCCTGGAGCTCCGGATGAGGGAGATGACAGCGTCTATATTGTCAAGGGCGATGATGAGGCCTTCCAATATATGAGCCCTGGCCTCTGCCTTGGACAGGTCATATTTTGTCCGCCTGGTTACTACATCCTTCTGGTGCTCAAGGTAATAATAAAGCATATCCCTTATATTCAATACCTTGGGCTCATTGTCGACCAGGGCCAGCATGATGACCCCGAAGGTCACCTGCATCTGGGTGTGCTTAAAGAGGTAGTTGAGCACGATGTTTGGATTGACATCCTTTTTGATCTCAATGACTATCCGCATGCCGCTGCGGTCGGATTCATCCCTGATATCCGAAATGCCGTCCAGCCTTTTTTCCTTGACCAGGTCGGCAATCTTCTCTATAAGGCGGGCCTTGTTGACCTGGTAGGGGATCTCCGTAACGATGATCCTGGAGCGGTTGCCGGGCATCTCTTCGACTTCGGTCTTTGCCCTGACCAGGATCCTGCCCCTGCCCGTCCTGTATGCCTCTCTTATCCCGTCCATGCCCAGTATCAGGGCCCCTGTCGGGAAATCAGGGCCTTTTATGACCTTGGCGATATCATCAGGGGTTGCTTCGGGATTATCAATCAGGAGTACAACTCCGTCTATTACCTCCCCCAGATTGTGGGGCGGTATATTGGTGGCCATGCCAACGGCTATGCCGGATGCCCCGTTGACCAGCAAATTCGGGAACCTGGAGGGTAATACCACCGGCTCCTTCATCGTCTCATCGAAGTTTGGCATGAAGTCAACGGTTTCCTTGTTCAACTCCGCCAGCATTTCCATGGCGATCCTGGTCATGCGGGCCTCGGTGTAACGCATAGCAGCCGCCGGGTCGCCGTCTATGGAACCGAAGTTGCCGTGCCCGTCGACCAGGGGATAGCGGATCGAAAAGTCCTGGGCCATGCGTACCATGGCATCGTATACGGCGCTGTCGCCATGGGGATGGTATTTACCCAGCACATCACCGACGATCCTGGCTGACTTCCTGTAAGGCTTGTCAGGCGTCAGTCCCAGCTCGGTCATGGAATAGAGTATGCGCCTGTGAACGGGCTTCAGGCCGTCCCTGACATCGGGAAGGGCCCTGCCCACTATAACGCTCATGGCATACTCGATATAGGATTTTTTCATTTCGGATTCTATGTTGACATCTAAAACTCTTTCTTCATTAGTGTCCATTCACTTGTTACCCCTTTATATATCCAGATTTTGGGCCAGCTTGGCATTCTGCTCGATGAATTCCCGCCTGGGCTCCACCTTGTCCCCCATCAGAAGGGTGAAGATCTCATCAGCAGCGATCGCATCCTCAAGCTCTACACGCAGGATCGTGCGCGTCTCCGGGTTCATCGTCGTTTCCCAAAGCTGCTCCGGATTCATTTCGCCCAAACCTTTGTACCGCTGTATCTCTATATTATCCCGGCCTATCTCATTGAGCAGCCGTTCCAGCTCGTCATCGTTGTATACATAATGCTCCTGCTTGTTCTTTGATACCTTGTACAGGGGCGGCTGGGCTATATACACATATCCGCCTTCGATGAGCGGGCGCATGTACCTGTAAAAGAAGGTCAGAAGCAAGGTCCTGATATGGCTGCCGTCGACGTCAGCGTCGGTCATGCAGATTATCTTGTGGTACCTGAGCTTTTCGGGATTGAACTCATCGCCTATCCCGGCGCCGAATGCCGTGACCATGGCCTTAATTTCAGCATTGGCCAGGATCTTGTCCAGCCTGGTCTTCTCGACATTCAGGATTTTGCCACGAAGCGGCAGGACGGCCTGGAACCTTCGCTCCCTGCCCTGCTTAGCCGATCCTCCTGCAGAGTCACCCTCGACTATGAATATCTCGCACTGTGAAGGATCCTTTTCCGAGCAGTCCGCAAGCTTGCCAGGCAATGAAGCGCTTTCCAGCACGCTCTTTCTCCGGGTCAGCTCCCTGGCCTTGCGGGCGGCTTCCCTGGCCCTTGACGCATTCAGGGTCTTTTCGATAACGACCTTGGCTGCAGCCGGGTTTTCCTCCATAAAGCTGGACAGCTTCTCTACGACTATGTTTTCAACGAAGCTGCGCATGTCGCTGTTGCCCAGCTTTGTCTTGGTCTGGCCCTCAAACTGGGGCTCAGTCAGCTTTACGCTCAATATGGCCGTCAGCCCTTCCCGGGTATCCTCACCGGTGAAGTTCGGGTCGCTGGGTTTAAGGATGTTGGCCTTTCTGGCATAGTCGTTTATTACCCTCGTCAGCCCGGATTTAAAGCCGGACAGGTGGGTTCCGCCCTCAACGGTGGCTATATAATTAGCAAAAGAAAAGATGTTTTCGTTGTATGAGTCATTGTATTGCATGGCAAGCTCTACCGAAGCGCCATCCTTTTCACCATAGATGTAAAGGGGCTTTTCATGCAATACGGTCTTGTTCCTGTTCAGGTATTCAACAAAGGACACGATGCCGCCCTCGTAGTAAAACTCCTTCGACTGGCCGTCGCGCTCATCCAGGAGCTTTATGTTAAGGCCCTTATTCAGGAAGGCCAGTTCCCTCAAGCGCTTTTTGAGCACCTCAAAGCTGAAGTTCAAATCTTCAAATATAAGGTGGTCAGGCTTGAAGGTGATCGATGTCCCCGTTTCCTCAGTTTCGCCGATTATTTCCAGCTTTGAAACAGGGACGCCGCGCTCGAACTTCTGGCGGTAGACCTTCCCGTCGGTCTTGACCGTGACCTCCAGCCATTCGGAAAGGGCGTTAACGACCGAAGCGCCGACGCCATGCAGGCCTCCGGAGACCTTGTAGCTTCCGCCGCCGAACTTGCCGCCTGCGTGCAGCTTGGTCAACACCAGCTCCAGGGCCGAGATCCCGTATTTGGGGTTTATACCTACGGGTATCCCCCTGCCGTTGTCAGTGACTGTAACCGACAAATCCTCATGTATGACCACGCTTATATAGTCGCAAAAGCCTGCCAGGGCTTCGTCTATGCTGTTGTCAACGATTTCATACACCAAGTGATGAAGACCTTGCGGGCCTGTACTTCCGATATACATGCCGGGCCGCTTGCGTACTGCTTCTAATCCTTCTAAAACCTGTATCTTGGTCTCGTCGTAACTCTTGTCTATGTGGCTGTGCACTTACTAGTCCCCCTCATATTTCTTCCCTGTTTAGTGAAATACCCTCTATAAACCCGCTTCTTCTCATAAGGGTGGCTGAGGATATCGGCGACAAATACACTACTGTATTTCTATCTATATCAGCTAGAACAAATGATTTAGGAGGTTCATCAGAAATGGTCCTTATAAAACCTTCTTCCTCTGCAATCTGTAAAAATTCCTGAGTTGCCTTTGACTTTCTCACAGTATTGATGTCGATTATTGCGATTATGTTCTCGACCGGGATAACAACATCTTCACCCAAATGCAATATCACAGTATGTACTTCCTTCCTGAAATACCTACAACTCCAATATACTATTATAACCTTTTTTCAGTCATGATAAAAGAGCCGGTTTAATACGCCTGCTCCCTTGCCTGCCCTGCTTCGATATGGAACATCTGGCCCTTAAGGTCCGATACAGCCTTCAGCTGGTTCAGGTCCGTGGTTGTTATAAAGGTTTGCACCTTGCCTATATATTCAATCAGCATAGCCTGCCTGAAAGGGTCGAGCTCTGACATGACATCATCGAGTAGAAGCAAAGGGTATTCGCCGGTTTCCCTATACATGAACTCAAGCTCGGAAAGCTTTAAGGACAGGACAACAGTGCGCTTTTGGCCCTGGGAACCGAATATCCTCGTATCTTCCCCGTTTATGGTGGTGAGCATATCATCCCTTTGACATCCTATACCGGTGATCCCCCTTTGTATATCGTCCGCCTGCCTCTGCTCCAGCTCCTTCAGGAAATTTTCTTTTATTTCCCTGATGTCGCCGGTCCCTAGGGGGACTGAGGATTTGTACACAATGGCCAGATCTTCAGTGTTGCAGGAAAGTTTCTTATGTATTTCCCGGGCAATATTCTGTAGAGAATTGACGAAATTTTTTCTTTGAACGGTTATGTATGTGCCTGTCTCGGCAAGCTGCTCGTTCCACACCGGCAGTGTCTTTTCAAGGGCAGGCTTGCGTTGTATTTCCTTAAGCAAATAGTTCCTGTGGTTCAGGATCCTGTTGTACTGCTGCAGGAAATAGAAATACTTAGGTTTGATCTGGGATATTTCCATATCCATGAAGCGGCGACGCTCTACGGGGCCTTCCTTTATTATCTTCAGATCCTCCGATGAAAACATCACGCAGTTTAAGTGGCCCATCAGCTCGCCCATCCGTTTTGCCGGGGTGCCGTTTATGCTAACGGCTTTTTTTTCGGTACTGCTTAAATATATGCTTATCTCGCTTATGCCCCTCAGCTTTTCGACCCTTGTTTTCACCAGCGACCTGTCATGTCCACGCTTTATAAGCTCCCTGTCCCTGCTTGTCCTGTGCGACCGCCCGGTACATGACAGGAATATGGATTCAAGTATGTTGGTCTTGCCCTGGGCATTGCAGCCGATAAAAAAAATTAAGTTGGAGCCGAATTCCAGCTCCAAGCTATCATAGTTCCTAAAGCTCCTGAGGCTCAACTCCCTTAGAAACAAGGCAAAGCACTTCCTTCCCTACTCCACGAGAAAGCTGCCTGCATCAGCTACTTCTATCCTGTCACCGGGATATATCTTCCTGCCCCTTCTAAGCTCTGTTTCGCCATTGACCTTGACCAACCCATCGGTGATCATGTGATTGGCAGCCGCACCGGATTCAGCCGCATTCACCCACTTCAGGAACTGGCTCAGCTTTATGAATTCGGTATGGATCTTGATTTTTTCCATATACGCCTCCGTTAGCTGTAGATTCTGACGGGAAGCAGCAGGTATGTATATTGGTCTCCGTCTATCGGCCTTACTATGCACGGGCTTACATTAGTGGTAAAATCAAGGCATATTTCCTGGTCATCTATAACCTTTAGGATATCCAGGAAATAGCGGGCGTTGAAAGCTATTTCCAAGTCCCTGCCCTCCAGCAGTATGGGGATCTCCTCATATATCTGGCCGACTTCGGAGTTGGAGGTTATGACCATATGGGTATCCTGGATATTGAGCTTTATAAGGTTGTTTTTACCTTCCCTGGCGATCAGGGAGGCACGCTCGATGCTGGCCGACAGTATGGTGGTGTCTACCTTGACCCTCGTCTTGTAATCGCTGGGTATTATCTGCTTGTAGTTAATGAACTCTCCGTCCAGCACCCGGGTCACGACTTTAGTATTTCCAAGATCGAACAGCACGTTCCTGCTGGATATGGTTATCCTGATGTTTTTATCTTCATTGTCAAGAATCTTGGATATCTCAGATAGGGACCTGCCCGGGATCACGACCGATTTGCCCTCGTATGCCATTTCAGTCCTGCCGGCCCTGAGCGCAAGCCTGTAGCCGTCCAGGCAGACCATGTTGATGGAGTTGCCTTCCACCTCAAGCAGGCCACCTGTAAGGATGGGCCGTGATTCATCCACTGCTACGGCAAATATCGTCTGCCTGATCATATCGCTCAAAAGCAGCTGGTTGACCTCGATGGTTGCACCCCCGTCAACTGATGGCAGCTCCGGGAATTCCTCCGGTGGCAGCCCCTGGATTGTTACGGTGGAGTTCAGGCATTTTATCCTGACCGCATAGTTGTCCAGGAGCGAGATTTCCATAACGCTGTCCGGAAGCTTCCTTACTATTTCGGAGAGCAGCTTTGACGGGATAATTACACTACCGGGGCTTAGAACCTCTGCTTCTATACAGGTTTCTATTCCTAGTTCCAGGTTGGTGCCGGTCAGCCTTATATGGCCATCATCAGTCTGAACCAAAATGCCTTCAAGCACTGGGAGGGTCGTCCTGGCGGATGCCGCCTTCTGGACCGTAAGTACTGAACTTAAAAAAATATTTTGATTGCATTTGATTTTCATGTCATACCTCCTAGGATAGGTGAATATAATAATAAGATAGCAGTAATAGTAGTAGGGCCTGTGGAAATGTGAATCTTGCTGTCGAATCCGAAAACAAGCCCATACTCTGTGTGGATTAGGTGGGGATAAGTCTATGGATCCCCTTTGAAATTATCCACAGATCAGCCCTGGCTTTCATTAATATGCTTTATCAGGTTGTTGATGCTCTTTCTGATCTGGGGATCGTTGTTCATATCCTCGGCTATCTTGTCACAGGCGTGGATCACTGTCGTATGGTCGCGGCCGCCGAATATTTCCCCAATCTTCGGCAATGACAAATCTGTCATCTCCCTGCAAAGGTACATGGCTATCTGCCTGGGGTAGGCAATGGGACGGCTCCGCTTTTTGGACTTGAAGTCCTCTATTTTTAGCTGGTAAGCCTCTGCGACCACCTTTTGGATTAGCTCGGCCGTGATCTTTCTGGGCTTGTGGTTGGATATGATATCCTTCAGCGCTTCCTCTGCCACTGACAGGTCCAGCTTGTTGTTGGTCAGGGCCGAATAGGCTATTATGCGTGTCAAGGCCCCTTCCAGCTCCCTTATGTTGGACTCTATCCGCTTGGCGATAAAGGCCAGGACCTCGTCATCCACGTCCAGGTTCTCCAGCAAAGCCTTTTTCTTTAGGATAG
This sequence comes from Bacillota bacterium, assembly GCA_029777885.1. Classification (GTDB taxonomy): domain Bacteria; phylum Bacillota; class Clostridia; order Caldicoprobacterales; family DTU083; genus JAKORJ01. The sequence continues at coordinate 35,134 of JAKORJ010000117.1, read as the reverse complement.
CTATCCTGGTCTCTATGTCAGGCGGCTGGATGTCGGCGATGAGTCCCCATTCGAAACGGGACCTTAAGCGGTCTTCCAGCGTAGGTATTTCCTTTGGCGGCCGGTCGCTGGATATGATAATCTGCTTGTTGGCTTCATACAGGGAGTTGAAGGTGTGGAAAAATTCCTCCTGGGTACTCTCCTTGCCTGCTATGAACTGGATATCGTCTATGAGCAGGATGTCAACGCTGCGGTACCGATTGCGGAACTCCACGTTCTTGTTGGTCTGGATCGAGTTTATCAGCTCATTCGTGAACTTCTCTGAGGATACGTATAAAACCTTGACCTTGGGATTTTGTGAAAGGATATAATGCCCTATCGCGTGCATAAGGTGGGTCTTGCCCAGGCCAACGCCCCCGTATATGAAAAGAGGGTTGTAGGCGGCAGCAGGAGCTTCCGCAACGGCCAGGGATGCAGCATGGGCAAAGCGGTTGCTGTTGCCTATAACGAAGGTGTCAAAGGTGTACTTGGGGTTAAGCATGCCGTAGCTCTCGTTTTTCTCAGCAGCGCTTTTTTCCGGACTGTCCATGTATTTATCGGCATCTCCGGGCAAAATGAAGTTTATGTAATAGGATTTGGATGAAACCTGCTTGACCGCGTTTGAAATCAAGCTGGTGTAGCGCCCTTCCAGGATGCTCTTTGTAAAGTCATTTGGGACACAAAGGTACAGCTGATCACCTTTTGCTGAAACCGGCTCTATAGCCTTGATCCAGGTATCATAGCTCACATCGGTGATCTCTTTCCTTATAAGGTCAAGCACCTTTTGCCACATGTCATATAAGTACGTATCCATGAGAACCTCCCATTAAAGAAAAAAATAAAGCATAAAAATAAAAACAGATGTCCCAGACAAAAAAACTCCCAAGGCAATCAGCTTTAGGGTTAGGTCTATTAGTTAGGATATCTTTATACACAGAGCCTTGTTGATAGGATTCACATTATCAACAGGCTGAACATTCAATTGGATCCAAGAAAAAAGTCGAATTTTGGAGGAGTTATTCACACACTTATCCACACTTGTGCATAACTCGTGGTGCAAAGACTACTACTATTATTATAATGTAGAAGTTATCAACAGTAAAGGATAAAAATCAAAATATCTGTGGATAATTAAAGCAATGGTTTTGATTTTCTTGACACGCCTTATAAACATGAATATAATACTAGAGTAGCATAATGCCGGTTTATTGTTTATTTTCCATACACAAATAGCTAGCTTGAAAGGGGGCTGCGAAATGCTCAGGACTTACCAACCCAAGAAGAGACAGAGAAAGAAAGAACACGGGTTCAGAAAAAGGATGTCTACGAAAAACGGCAGACTCGTGCTTAAGAGAAGAAGACAAAAGGGTAGAAAGAGACTGACAGCATAAGGCCGCTATTTAAGTGGCCTTTTCTGCCACACAATACCTTTTGGAGGCGTATGGGTGCAAAAAAGATATCGGCTGAGGAAAAACAGCGATTTCCTATACATATACAGGAAAGGGAAATCCATTGGGCATCCCCTTCTGGTGCTTATCTACAAAAGGTCCGGCCATTCATCATTGAGGATCGGCTTTTCGATCACTAAGAAGTTTGGGAAGGCTGTCAGACGCAACAGGATCAAAAGGCAGCTTAGAGAGATAGTATCAGCCGAGCTGGATAACATCAAGCGTGGATATGACCTGGTGTTTTCAGTACGAAAGGACGCAGCGGACGCATCCTTTGACGAGTTGAAAGAGGCGGTCAACAATCTGCTAAGGCGGGCCAGGCTGTATAAAGAGGGTGAACCCGCAGAATGAAGCGATTATTGATATCTGTGATCAGGCTTTACCAAAAGCATATTTCGCCTGCCTTGCCGGCTACGTGCCGTTTTTATCCTACATGTTCAGAATATTCAATACAAGCGATAAGCAAATACGGGTCTGTAAAAGGAATCTACCTTTCCATCAGAAGGCTGTTGAAATGCCATCCCCTGAACCCTGGTGGATACGACCCTTTAGAATAAACACGGGGGTATAACCTGATGAATTTACCTATTCTGTTAATGGAGACTGTCCAGCAGACACAGAACCCAGGCCTGTGGGGTTCCTTCGTCAATTTCCTGAAGGGCATCCTGGAAGGATTATACACGATAACGTCCAAAATACCTGAACCCTTCGGCGGGTATGGCCTGGCCATCATTTTATTCACGATAATTTTCAGGGCTGCGCTCCTGCCCCTGGATCTAAAGTCCAAAAGGGCCAACCAGAAAATAGCAGAGATCCAGCCGGAGCTCAATGAGATCAACAAGAAATATAAAAATGACCCTGAAAAGAAAAACCAGAAGACCCTGGAGCTTTACCAGAAGCATAAGATCAACCCGCTGGGCGGCTGCCTGCCGATGCTGCTCACCCTGCCCTTGATGTTTGCGATGTTTGCGGCTTTAAATAAAATAGCTGCCGAGAATATTGCAAAAGAAACAGTGGAAAGATTTTTGTGGATCAGGAACGTGTGGAGCCCGGACTCACCCTTCAAGGATGTATTGAACAAGTCAATCTCAATGTTCACCCAGGGTTACAATGGCCTGTTCATACTCCCGATCCTGGCCGGGGTCACATCCTATTATCAAATAAAGCTGACCCAGCCAAAGGGCGACAACCAGCAGATGGCGGGCTTTTCCGTTATAATGCCCCTAATGTCGGTATGGTTCTGTACGATGTATACATCAGCATTTGCAATATACTGGGTTACAGCCAACCTGTTCCAGATAGCACAGCATTTCATCATCAAGAGGCTGAACCCGCCTGTCAAGGAAGGTGGATCAAAATGAAATCGATAATAACCACAGGCAGAACGGTAGAGGATGCGGTCTTATCAGCGGCTATCCAGCTGGCGGTACAAAGGGACAAGCTGGAGATTGAGGTGCTTGAGGAGCCGGTGAAAGGGATCTTAGGGGTGTTCGGAGGCAGGGAGGCCAAGATCAGAGCTACGCTGAAGCAAACCAAGGCCGAGGTCGCCAAGAATTTCCTCATGGAGCTTTTTGAGAAAATGAATCTCGAAGCGAAGCTGGACATAACTGAATCGGAAAACGGCCTTATGATAAAGGTCAGCGGGCCGAAAATGGGAGTGTTGATCGGCCACAGGGGAGAGACCCTGGATGCGGTCCAGTACCTGACCAGCCTGGTGGTGAACCGGGGGACCGACAAGTACACGAGGGTGATCGTCGATACGGAAAACTATCGCAGCAAACGGGAGGAAACCCTGAAGAAGCTGGCAAAGCGGCTGGCCCACAAGGTGCAGAAAAGCGGCAGGAAGATAACCCTAGAGCCCATGAACCCCTTTGAAAGGCGGATAATACATTCGACCCTCCAAAAGGAACCCAATATCACGACCTACAGCGAAGGGGAAGAACCATACAGGAAAGTCGTAATCACATTGAAATAACAGGATAAACCAATCAAACCCAGTAGAAATGCTGGGTTTATTTATAGGTGAGGATATGCATAACGATACTGTGGTTGCGCTCGCGACCCCGCCAGGGGAGGGCGGGATAGCCGTTATAAGGATAAGCGGGGATGAGTCCGCCAGGATCATAGAAAAGCTGTTTACGGGCAAGAAAAGCAGCAGGATCAAGGCATCCGACCTAAAGGACAGGTATTTCAATTATGGGTATATAACCGATGATGAAGGACAGATCGTTGACGAGGTCATGATGGTGTATATGAAGGCGCCCAGGACCTATACCAGGGAGGATATAGTTGAGATCCACTGCCATGGCGGCATGGTGCCTGTTAAGCGGATATTGGAGCTTGTGATCTCCGCCGGGGCCCGGATGGCCGAACCCGGAGAATTCACAAAAAGGGCATTTTTGAACGGCCGCATAGACCTATCCCAGGCCGAGGCGGTAATGGACCTTATATCCGCCAGGACCGAGGAAGCTGCAAAGGCCTCCATACGGCAACTGAAAGGAAGCCTGACCGAGAAAATAGGAAGCCTGAGGGAAAGGCTGCTGAACCTCCTGGCCCATATAGAAGTCACCATTGACTATCCGGAGGAGGATATAGAGGACGTATTCCTGGATGACCTGGCTGAGGCTCTAAAGGCTGCAAGGCAGGAGTGCCATAGGCTGCTGGATTCGGCCGACCAGGGAAGGCTCGTCAGGGAAGGCATCAAAACAGTCATCATAGGCCGTCCCAATGTGGGGAAGTCCTCGTTATTGAATGCCCTGGTGAGGGAAAACAGGGCGATCGTGACCGATATTCCCGGAACCACCAGGGACGTGATAGAGGAACATCTGAATATAAAGGGTGTCCTGGTAAAGATAATCGACACGGCCGGCATCCGGGAGACCGTGGACCTGGTTGAGAAAATAGGGGTAGAAAGGTCGCGGGGCATGATGGAGGAAGCTGACCTTATACTCTTTATCCTTGATGCCTCGGAGCCCCTGGGCGAGGATGACCGCAAAATCATGGAATGGCTAAGTGGCAGGCGTGCCCTGGTCCTGCTAAACAAAACCGACAAGCCGGCAGTGATCGATGAGGCTGAGGTGAGGAAGCTAGTCAAGGCGGACGTGATCCGGACCTCAATGGTGGATGGTACAGGCATAGAGGATGTCAAAGACTATATATACAATATGGTTTTTTCGGGGAAACTTACGGCGGGCAATGAAATTTTCATCACCAATACCCGGCACAAGGAAGCGCTGATCAGGGCAGACGGGCATTTGAAGGATGCCCTGGCTTCTCTTGAAGCACTCGTGCCTCTGGATATAATCACGATAGATATAAGAGATGCGCTGGACTGCCTGGGTGAAATAACCGGTGAAAGCCTGACGGAGGACCTGATCGACAAGATCTTCGCCGAGTTTTGTCTTGGAAAGTAGGAAAGCAAATGGAATTTAATGCAGGAAGATACGACGTTATAGTCACAGGTGCAGGTCATGCGGGCTGTGAAGCAGCCCTTGCTGCCGCCAGGCTGGGCCTGAGGACCCTTGTCGTGGCCCTGAGCCTGGATTCAATCGCCATGATGGCATGTAATCCTGCTATCGGCGGGACGTCGAAGGGCCACCTGGTGCGCGAGATTGACGCCCTTGGCGGTGAAATGGGCATAAACACTGACAAGACTTTTATACAGATAAGGATGATCAATACCGGCAAGGGTCCGGCAGTCCACTCGCTCCGGGCCCAGACTGACAAGAAGCGGTACCAGGCTGCCATGAAGGAGACCCTGGAGAACCAGGAGCGCCTGGACATAAGGCAGGGCGAGGTAGTGCGTATACTTACGACAAACGGCCAGGTCTCGGGAGTCGTATTGAGCACGGGCGAGACATACGAATGCAGGGCCATGGTCATAGCCTCGGGCGTGTACCTGCGCAGCCGGATAATAATAGGGGAATATTCAAAATCCAGCGGCCCCAACGGGCTCCATCCGGCAAATGAGCTCTCCGAGGGCCTAAAAGCGCTGGGCTTTTCCCTCCAGCGCTTCAAGACCGGGACCCCTGCCAGGGTTGACAAGCGGACCATTGATTTTTCAAAGATGGCAGTGCAGCCGGGGGATGAAGGAGGCCTGACCTTCTCCTTTATGAGCGAGCCGATAAAACGGGACCAGGTGCCTTGCTGGCTTACTTATACCAATGAAAGGACCCACGAGATCATACGCAGCAACCTGCACCGGTCGCCCATGTATTCGGGTGAGATCGAGGGGATAGGCACCAGGTATTGCCCTTCGATCGAGGACAAGGTGGTCAGGTTCAAGGAAAAGCAGAGCCACCAGGTCTTTATTGAGCCTGAGGGACTTGATACCAATGAAATGTATGTCCAGGGCATGTCGTCCAGCATGCCGATAGATGTCCAGGTACAGATGTATCGTACGATACAGGGCCTGGAAAATGTACATATAATGCGGCCTGCCTATGCCATAGAATACGATTGCATTTATCCCAGCCAGCTCAAGCTGACACTTGAGTCTAAGGAAGTAGGCGGCCTGTTTTTCGCCGGCCAGATCAACGGGAGCTCAGGCTATGAGGAGGCTGCGGCCCAGGGGATCATCGCAGGCATAAACGCCGCTTTGTATGTGAAAGAGGAGGAACCGGTGATCCTGGACAGGTCCCAGGCCTACATAGGTGTTCTAATAGACGACCTGGTCACCAAGGGTACCAGGGAGCCATACAGGATGATGACATCAAGGGCGGAATACCGCCTGCTCCTGCGCCAGGACAATGCAGATCTCAGGTTGACAGAGCTGGGCTATAGGATCGGGCTGGTAGACGACAGGCGGTATGACAGGCTGATGCGGAAAAGGGAAGCCGTGGACCGGGAACTGAGAAGGCTGAAGGAAGTGATCGTTTCCCCGACGGACGAGGTGAACCGGTATCTTGAAAGCCTGAACACCTCCCTTATCAAAAGCGGGATAAGCCTGTACGACCTGCTGAAGCGGCCAGAGCTGGAATACGACCACATTAAGGCATTGGATTTAGAAGGCCAGGAACTGCCCGATGAAGTCAAGGAGCAGGTAGAGATCCATGTCAAGTACGAGGGCTATATAGCCAAGCAGATGCGGCAGGCGGAGCAGTTTAAGAAAATGGAGCAGAGGTACATACCCAAGGGCATAGATTATCAAAGTATAAAGGGGCTCAGGCTGGAGGCCAGGCAGAAGCTAGAAGACATACAGCCAGTGTCCATAGGCCAGGCCTCAAGGATATCCGGAGTGTCCCCTGCTGATATATCGGTCCTGCTTGTTTACCTGGAGAAGCTTAAAAGGGAGGGGAGATCCGGTGAGTAAAGAAATGGACATGCTGCTTGAAGGCAGCGCCGCCATGGGGATCGGGCTCGATACAGAAAGAATAGGGCAATTTCAAAAATACCTGGAGCTGCTGATCGAGTGGAACGCCAGGTTCAATCTCACGGCGATAACGGATCCTGGGGAGATAGTGGTCCAGCACTTCCTCGACTCCCTTTCCCTGCTTGCGACAGGGCTGATCACACAGGAAATGGCGGTCCTTGACATGGGGACAGGGGCTGGCTTTCCGGGCATACCGCTGAAAATAGCGGTGCCGGATATAGAGCTTACCCTTGTAGACTCGGTCAATAAAAAAATCATATTCCTAAATGAGCTCATAGGAGAACTTAGGCTCGGTAAAACAAAAGCCCTGCACGGCAGGGCAGAAGACCTCGGAAAACAGCCTTCAATGCGGGAGTCCTATGATATAGTGGTCTCAAGGGCTGTGGCTGAGCTCAGGGTCCTGCTCGAATATACCCTGCCCTTTGTGAAATTAAGGGGTTGGTGCATATTCAACAAGGGGCCCGGGGCCCAGGAAGAGATGAAAGCTGCAGGCAGGGCAGCTTCGGTCCTGGGCGGTGGGGATTTGACCTGCATACCGGTCATGGTCCCCTTTTCTGAAAAGACCCATAACCTGGTGACGATCAGAAAGGAAAAGCCAACCCCGGAAAAATACCCGAGGCCTGCCGGCAAGCCAAAGAAGGATCCCCTATGATAAGCCGGGAAACCCCATATGGAAGCTGCGCAATTGTTCGAAATCGGAAGAAAAAACGCAAAATATGAAAGAATATAGACTTATAGTTAAATAAACATTAATCATGGATGATATGGCAGGAATATGATATCAAATGGCGAATAGTTAAGGGTGGAGGGGATATCATGTTAAGGTTTGTGAACACTTCAACCGAGGAAACCAGCACAGAGCCGGGCAAAAAGGTGGAAAACATTCCTGTCAGCCAGATAAGGCCGAACCCATACCAGCCCAGGAAAAGCTTTTCCGTGCAAGGGTTGGACGAGCTTGCACAGTCAATAAAGGAGTATGGAGTGATACAACCGATCACAGTCAGAAAGGTCTGCCATGACTCCTATGAGCTCATAGCCGGCGAAAGGAGGCTGCGAGCCTGCAAGCTGCTCAATATGGACTCTATCCCGGCCATCGTGATGGACAGCTTCGAACAGGACTCCGCCATTATTGCCCTGATAGAAAACCTGCAGCGGGAAGACCTGCATTACATGGAAGAAGCCAAGGGCTATGCCAGCCTGATAAATGACCACAACATGACCCAGGAGCAGCTCGCGGAAAAGCTGGGGAAAAGCCAGTCCACCATAGCCAACAAGCTCCGGATCCTGCGCCTGCCCGACAAGATAAAGGAAGTGCTCATAAAGGAGAACCTTACTGAAAGGCACGCAAGGGCTTTGCTAAAGCTCCCTGATGAAGGTCTTCAGCTCAAGGCAATAAATCAGGTCGTTGAGAAAAAGCTGAATGTGCGGCAGACGGAAGCCGTCGTAGAGCGAATGATCAGCAGGATCGAGCAAAAGCAGGCCAATGTCAGGCCTAAGCAAAGAAGGCTGTTTAAAAGGACAAGCGATCTGAGGGTCTTTATAAATACGATACAAAATGCAGTAAAAATGATGAAGGACTATGGAGTGAGCGCAAAGCTCATGCAGGAGGACAAGGGCGACCATATAGAAATAATAGTCACGATTCCAAAAGGCTGAAAAGCCTTTTTTATTTTAAAGCTTGCCTGCCAACAACAATATTCCAATGATGATGAAGCCAAGGCCTGACGCCGCATGTATATAGCAGGCGGGTATATGCTTTGTAATGAAGGAACCGGCCAGGACGCCCAGCAGGGAGGATGCAATAAGGGCGACTGACGAACCGATGAATACTGTCCAAATAGATTTGGATTTTGTGGCCATCAGCATTGTGGCGAGTTGTGTCTTGTCACCAAGCTCAGCCAGAAATACAAGTAAAAAAGTCGTTATCAGTATCTTCATTTCGTCCTCACTTACAAGTTTTATATAAAACTATACGCACGTCCCGCAAAAAATATGACACGGCCCTTCCAACTCCTTGAAATATAAACTATAATAGAACTAAGATATAAAAAAGGGGTGCGGATCAAATGTCCAAAGTCATAGCGATTGCGAACCAGAAGGGCGGTGTGGGCAAGACCACTACGAATGTCAACCTGAGCGCATGTCTGGCAGTAGCAGGCAAAAAGGTCCTGACCGTCGACATAGATCCCCAGGGCAATACATCCAGCGGCCTGGGGATTGACAAAAACAAGGTCAACAAGTCCATATATGATGTGTTGATAAACAGGGCTGATGCCCGCGAAGCGATCGTACATACTGAAATAGATAACCTTGATATAATACCTTCTAATATACAGCTGGCCGGAGCGGAGATAGAATTGGTGTCCATGATCTCCAGGGAAACGATCCTGAAGCGGGCACTGGAGCCGATCAAGGGCCTGTATGATTACGTGATGATCGACTGTCCGCCCTCATTAGGCCTTATAACGATAAATGCCCTGACAGCGGCGGACAAGCTCCTGGTCCCCATCCAATGCGAGTATTATGCCCTGGAGGGACTGGCTCAGCTTATGAACACGGTTGAGCTTGTACAAAAGCATCTAAACCCTGCCCTTGAAATAGAAGGCGTAGTCCTGACCATGTTCGATGCCAGGACCAACCTTGCGATAGAAGTGGTCCAGGAGGTCAAGAAATACTTTAGAAATAAAGTCTATACGACGATAATACCCAGGAATGTAAGGCTGGGGGAAGCCCCGAGCCACGGCCTGCCGATCATAAAATACGATCCCAAATGTCCCGGCGCAGAAGCATACACGGATCTGGCCGAAGAGATCCTGCAGAATGAATTGGAGGGTGCCTGATGAAAAAAGGTTTGGGCAGGGGACTTGATGCGCTGTTTGAAAGCTACGGGGCCGACCCGAAGGCTGATGATGAAAGGTCCGGTGTCAAAAAAATAAAGATAACGGCCATAGACCCGAATCCATACCAGCCGAGAAAGATTTTCGATGAGCAGAAGATTCAGGAGCTGGCCGGATCTATAAAGCAGCATGGCATAGTACAGCCCATAGCGGTAAAGAGGCAGGGCGACAGGTACATGATCATAGCTGGCGAGCGGAGGTGGAGGGCCGCCAGGGCTGCAGGCCTCTCTGAAATTCCTGCGGTCATAATGGATCTATCCGAAAAGGAGATAATAGAGGTAGCCCTCATAGAGAACCTGCAGCGGGAGGACCTCAACCCAATAGAAGAGGCCCAGGGCATAAAGCTCCTGATCGAGCAATACAAGCTGACCCAGGAGGAGGTCGCAGACCGGCTGGGCCGCAGCAGGCCAGCCATAGCCAACACCTTGAGGCTGTTGAACCTGTCTCCACAAATTCAGGACCATCTGATCAGCGGCAAACTGACTGAGGGCCATGCACGAGCTTTGCTGGGGATAAGCGATCCGAAACTCAGGGACCAGGTCGCGCAGCGTGTACTAGAAAGAGGACTGAACGTCCGGGAAACTGAGCAACTTATCAAGAAAATAATAGGGCAAAAAAAGACACAGAAGAAATCTAAACCCGAAAAGCCGGTGTACCTTATGGAACTAGAGATGAACCTGGAGGAAGCCCTAGGAACCCGGGTGCAAATAAACCCCGGGAAAAAGAAGGGGATCATTGAAATAGAGTATTACGGCGATGATGATCTTGAAAGGATCCTGGAAAAATTGACGGGCAAAAATTAAAATGTTTCACGTGAAACAAAATCCTAGTGTTTCACGTGAAACATTTTTTATTCATATAAATTTTGGATTGATCCTTTACCTTATGAACAGTGTGAACATATTAGCCTTATAGAAAATTCCGGACAGCAAGGAGGAATCCATCATCTCGGTTATCAGGTCAATCGGTGCTATGGTTATCATGATGGGCACGAGGACAAAGAGGAAATGGGCCACAAAAAAGCCCCTTATCACTCCGATACCGGCACCGACAAGGCTGTCGTATTTGGCCAGGATCGGTATGTCCTTTACCGTCTTGAAAACGGATATCCCAATGGTCAGCAGCAGCTTTAATGCCAAAAACAAGAGGAGAAAGCTCACAATATTTATGATGACGATGGCAACGGTAGTATCAAAATACTCGGCCAGGGTCATGGACCCGCCGGCAGAGTCAAACGATGAAATCAGGATGCGGCCGAAGGGATTGGGTATCTGGGCCTGGTTGACTATCTGCTTGATCTGGGCGGACGAGAAGCTTGATACAGGCATGTTCACGCTGTTGATATCGGGTATCCTGGAGGACCCGTCGGCATAATGGCTGATGACCATAAGGAAGTTAGGTATTATTTTCATCAACAGCCTGGATATCAGCGGATAAAAGAGCAGGCTGAGCAGCCATGAGACCACAAATGAGATACCATTCAAGGCTGACAGGACTGCGCCGTTATATGAGCCAATAACAGTGAATACTGCCATTATTAAAAGTATGAAAAGATCAATTACGTTCACTTTGTTCATCCTTTCGTTCGTATGAATAAATAGCCAATGTGTTGTCAGCTGTTCTGGCAAAGAACATATCTTCACGGTATGGGGATTTGCACACATTGACGACCTGCTTTGTCAGCTTGTGTCTCTCCCGTACTTTCCCGTTCTCATCAATGAAAACAAGGGTATTCCCGTATTCCACTCCGGCAAATCCTGTCCTGTGGGCAGTCAGGCTGCTCAAATGGGAGGGGAATTCGAGGAGCTTGTATTGGCCTGCTCTGCTGACTAAAATCGCATTTCCGCTTTGTGAATCGGATATCAGGCTGTCTTGAAAATATAAAAGCAGGCCATCCTCGGCATATACTGATTCATATGAGGATTTATAGGTGTTCTCCACTTCCCACAGTCTGTCTCCATATATATTGTAGCATATAATGCTGTTCGTTCCTATTAAAATTATATAGTCTTCCTGCATGTATATATCGTACAAGAGACGGTCCTTTTCAGAAATAACGCCGAACAGCTCGTTCCTGTTTTTATAATGGAACACCCGGGTCGCGGGCACAGGTGTATCCAGGCTGTAGCAAAGCAGGGAAAGACTTTTTGCCCCTTTGGTCACCGCCGATGCCGCGTACTTGGTATTGCCCCTGCCATCAAGGGACAGGAGAAAGGAGCTGCCATTCACCAGTATATAAGGCTCAACATCGTACTCATCCCTGGCCAGCAGTATCAGCAGGAAGTCAGCTCCCTCCCGGGCGCCTGCTATCGAATGGTTTTCGGGATTGTCGTATATGCGCTTGAAGGGCACGGACAAGGTACTGTATATATGACCTGACCCAGTTATCAGGTAATTTTCCGTGTGCAGCGCTATATCGATCCCGCCATTTTCATACAGGAGGTCATCGTGGGTAAAGGGCTTGCTTATCTCGCTTCCGCTGTAGTTGTAAAAGCGGGATTGGGGGCCTGTTATGATGAACCCTTCGCTGAAAAAATGGATGTCCTCATCTTCGCCGAAAGGCACAGGCCTGGCAGTGGATACCTGGGCCAGAACATAGGCTTGGGTCTTATTTCTGCCGCCCAGCATAAAATATGAAACTGCCCCCAGGGCAGCGATCACCAGTATAATAACCAATAACTTTACAAATCTCATATATATTCTCCTGGACATGTCAGATTAATGTTTAATTCGTTAAGGACAGCTTAAAATCCTTCTTTAGGCCCTCAGTTGCCCATAGCAAGTTCATTTCTTGCAGGCCAGGCATAAATGGGCTTGACAGCCTCATAGGATACTAATGGAGCACAGGCAATACCTGCATAAATTTGCCATATCGGGGGCAAACTATAACCCATTGAGTATCCTGGCTGCAGGAGGTATATATGGACAGCGCAAACAAGATTTCGATCGATGTGAATGACGAGCACGCACTGACCCTTTTCAGCAGAGGGTTTGAGTCCATATTCAGGGAATGCTACAGCCGTCTGTACAATGATATAGTGATTTTATGCATCGGAACTGACAGGTCCACGGGTGACTGCCTGGGTCCCCTGGTAGGCTATAAGCTGAAACTGATACAGTATTCCAATGTATATGTGTACGGTACCCTGGACAACCCCGTGCATGCCAAAAATTTGTGTGAAGTGCTGGAACAAATCAAGGCAAAGCACGACAGGCCTTTCATAATTGCCATTGATGCCTGTCTTGGTAAAACGGACAGGGTCGGGAGGATAAATATCGGCAAGGGCCCCTTAAAGCCTGGGGCTGGGGTAAATAAAAGCCTGCCCGAGGTCGGCCATATACATATAGTAGGCGTTGTGAACATAAGTGGGTTCATGGAATACCTGATCCTGCAGAATACAAGGCTCAGCCTGGTCATGCGCATGGCTGATACCATCAGCAGCGGCATCCACTTCAACATATGGAAATTCGTAAGTAAGGCCGAAGACCAGCAAAATATGCGAAGCGGTGACTTAATCTAAAATAAGGGGCTGTACAGCCTTTGCTCGATAATATCTACTATTTCATCGACATTCTTGTCACCGGCTCTGATGAGCAGGTAGCCTGATTCGGCCTTGTCGGCAGCTGTCACTATTTTTCTGAGAGCGCTATTTTCGGCTTTATCTCCATCCGGAGTCGCGTCGTTGTATATATATGCAGATATACCGCCAGTGATCTCATCGGCTGCCTCCACCATGTAGCCCCGCTTTTGGAGCTCTTGCTTGAGGTGGTCCAGGCCCTTGTCGATTGCTATTTTTTTCATTAAAAAAACACCTCCCGGGCTTATTGTGCCGGTAAGGTGTTGTTTTTATGCGTTTTTCGGCATGTACGACCGTTCTATCGCTTCCTTCTCCTCGTCAGTGAGGGGATATGTGGACTGCCTTGCCTTGATGGGCTTTGCAAAGGTAGTGGATGTGTTCCTGCCGTACAGGCTCGTGATCACGAACCCATCCCCCCTGTCATCGAGCATGGCGACTGAAAAGCTTTGGTCCCCTCCCATGTTGTCGAACGCATTGTACCTCACGATGCCTATATTTTGCACGCAGTTCTTCAGGCGCGCGCTCTGGATTTTAAGCTCCTCTTCAATAGCCGCCATCCTGTTCATACTCTGCTGGACCGTCTCCAGGTGGGTGAGCAGCATGGCCTCCAGGTTTTTGCTGTCTGCACCGCGCATGAGCTTCTTGTATTTTTTGAGCAGTTTGCTTGTACGAATATAGTTGGCGATAACTGCTATTATCGAAACCAGGGCAACAACCATCGAAACAAGTACCAGTTCAGTCGAATATCCATTAATCGATTCAATTACCTGACTCATTTTTCCTCCTGTTTCAATGCGCCAAATACCTTTATGGATAAGGGCGCAGAACTAAAGCATATGGGTGTGGTTGCGGCGCATTCGCCATCAACGTTCACAACGAGGGATTCATTGGATACTATCTCGATCTCTTTGCACCTGTAAGTGCTGACATAGGGCAGGCTCAGATGCTGTCCCTTGATAAATCTGCTCAGCAAAAGGGGTACCTTGTATCTTGGAACAGGCCTGATCAGGATAAGGTCCAGGTATCCGTCACTCACAGACCCTTCGGGGTTGACCCTCATACCGCCGCCGTAGCAGGTCCCGTTGCAGATGGCTGCGAGAAACACCCTGGCCTTGAGCTCCTGTCCGTCTATAATGAGCGTGGCATCCTTCGGTTTATAGGTCAGGAACTTTACGAATACAGAAACAGGATAAGCTGCGCTACTCCTTATGAATCGCCTTACCCTGGGCAGGTCGCGGACGATCTCAGCGTCAAAGCCTACACTCGCTACATTGAGGTAGATCCGATCGTTGAACCTGGCAGCATCTACCTGCACGGGAGACATGTCGGCAATGATCTTAAGGGCTTCGCTGATATTCTGGATACCGACGGGTATGTTGAGCGCCCTGGCAAAATCGTTACCGCTGCCAAGGGGCAATATCCCTAGGGGCACACCGGTCCCGAAAAGGCCGTTTGCAACCTCTAATACCGTGCCATCGCCTCCGATCGCTACTATACCGTCATAGGACGGCGCATTTTCCCTGGCTATGAGGGTGGCATCTCCCGGAGACCTGGATTCCACTATGTCACAGGCTATGCTCCTCTTCCTGCAAAACTCCTTGATTATAGGCACAGAGTCCCTGGTCTGCTTTTTGCCCGCGACAGGGTTCAGTATGAATAAAAGCTTCATATTTCACTCTCCCGATTCCTATCTGAAAATGTATCTGCGTCTCTTGCGCCTGCTCTTTCCGATCAAATACGGTATCAGTATTATGAGCAGCAATATCCCGATGAATATGACTTCAACAGGGACATCTATACCCCAAATCCGGATAGATGTAACAAGGTCGTCATCTTTTTCATCCGAAGGCGGTTCCGTTTCCTCGGGCTCCGGAGTAACTGTCGGAGAAGGCTCCGGCGTCGCGGGAGGGGGCAGCTTGGCCAGCTCCGCGTCCAGCCAGTTCAGGAAGACCGTATTGTTCACAACATATTCTTTGGCGTTGTCAAGGTAATTATATATGTCAGTATCCGAAGCAGCGCCTTGCTTCATGTAGTGGTACTTCTCATACACGATCTTGTTCCTGGCGGCGCTTTCAAGCTCGCCGAACATCGGATGACCTTCAAGTCGGTCGTATATCTCCATGACCTTATCTGTCCGGTACAACTCCTTCAGGGCCATGGCTTTCAGAAAGAGCAGCTCATTTTCAAGGGTGAGACCACTTTGGGCACTGATCAGGTCATCAATCAGCCTGATACATTTGTCATAAGCTTTGCTTGAATATGCATCGAGGATAGCCTTTATGTTTTTATCGCCGGGAGCCTGCCTGGATATATAGGTCGGGGTTATTTGCTCTATAGGCCTGTAATACAGCCTTATATAGTCAGGTATGCTAGAATCAGGGCCATACTGCCAGGTTATGCTGGTATCGTCATATCTTGAAGGCAGGACTGAAGGGTTGGGCTCAAACACATAGGGCCCTGCCGGGGAAAAACGCACCGTCAGCCTTGCGTTTTGCATGGGTCCTGGCCAGTATTTGAGATAACCGATGGGCATGTATATGATCCTGGTACCGTTCTGCTCGACAGGATACTCAACGCTGTAACTGATTTCGATCAGCTTGTATTCTCCGGGTTCAAGCTTTAAGGTCAGGACCGACCAGTTTGATGGCAGGTCGGTTATGGGTGTGTCCTCCGCCTTGATGTTGTTTCTTCTGGTCCTAAGGCTTTGTCTTTTTCCGTCCACTGTCACGCGGATATCGTTGACATCAATGCTGTCGTTGTCCAGCTTTTGCGGTATGGCTATCAGGATCTCGGTCGCTTTTTCAGTATTGGTGTTTCTGACGATCATGGATCCGGCCACTGCCGGATCTTCTTGCCGGATATCTACATCTACCTCAAATGCGACAAGCTGGGCATCTGGGTCCTCATTCAAAACTACTGCACTGTATCCGGAAACTTTCAAAACAGGCAGTGAAAATGCTCCTGCCTTTACAGGTACAGCCAACACGACTGCTGCAAGCAGAAGCGCAATGCACTTTCTGATCATGGCAAACCCCCCAGCCATATAAAAAGGATATACAATAATATAAGTTTACCACACGCATATTAAAAGGACAAGATTATATGGCCTGGAGCGCCTGTTTTTTGTAAGTTAAGTCGAATTTTATAATTTATTATATAATGGTGTAAATTGAAAATTATGGGTAATACGCTGGGAAATAAAGGTATATGTAAAGCTGGAGAAGAAATAGGGATGAGTGCAAAACGCTCTGGAAAAACCCGATCCATACGCAGGCGGAGGAACGACAAATGGAGCTTCAGGAGGCAAGGTGCAGCACGAGGCTGTCCGTCAAGGTGCTTCTGGCTTACAGGGCCCTCATATTGCTGTTTTGCGCAATGCTGCTCGCAGGCAGGCTACCGGCAGGTCCCAGTGCCGACCTTGATTGGGCGGCAATAGCGGTCTATGGCGCATTCAACGCGATTGTCATGCTTTTCTATAGACCCGTGATGAGCAGCGGCGCAAGGCTCGTTTTTTGCCTGGCAGACATCCTGGCAGCTTGTCTTGCGGCGTTTTTTTCCGGCGGGCTCGACAGTCCCCTTATTTTCTGCCCGTTCATATCCCTATTTTCCCTTCATCTCATTTTTGGAATAAAGGGCCTGATATACGGCTTGTTGTTCACAGGCCTTGGCATCACGGGCATTGCAGTGACCGGAAAGGAAATAATGTTTCTGGAAATGTCCTTGAGCACAGGTACCGGCAAACTGATCCATGTTGTCCTGGCATCAGCCTTGCTGTATGTCACGCCCTATCTGGCCGTCAGGAGGTATTGCAGGGACAGCTTCCGCATAAGGGAACTGGAGCAGGAGGTCGGTGACCTAGATGACACGAACAGCAGGCTGATCCTATTGTGCGAGATGACAGGCAGCCTCAACCTGGAGTCAGGCATGGGCCATAACATGGATAAAATACTGACGGCTGTCAGCGAGCTCTTTGAAGCGGAAAGGGCAAGCATATTCGTGAATCATAAGGATGAAGTACAGGTTTTTGGCAACCCGGCCCTGGAAGAAAAAACGGAGATCTATAGGCTTATAACCGGCCATCTCACGGATCCCGAGGATGCTACCGACAACCTGGCCAAAGATAAGGGCATAACGATGATCCCTATAATACGCGGCATGAGCCTGAAAGGAGTCCTCTCGCTCTACAGGCGCAAGGCAGACGGGCTCACGGAAAGGGAAGCTGTACTCCTTTCGGTGGCCGCCAATATAATCAGCACATACCTGGACAACTTGGACTATACGGAATCCCTGATGTTCCAGCCGGAGACAAGCATCCAGATAAACAAGCTGGATTCCGGCAAGGCCGTAAAAGGTATAGTGGATAAGAGGATAATTTCATCATCGTAACAGCTGGTAAAAGAAATTCGACCTGCAAGCCTGGATCAGACTGCTGCTATAGCGGTCTGTTTTTTAATTTTCCGCCCTTTCTCTTATTTTTCTCCGGCGGGAGGAAACAGGAGGGCGGGCGGCGAATTGTAAGTCAACATAAATCGGAAAGAGGCAACTAAATGGATCTTACTGACATAAAAAGCATGGCGGACAGGGTGACAGCCAACATTCAAAGGGTCATAGTGGGGAAACGGGAGACCATCGAGCTGGCTTTAATTGCCCTGATCGCCTCAGGCCACCTCCTGCTCGAGGACGTACCGGGCATGGGCAAGACCCTGCTGGCCAAAGCCCTTGCCAGGTCCCTGGATCTGGACTTCAAGAGGGTCCAGTTCACTCCCGACCTGCTGCCTGCAGACATAACAGGCCTGCATTACTTCAACCAGAAGGAAGGCGAATTCACCTTCAGGCCGGGACCGGTTTTCACCAATATCCTGCTGGCTGACGAGATCAACAGGGCGACCCCCCGGACCCAGTCAAGCCTGTTGGAGTGCATGGAGGAAAGGCAGGTCACCGTTGATGGCCAGACCTTTCCGCTGAACGAGCCTTTCATGGTCATAGCGACCCAGAACCCGGTCGAGATACGGGGCACCTTTCCCCTGCCCGAAGCCCAGCTTGACAGGTTCCTCATAAAGGCCGGGATGGGCTATCCTGACACCGGTGAAGGCATTGCCATACTGAAAAGGTTCAAGGACGGCCAGCCCCTGGAAGAGATCGATACGGTGGCGGGGCCTGATGAGATCCTGAAAGCCAGGCAGTCCTTATCAAACGTATACGTATGTGATGATGTGCTCAGGTATATAATGGCCATAGTGGAACGGACGAGGAAGATCCCGGAGTTTGTGCTCGGGGCCAGCCCCAGGGGCAGCCAGGCCTTGCTGAAGGCTGCCCAGGTGCATGCCATTCTGAAGGGCCGGGATTATGTGTCCCCGGATGATGTAAAGGCGATGACAAAACCCGTGCTGGCCCACAGGGTCGTGCTAAAGGGTGCGGCCGGTTTCAAGGGCACGGATGCAGGGCAGATACTGGACCGCATCCTCGCGGAAGTCCCCGTGCCGGCCGAGGCTGATGTCATGCCTGAAGATAAGCAGCAAAACGAAGCAGGGTTGGATTGACATGTCCCTGGGATGGTTCTTGATCATACTGGCCCTTGTCCTGGCCCTGCAAAGCCTGATATATGGCAGGTGGGGGCTCTCAGGCCTGAGTTACAGGCGATGGTTCAGCACTGACGCCGTTTTTGAGGGCGAAGAGGCCGAGATGGTCGAGCAGATAAAAAACAGAAAGCTTCTTCCCCTGCCCTGGCTGCGTATAGAGGCTAGGATCCATCCAAGCCTCAGGTTCAGCCGGGCGGCCGATCTCAACATTAAGCACGATGAATTCCATACCAGCATTTTCAGCCTTATGCCCTATACGGGCATCACCAGGCGCCACAGGGTACTGTGCATGAAACGGGGATGCTACCGGCTGAGGACGGTAGCCCTGACCTGCGGCGATGCCTTCGGGCTCAAGGAAATAACCAGGGATATAAGGGTCGACGCCCAGCTCCTGGTCTACCCCAGGCTGATCCCGGCGGACCAGCTGCCCTTCCCCTGCAGGAGCTTTTTGGGAGATGTGACCGTCAAGCGCTGGATCATTGATGACCCCTTTTACCTGGCAGGCATCCGGGAGTACAGGCCGGGGGATCCGCTGAACAGGATAAGCTGGAAGGCGACCGCCCGGATAAACAGGCTCCTGGTCAATGACTGCGAAAGGACAGCCGATCCCAGGGTGATGATATATCTGAACATCGATATTGATGAAGGGATGTGGAATGCCGTCACCGATACGGAGCTGGTAGAGAAGGGAATCTCATATTCCGCATCACTGGCTGCCCTGCTTTTGGAGGAAGGGATACCGACGGGCTTTGGAAGCAATGCCCACCTGATAGATGATGAGAAGAGCCCCGTATCCATAGCCCCAGCCGCCGGCAGGGACCAGCTGGGCTTGCTGCTTGAAACCATGGCCTTGATGGAAATAGAGCGCAGCATGACCTTTCATACCTTTTTGAGCGGTGAGATCGAAACCCGGACGGATCCGTCGGATATACTGATCATAACAGCCTATACGAGCGACAGGATGATGGAGCAGGTAAAGCGACTTGAGCAGAAGGGACATTCCGTACAGGTCTGTGACCTGGGCCTTGTCAACCCTGGGGGTGAGCAGGCTGTATGAACCGGGCAAATTCTTTCTTCGATAATGTAATAATATCCCTCTGGATGGATTTTTGGCTGGCCTTGCCTATCACCGCGGCCATTACCATGTCCGGATACCCGGGCAGGCCCGTCCCCTATTTTCTCCTGATGCTGGTCTCCTCGTATGTGGTTGGCATATTTGCCCGGAGCATCACAAGGGAAAGCGGAAGATTCACTGCGGCCACCCTATGTGCAGCCTGGAGCCTGATCGTGGCATACATGTTCAGCAATAGCAAGCTGACCGGGGGGTTGGTCGTACTTTGGCTCTACAACTTCGGCGTCTCCTTCAGGGGTATATTCATCGCCGAGCAGCCGGAGCGCAATAGGAAAAATTCTGCCGTATACTATTTCTCCGGCCTTATGGTATATTTTTTTGCATACCTTGTATGCCTGGTCGCACCGGGCTCTGATACCTATCTGCCGCTGTTGACGGCCGGTGGGCTCATCGCCTCTGCTTCAGCCCTGCTTGTAGTCAACAGGGATGTCCTCATCCTGGCAAGCAGGTCAGAATTGTCCCGTTTCGGCGCGCTCACAGCCGTCAAGCGCAACAATCGCTTGTTTGCCTGTGCCATTTTTCTGCTGACCGCAGCCATAGCAGGCTTCAATGCATTGAAATACTGGGTGAAATCAGCAGTAAAAGCTGTACTTTCCTTTATATTGGATTTTATAAGCTCCCTGTCCAGCCCTCCTCATCAACTGCCCCAGGAGGGCGGCAATGATTTGCCGGAGCCCGGCCTGCCGCCTGGAGGCAGTAATGCAGCGGATATTTGGGGCTTGATAGCAATGATCACTTCAATGATCGTTTTTGCTGCTTTGGCGTTCCTGCTAGCCAGGCTCATTTTCAGGCTGTGCAAGGCTTACCTGCCGCGGCTCATTGGGCTTCTCACGGATCTGTTCAAAGGGAATGCTGAAATGGCCCAGGTGTACTACCGGGATGAACAGGAGAGCCTGCTGGACTTCAAGTCACTCCTGGGCGATGCGATAAAAGGGATAAGGAGGAGACTTGACCGGAGAAAGCCCCGGGAGCCGTCATGGGACGACCTGCAGGACAACCGGGAACGGGTCAGGTTTTTATACCGGTCCGTTTTGAAAAGGGCCCAAAAGGAAGGCTTCATCCCTAAAGCTTCCAGGACGCCCGGCGAGACCATCAGGGATCTGACCATTTCAGGCAGCCTGGACCCGGGCCTATCCGACAAGCTTTCGACCACATACGGCATAGCCCGGTATGGCCTTGGAGAAATAAGCGACAGGGAGACGGAGGAGCTGCGCAGGCAAATATATCATGAAAAGTGAGGTCGGTAGTATGAGGTATGTTGTCAAGCAAAGGGTATTTTCTTTCGGGGATAACTTCACAATAAAGGATGAAGCGGGCAACGACTGTTTTGTAGTAAAGGGAAAGGTCTTTACCTTCGGCGACAAGCTCAGCATGTATGATATGTACGGGCAGGAGCTTGTATATATAGAACAAAGGCTGTTCCGCTTCCTGCCGGAATACAGCATTTACTACAGGGGACAGCTTTATGCCACGGTAAAAAAGGAATTCACCTTTTTCAAGCCGAAGTTCAATATCCAAAGCTATGTGGGCAACTACACCATACAAGGCGAGTTTTTTAACCTGGATTTTTCCATTTTCAAAGAAGGCAGGCATGTCGCCACCGTATCAAAAAAATGGTTATCCTGGGGCGATACTTACAGTGTAGATATAGCAGAGGATGAAGACCATGCGTTCATACTGGCGCTCGTCATTGTCATTGACCAGGTGCTCCATGATGACAGCAAGCGGGATTGAGGGTGTTGGGCAAAACCAGATAATTGAATGGGATAAAGGAGAGGCATATGCATAAATACAGCAAGGAAGATATATTGCGCATCTGCCGGGAGGAAAAGGTCGAGTTTGTCAGGCTACAGTTCACTGATATGTTCGGCACGCTCAAAAACGTGGCGATCACTACAGGCCAGCTGGAAAAGGCCCTGGACAACCAGATCATGTTCGACGGGTCTTCCATAGAAGGCTTTGTCCGCATCGAGGAGTCTGACATGTACCTGCACCCGGACCCCGACACCTTTGTCATCTATCCCCCTTCGATAGCGGATACAAAGGTAGCCAGGCTCATATGCGACGTTTACGATTCCCAAGGCAGGCCATACGAGGACTGCCCGCGAAACATCCTGAAACGTGCGCTCAAGCAGGCCGGGGAAATGGGATATGCCATGTACGTGGGGCCTGAGGCGGAATTCTTCCTCTTCCTGAGGGACGCAGAGGGCAAGCCTACGATGGTCACCCATGACAATGCATCCTATTTTGACTTAGGGCCCGTTGACCTGGGAGAGAGCGCCCGTCGCGACATATGCCTGGCGCTTGAGAGCATGGGCTTTGAGATCGAAGCATCCCATCATGAGCTGGCGCCCGGCCAGCACGAGATCGACTTTAAGTATGATGACGCCCTGAGGACAGCGGACAACATAATGACCTTCAAGATGGTCGTCAGGATAATCGCCCAGAAGCACGGCCTCCATGCGACCTTTATGCCCAAGCCCATATATGGCATAGCGGGCTCTGGCATGCACTTGAACCAGTCACTCTTCAGAGACGGGAAAAATGCCTTCTACGATCCTGACGGAGACCTTATGCTGAGCAAGGAAGCATATCATTACATGGGAGGCCTGTTGAAGCACGCACCTGCAATTACGGCCATCACCAACCCCTTGGTCAACTCCTACAAGCGGCTGGTGACAGGCCACGAGGCACCTGTTTTCATAGCGTGGTCGGCGCGCAACAGAAGCCCGCTGATCCGCATCCCCTCAAAGCGGGGCCTCCACACCCGGATCGAATACAGAAGCCCCGATCCCTCATGCAACCCCTACCTTGCCCTGGCTGCTTTGCTTACCGCCGGGCTTGACGGCATAAAAAACAGGATAGAGCCACCGCCGCCGGTGAACCGCAACATATACAACATGACCGACGAGGAACGGCTGGAAGGAGCGGTGCCTGCCCTGCCCAACGACCTGTACAGCGCGCTGAAAGAGCTTGAAGCAGACAGCCTGATCCGCGAAGCGCTGGGCGAGCACCTGTTTGA
Source organism: Bacillota bacterium (assembly GCA_029777885.1). Lineage (GTDB taxonomy): Bacteria > Bacillota > Clostridia > Caldicoprobacterales > DTU083 > JAKORJ01. The sequence continues at coordinate 12,089 of JAKORJ010000117.1, read as the reverse complement.
AAAGTATTATGAAGCCAAGCTGATCGAATGGGATGAGTACAGGGTCCAGGTAACCAGGTGGGAAATTGAAAAGTACCTTAATAAATTTTGATATGCTAAAGCTTACAGGAGGACTTGACCATGAAGCCTGTTATTGGCGTGACCTGCGATTACGACTTGAATGAGAACAGAAGCCAGGTCTTCAGCGGCTACTACGAAAGCATCATACGGGCAGGGGGTATACCTCTTCTGGTACCCTGCGCGGAAGGCCTGTCCCCGGAGGACCTGATTGGCAGGTTCGACGGCCTTTTGCTCACGGGTGGCCAGGACATTGATCCATACCTTTACGGGGAAGAGCCTCATCAAGACATCGGCAGCGTATATCCAGCCAGGGACCGCCTGGAGATAGGCTTGTGCAAAATGGCCGCTGAGGCAGGTATACCGGTCCTGGGGATCTGCAAAGGCCTGCAGGTCATGAACGTTGCCATGGGTGGCACCCTTATCCAGGATATAAGATCCGCCCTGGGCGGAAAAGCCCTTTGTCACAGCCAGAAAGCCCCTGGCTTCATAGGGATGCATGATGTCCATATCTCCGAGGGATCGAAGCTGAGATCGATCTTCAACAGCGATAAACTGAGGGTGAACAGCTTCCACCACCAGGCTATAAAGGAAGTCGGCGGCCCTTTGGTGATAACCGCCGGGGCTGGGGATGGCGTCCCTGAGGCTGCGGAATCCACATCCCACCGCTTCTTTGTAGGAGTCCAATGGCATCCCGAACGGATGGTATCCAAGGCGCCTGAAATGCTCAAGCTGTTTGAAGCCCTGGTCAGGGAGGCGGGCGGACACCGATGAGCAAACCGGACAAAAGTAAGACCTGTGGCATGGGAATCAACATTGATGAGGCCGGCAGCGAATACCTGATCAACATAAAGGAGCCCCGGCTCCAGGACTATGGCAAAAACGGGCATCGGGCAGCTATGCAGTTGTCATAACCGGCATCTCCCTGGGCAGGGGGGATGAGCAGCTCGGCAAGGCCTTGATGCAGGGGTACATATATGGCCTGAAGTGTGCAAGCAATGCGCCGAAGTGCATAATTTTTGTCAACAAAGGCGTGATGCTTGCCTCCGAAGGCTCGGAGGTCCTGCCGGAGCTCAAGGCGCTGGCAGAGAAGGGCGTTGAGATCATTTCATCGAGGACCAGCCTTGATTTCTACGGCCTGGCCGGCAGGCTGGCGGTCGGCTCCGCGGCGGACATGAAGGAAATAGTAGAGAAAATGCACGGCAGCGATTATACGGTATGCCTATAAAGGGAGCATACAGTACGTCTTATATGGAATAAAAGCTGCCTGAATACAGTATAGATACACTGTCAGGTGATCGATATGAGTGTAACGTACAACATCGGGGATATAGTGCAGACCCGCAAAAAGCACCCATGCGGCAGCGACCTGTGGACGGTCATCAGGACCGGTGCCGATTTCAAAATAAAGTGCAACAATTGCGGCAGGATAGTTATGCTCGACAGGGAGAAATTCCTCAAGCGTGTCAAAAAGCTGGTGCAAAGCGAGAAGCAGCTATGAGACACAGCAAGACAGCTCGATAAACATGGTTTGAACAGGAGGCTGTTTTGACGTGGCGGTAAGGGGAACGGGGTACAGGCAGGTCAGGGTATATACCATATACAAGCCAAGGTTCATACGCTTTATCATATTGGTCCTGCTGACGGTTGCCGCAGCGGTCTACTTGATCGATCTGGCGGGACGGCCCTCTCAGTATATGCCCGGAGAGATCCCGGCAGATGCCCTTGCCATTTACTTTGAAACCGGCCGGGCCGAGGACGTGCCCTGGTACCATCTGGCTGCCATCGACCGGGCTGAAGGGATCCCCTTCGACCAGGTCAGCAGGGAAAGGGCGCTGACCGTTGCCTTGTGGCTGACAGGGATCAAGAGCGATGATGAACTGCCCGGGCTGCTCCAGGACTATAATGATGACACGGCTTTTATAAAGCGGGTCGTGAAGGAAGCGAGGCGGTTCAGGTCCTTGAACGACATATATGAAAACAAGGTATTCCCCATACCTGCAGAGTATGCATACAGCTTTGAGGACGGCTTCGGGGACAAGCGGACCTTCGGAGGAGAACGCACCCACGAGGGTACGGATATCATGGCCGAAAAGGGTGTGCCCGTGCTTTCCGTCGGGGACGGAGTCGTAGAGCAGGTAGGGTGGAACATGCTGGGCGGATGGCGCATTGGCATCAGGGGGAATGACGGGGTCTATTATTACTATGCCCACCTGTCGAGCTATGAAGGCCTCCTCAAAAGAGGTCACAGGATAAAGAAGGGCCAGGTCATCGGTTATGTAGGGGATTCAGGCTATGGCCCCGAAGGGACTACCGGTGAATTCGAGCCCCATCTCCACTTTGGCATGTATACAGGCAAGGATAAGAGCCTGAGAGCTTTTAACCCATATCCTTTTTTGCTTGCCTGGAATGATTTCAGGTGGCAAAATTAAAGCTTTTTTCATTTCTAAACCCAAATGATCCACTTTTATAAAACCAATGTTGTTTTGAGGCAATCGGTGTATATTTATGCACATTATCAAAATTTATGTTGAAAATTTCTATGATATAAGGGTTGTTCATTCGCTCACATGGTGCTTTAATTTATCACATGTATAAAAATGCAGCTTTTGACATTGCATCTTTCATTTTAATGAATGAAATGGCCATTGGAGAATAATTTTCCCAATGTATTAATATACACTTGTGTATAGTGTATCTGCACAAGCGGCTGTTATTGGAGGGTCAGCATGCTTCAGTATTTTACTAAAAGAATTGCATATGCGCTTGCAACCATATGGATCATCATAACCATCACCTTCTTTTTGATGAACCTGGTGCCCGGTGGGCCGTTCCTGAGCGAAAAGGCGCCATCGCCTGAGATATTGAAGGCCATGGAAGCCAAATACGGCCTGGACAAGCCCCTTATTGTCCAGTATAAGAACTACCTTATAAATATCGCAAAGGGTGACCTTGGATATGCCATCAAGGCAAAGGGACAGAGGATCACGGACATAATAGCCACCAAGTTTCCTGTTTCTGCAAGGCTTGGAGGACTTGCCATCCTGGCAGCCGTTGTTGTCGGCATACCCTTGGGCTCCGTGGCTGCGCTGAAAAGAGGGAAGCTGCTTGACAAAACCATTATGGTGATCACTACTGCGGGGGTTTCCATACCAGCTTTCGTAATTGCCACATCCCTGATGATTTACCTGGGAGTATACGTAAAAATATTCCCGACCTTCGGGCTCAAAACACCCCTTCATTATGTGCTGCCCGTTACCTCTCTTGCAATATACCCGGCGGCGTATATCGCAAGGCTGATGCGCTCAAGCCTGCTTGACGTGCTTGGGCAGGACTATATCCGTACGGCAAAGGCAAAAGGTGTCGCAAGCTTTTTCGTACTGTTCAAACATGCCTTGCGCAACGCCCTCGTACCCGTGATCACCTACCTGGGCCCCTTGACTGCCGGTATCCTGACAGGCAGCTTTGTCATCGAAAAAGTATTCACGATCCCAGGCCTTGGCGGGGAATTCATTAGCTCTATAACATCCAGGGATTACCCGATGATCATGGGCCTTACTGTTTTTTATGCTTCGCTGATCATTATCATGAACCTGGTCGTTGACATCCTCTATTGTATCGTTGACCCCAGGATCAAACTGAAATAGGAGGCTGGACCGATGTCCATACCTGATAACAAGATAAAAAAGAATATTTTCAGCCTTCAGTTGAATCCTGATGATTTCCTTCCGGCCGATGAGAGCGAAAAGCAGGAGCTCGTCGTCATGCGCGAGAGCGTCACCTTCTGGAGGGACGGACTCAGAAGGCTGTTCAGCAATAATATAGCCGTGATCTCCCTGGTAACTATCATCCTGATAATGCTCTTCGCCTTCGTTGCGCCTTCCTTTTATCCATATAAATATGAACGGCAGATAAGGGGCAGCGAAAACCTGGCCCCAATGGAGTATTCGGAGACTGAGCTTGCCAGGATCGAAAGCGGCGAGAAGGTCTTCCCCCATATCCTTGGGACCGACAACCTGGGCCGGGACTACATGATAAGGGTCATGATGGGGACCCGCATTTCCCTTGTAGTAGGACTGGTTGCCAGCTTCATAGTTCTGATCATCGGCTCCGTCTACGGCGCTATCTCCGGCTATGTCGGGGGCAAGACGGACCTCATAATGATGCGTATAGTCGAAATCATTTATTCCGTTCCGGATATCCTGATAATCATAATCCTGAGCGTGGCTTTAAAGGAACCGCTCAAAGCCTTGTCAACTCTGCAGTGGACGGAGCCACGCTCATCATCCACGCTTTTGAAGGCCTTATGAAGCTTAATGAGAAAGGTGTTCCGGTTGAGGCAAATGCTGCCTCGTATACAGTAAGTGAGGATAAGCTGACCTACACATTTACCTTGAGAGATGGGCTGAAATGGAGCGACGGTTCGGAATTGACAGCCGAAGATTATGTATATGACTGGAAGCGGGCTGCTTCTACTGAAACCGCTGCTGACTATGGTTATATGTTTGACGTGATCGAAGGCTATCCGGACAACCTGAATGTTGTTGCAAAGGACAAGAAGACTATCGAAGTCAAGCTTGTCACTCCCGTTCCCTACTTCCTTGAACTCGTGGCTTTTCCGACTTATTATCCTGTAAAGAAGGATGTAATTGAGGCAAGCGTAAAAGACGGCGTTGAGACCTGGGCCACAGATCCAGCCACATATATCGGCAACGGCCCCTATAAGATGGTCAAATGGGAACATGACTCAGAAATCATTTTCGAGAAAAACGAGCATTACTATGATGTAGACTCCCTGGGCCCTGACCGCATCAGGTTCGTGCTCATGGATGATGACAATGCCATATTGTCAGCCTTCCAGAACGGCGACATCCTCTTTGCGGACTCATTGCCCAACGATGAGATCGAGGCATGGAAAAACAAGCCGGAATTCTTTATCGAGGGCCAGCTTGGCACCTACTATGTCTCCTTCAACACCAAGAAAGCACCCTTTGACAATCCCAAGGTCCGTATGGCCCTATCCCTTGCGATCGACAGGGATTATATCTGCAGGGTCATCGGCCAGGCGGGACAGCAGCCTGCCGGAGCCTATGTACCGACCGGACTCTCGGATGTCGACCCGGACAAGGAATTCCGCGAAGTAGGCGGCAACTACTATGATCCCACGGCAGCAGGCAACGAGGAGAACATAGCAAGGGCAAAGCAGCTGCTTGCAGAAGCCGGCTATCCCAACGGCGAGGGCTTCCCCACATTTGAGTATCTCTACAACGAAAGCACCGGCCATCAGTTGATAGCAGAAGCTCTCCAGCAGATGTGGAAGGACAACCTGGGCATAACTTGCACCCTGGCTTCTCAGGAATGGAACACATTCCTGAACACCAGGAAAAACGGGGATTATGAAGTGGCCCGCAATGGCTGGCTCGGAGACTACAATGACCCGATCTCCTTCCTGGATATGTTCCTCTCCACCAGCGGCAACAATGATGCTCAGTACGAAAATCCCGAATACGATAATCTCATAAAGCAGATCAAGACCACAGAAGACAGGGAAACCAGGTACAAGCTGATGCATGATGCCGAGGATATACTGATGAATGAAGCCGTGGTTGCCCCGATTTACTTCTATGTGGACATTTACCTCAAGTCCCAGAAGCTCGAAGGCTTCTACGCATCGCCCCTTGGATACAAGTACTTCATGCATGCGAAGGTTACAGACTAAAACAGCATAAAGCAAAAGCATAAACTTAAAGGCGGCCTGACGGCCGCCTTTTTAATTAATGCTCTTGAATCTTGTTCTTATGTAAAATCCGATATACGTTTATGTACAGCTTGTATACCCCTTGCGTTATTTAATGCAGCTTGTCAGCTCCGATGCCGCATCATGATCCAGGATGATCAGCACATTGGGATGAAGCTGCAGCACGGATGCCGGCACCTTGGGAGTCACCGGCCCTTTTATGGCTTTCATGATCACACGGGCCTTTGACGCACCTTTTGCAACTAATATGATCCTGCGTGCCTGCATTATGGATTTTATGCCCATCGTCACCGCCTGGCGGGGGACCTGGTCATGGCTTTCGAAAAACCTGGAGTTTGCGTTTATCGTGCTTTCCGTAAGGTCTACGACATGGGTCAGGGATTCGAAGGGCGTCCCCGGTTCATTGAAGCCTATATGGCCGTTGGGGCCGATCCCAAGTAGCTGCAGGTCTATGCCGCCGCTTTGGGCTATCATTTCCTCATACCTTTTACATTCGGCGTTCAAGTCCGGGGCATTGCCGTTGGGTACATGGGTGGCGCCGGGCCTTATGTCCACATGCCTGAAAAGGTTGGTATCCATAAAGTAATGGTAGCTGCATTCGTGGCTTTCCGGGATGCCTACATACTCGTCAAGGTTGAAAGTCGTTACCCTGGCAAAGCTGACTTCACCGTTTCGGTGTTTTTCCACCAGCTTCCGGTATATCCCCTCGGGGGTGGAACCGGTGGCAAGGCCCAGTACACAGTCCGGCTTGCTTTTTATCTGATTGGCTATTTCCCTCGCACCTAGCTCATCACATTCTGCTTCTGTACCAATGAATATTTCCATGATCCTACCTCCATACAAAAAAATACAGTTTGCCCTTGAATTATACCATATCCACCGGCCATAAAAAAGAATGCAGACGAATTATTCCCAATATATATTATCAGCAGAGCCTTTCGTGGTATACTAATATTCGACGGACAAACCTGGCTATATATCCAGCGGGGGGACAAAAGCTTTGAACCAGAACAACGGCCTGCTTATAAAAAGGATAATCTACATACTCATAGGCAGCTTTATATATGCTTACCCGATAAACGCCCTGCTTAAGCAGCACAACCTGCTGAGCGGCGGCTTGACGGGGATAGCTATGATTTTCAACTACCTTTTCAAATTTCCTACAGGGCTGACCTTGATTTTGCTCAATATACCCCTGTTTATAATCGGATACCGGTACGTGAGCAAGCGCTTTACATACTTGAGTATCCTTGGCATAACGGCCGCATCCGTGTTTCTGACCATAACCAACGGGTGGAAGATCCCGGTCGAGGACCCGCTGGTTGCCGCCATTTTCGGTGGCCTGCTGTCTGGGACCGGCTCCGGGATTGTCATAAAAAACCGCGGATCCCTTGGCGGGACCGATATCGTATCGGTGATCATGTATAAATACCTGTCCCTCAACATCGGCGGGACCACAATGGCGATCAATGCCATAATCCTGACCCTGTCTGCCTTCCTTTTCAATGTTGAGATGGCAATGCTGACCCTGGTGGGTATGTTTGTGGGCAACAAGGCCGTCGATGTGATCCAGGAAGGCTTCAACCACCGCAAAACCATAATAATCGTTTCTGATAAATACAAGGAGCTGACCCAGGAGCTCCTGCTCCGTGTCAAAAGAGGGATCACCCTGCTTGAAGGCGAAGGCGCTTATACCGGAAGGCAAAAAAGGTTAATTTATATGGTAGTCAGGACCATGGAGCTTGCCAAAATTAAGGATATAGTTAGGAAGATAGATCCGGAAGCCTTCCTGTCCATAATCGATACCCGGGAAGTGGAAGGCAAGGGGTTCAATCTTGGAGATCTGTTTTAAGTTTAAAGGAGGTCTGGCATATGGATATAAGCAAGTACATAAACAGCCACAGGGAAGATATCATCAGATCGGTACAGGAGATCATCAGGATAAAAAGCGTTGAAGACGGGCCTCAGCCGGGCAAGCCTTTTGGTGAAGGCGTGAACGCCTGCCTGGAGTATGCCCTGGATCTGGCGGGGAAGCTGGGGTTCAAAGTGAAAAATATCGACGGCTATGCCGGCTATGCAGAGTTCGGCCAGGGCGATGAGACGCTGGCCATCCTGGTCCACCTGGATGTGGTGCCCGAGGGCAGCAACTGGACTTATCCGCCGTATGAGGCAAAAATCGTGGACGGCAAGATCTACGGCCGCGGGGCGATAGACAACAAGGGCCCTGCCATCGGCGCCCTTTATGCGATGAAGGCCGTCATGGATTCAGGCCTGAAGCTGAAGAAGAAGGTCAGGATGATATTCGGCACCGATGAGGAAAGCGGCTGGGAGGATATGAAGGTTTATTTTGCAAAAGAGCCTATGCCTGACCTTGGGATGGTTCCCGATGCGGATTACCCGGTCATAAACGTGGAAAAGGGTATTCTGACCCTTGCGCTCAAAAAGCAGTTCAAGCCCGGGGATTGCTCCGCGATCAAGATAAAGTCCATAACGGGAGGCCACAGGCCCAACATGGTCCCTGATGAATGTAGGTGCTGCTTTTTGCCCACGGGTGACCAGGACAAGATCCTGAACCACCTGCACAGCATGCGGCAGTTCTCCGATTATGATCTTTCTGCAGGCTTTTGTGAGGACAGGGGCATAGAGATCCTGGCCAGGGGCGTATCAGCCCACGGCAGCACCCCGGAGAAGGGCAAGAACGCCATAAGCCATATACTAGCCTTTTTGAGCACCATGGGGCTTGGCAACAGCGAGATGGAGCAGTATGTTCTGTTCCTGAACAATGCGATAGGGTGTGATACGACCGGCAAGGGCCTGAATATCGACCTGGAGGATGAGGTGTCCGGGAAGCTGACCTTGAACCTGGGCACTATAGACCTCGACGAGCAGCAGGGGGAAGCGATGATAAACATCCGCTACCCGGTGACCTATAGCCTGGACGAGATAATGGAGAGGATCAAGGCCGCCGTAAAGGATACTGGCATCGAGATCGAGATACAGGGTCACAATGAGCCCCTGTACGTACCGGAGGACAGCGAACTTGTCAAAACACTTATGAAAGTATATACGGAGCAGACAGGGCAGCCTGCAAAGGCCCTGGCAATAGGCGGCGGAACCTATGCCCGGGCAATGAAAAATGCCGTGGCCTTCGGCGCCCAGTTCCCCGGCAGGCCGGAGCTGGCCCATCAGAAGGATGAGTACATAGACATAGAGGACCTGCTGCTGCATACAAGGATATACGCACAGGCGATAAAAGAGCTGTGCTGCGAGTAGCGTTTATTTCACTAAATAAGCTAAGCCCTTCATTCCAGCGCTCAGCCTGCAATGAAGGGTTTTTACATTAAACTTAAGAATGATCATCAAATATGATATAGTAGGAACATAAGTTCTCAGAATTCCCCGATTTTAACAGGTAAGGCCCAAGACGGTATATGCCTGCCCTTTTGTGTATTGAAAAATCATGAGATCCCATATATATGGGTTAATAATATCTAATATCAAAAAAAGGGGGCAATCAGACATGGCGGAGATCATCAAAGCTTACAAGCAGGAGGTCCCGGCGCTTCGCTTCATTGGCAAAAAATACGGGGACGAGGACAGGGTGAATGGCTCTTTTGGGGCCAAATGGGGAGAATGGTTCGCAAACGGCTGGTTTGAGACTCTTGAAAATCTAGCAAGCCTTAAGGATGTTTACGAGGATGGGGATGCATACGTTGGCCTTATGCGGTACAAGGAAGGAGAGCCCTTCCAGTACTGGATCGGCATCTTCATGCCGGATATTACCCCTGTGCCCGAAGGCTTTGAGTATGTGGACTTTCCGGGGAGCAAGCTTGGCGTGTGCTGGGTATACGGCCAGGAGCACGAGGTTTACGGTCATGAGATGAGTTGTGCTGAAAAGCTTGCAGAGGCGGGCTTTGAGGTAATGAAGGACAACAATGATGCACTCTGGCCTTTTGAGCGCTATGCCTGCCCGCGCTTTACAACTCCGGATGAGAAGGGCAATATAATCCTGGATATCTGCTTCTATATAAAGTGATCCATGTGACCTGTATCATCTACAACCATTGCTGATCTAACCGAATCGGGCCTGTTTCACCATGATGCCATTATGGTATAGTATAAGCAGGATTCTATCATGCGAGATTTTCTGGGGGTGACATTATGGAATACAGAAAAATGGAAAGGATCGGTGTCAAGACCTCGCTGCTGGGCTTTGGCTGCATGCGGTTCCCAAGGAAGGAAGACGGGAGCATAAACGAGGAGCTGGCCGCGGAGATGCTAGAAACCGCATACCAAAGCGGCGTCAACTACTTTGATACGGCCTATGGTTACCACGGAGGTGAGAGCGAGAGGTTTACCGGCCGGGTCCTGGACAGGTTCGACCGGAATTCATATTATCTGGCCACAAAGCTGCCATGCTGGCTGGTCCATACCAGGGAGGATGTCAGGCGGTTATTCAACGAACAGCTTCAAAAGCTGAACAAGGAGCATGTGGACTTTTACCTGCTTCATTCATTGAACAAGGGGCAGTTTGACAGGATGGTCAGCCTTGGGGTGCTTGATGTCCTTGATGATCTGAGAAAGGAAGGCAGGATCAGGTACATCGGATTTTCCTTCCACGACAGCTTCGATGCTTTCAAATACATACTGGAGTATAGGGACTGGGATTTTTGCCAGATACAGCTCAACTATATGGACACGGACATACAGGCCGGGCTTAAGGGCTACGAGCTGACGGAAAAGCTCAATATCCCCCTTATAGTGATGGAGCCTGTAAAGGGTGGCAGTCTTGCCAGGCTGCCTGAGAATGTGGAGGGGATCCTGAAGGAAGTGGATCCTGATAGGAGCACGGCCTCCTGGGCCTTGCGCTGGGTCGCTTCCCTTCCCAACGTCAAGGTTGTCTTGAGCGGGATGTCCGATATGGACCAGGTCAGGGACAACCTGAAGACCTTTGATGATTTCAAATCGCTAAGCGACAAGGAAAAGCAGGCAGTGGATGCTGTGGTGCAGGCAATGCGGAGCAGGGTCAAGAACGGGTGCACAGGCTGTGCATACTGCATGCCCTGTCCGTCAGGGGTCGATATCCCGGAAAACTTCAGGATATGGAATGAATACGGCATATACAACAATGCCGGGTCCACCAAATGGCGGTGGGAAAACCAGATAGACGATTCAGCAAAAGCCAGGAATTGTATCGAGTGCGGAAAGTGCGAGGAAGCATGCCCGCAAAACCTCAGCATCAGAGAAGACCTAAAGACCCTGCAGGCAGAGCTGGACGCCCTGTAAGCCATACCATAAAGTCCGGCTTGAAGGCCGGACAAGCCGATTTTGCGGAGAGATGCCTATGGAGCTTATTGGACCTGCTTCAGAGGATGAAATGATCTGGCTATTTATCGAAGCCGAGATCACTTCAGAAAGGTTTGGATCAAGACTTAAAGATATAATATGCAGGCTGGAAGCAGAAACAGGCATACCCTACAGACCTGACAGCATGGATAAGGAGTCCTGCCTGCTCAGGCGAAGGGTCCTGTCGGAGCACAGGGGCTACGGCGCGGGCAAGGATGTTTTCGAGGGCTTCCCGGAAAACATAAGCTGGTTTTGGGCTTATCTGACCGCTGAAGAGCTTAAAAGCATAAAATATATCAACTACAGCTACTGGGTGGAGCTCACGGGCGGTACCAGGTATGCCCGGGATGCTGTGGAGACAATACTGGACGATAAAAGGATCTTCGGTGTTCCGAATGACGGGTTTCTCAGGACTGCAGAGGCAGTTAGAAATGGCGCCGTCTTCAAGCCTTTGATCCTGGTAGCTCCCCGCGAAAACCCGGATGAAAAGATCATCCTGGAGGGCCACCTCAGGCTTACGGCATATATGCTGGCAATAGATTGTATTGACAAGATCAAGGTGATGATCGGCTATACATCTTATGAGGAACTCTCAGGATGGGGGCTGTATTGAGCTGATATCAGAATCGGGACGCATAAAAATCCGGGCAGAAAACAAGCCCGGATTTATTATTGATGGCTTTCCTTCATTTTCCCAGGTATCCAGCTGTGGATCTTACCAAGCTCATTGTAAGAGGCTGACAGCTCCCTCACGATATCCGCCTGCAGCCCCATCCTCAACAGCTGCTTCCTAAAGGCCCTGACCCCTCTTTGACGCCGGATCATCAGCAGGGGGAGCTCTATCGCCAATCTGGCGCACAGCTTCAGCCCATTCCAAATAATGCGCAGGACTTTCATGCAATCAAGCCTTCCATTACTTCTTTCCATT
>JAKORJ010000116.1 GCA_029777885.1 Bacillota bacterium | reverse complement strand
TATTTCCTGCTCTAAAACTTCTACAGGTTCACTGTCGTCTTTCAGGACCCTTATAAGGTTGGGTACCGTTTTCAGCTCATAGTAGAGCTCTTTGCTCATATCTGCTTTGATGAGTACATATCCGGGCAGCAGCGTCTTTATCTTTTCGTAGTTCCTACCCCCGCGGCGCTCAATGATCCTGCGTCTGGGGATTAAAATCCTCATCTCCCGGTCAGACAGCACCTTTTCAAGATGCAGGCGCACATGCTCCTCTTCGCTTGTCTTCACAAACAGGGCATACCATTTCAAGCCTATTCCTCCCGCGGGAATCTGCCTTTTATATAAACGTATATACAGCAGATAGGTTCCATATCATTGTGAATTATAACACAGTGGATGCTCAAATACAAAATGAATATATAAAATCGGACAGATTTCTACAAAAAAAACCGGGAATGCATCCCCGGCTGTTTTATTATACCCCTGTTTACTTGTGAGAATGGGCAAAGCGTTTAACTATCCGCTCCATTTGATCTGATTTCTGTTCCATATCCCAAACCAGCTTTAGCTGTGTCCGGGCCCGGACCAGGTTGTGGTCCCTGTACTTTATTTTGTAGTATGTATCCCCGTTCAAATAATCCGTAAGGAACCTTATCCCCTGCTCCAGGGTGATCAGCTTCGCCGAAAAGGGCAGGAACTCTAGCTCCGTAGGGGTCAGGGACTTGTGCGCAGCGCTTAGGAACCCTTCCGTGAACTCAATGTACAGATCCAGGTCCATCCAGACCCTGTCAAGGTCCCGCTCGTCTTCAAGGGCTGAACTGGCCCCGGACCTGATCGCATCCCCAAAATCGTACAGGATGGTCCCCGGCATGACGGTATCCAGGTCGATCACGCATACGCCCTCCCCGGTCGCATCGTCTATCATGATATTGCCAAGCTTGGTGTCGTTGTGGGTGACCTTCAGGGGCAATTCCTTCTGCTCGAGGAGATCGGTCAAAACCTTTACATCTTCAGCCCTGCTTTCGATAAACTCTATTTCTGCCCTTGCATCCTTAGCCCGGTCCTTTATGTCCTCTTCCACCGCCCGGAGAAAG
>JAKORJ010000115.1 GCA_029777885.1 Bacillota bacterium | reverse complement strand
GTCCGGGAAGGGGTATTCACCGTGCCCGGTGACGGCTGCATCGATTTTGTTCCCCTGTTTGATATATTGGCTGAAAACGATTATACAGGCTGGATGGTCGTTGAGGCAGAACAGGATCCGGCAAAGGCCAATCCGCTGGAGTATGCTATCAAGGTAAGGAAATACATAAATGAAACCACTGGGTTATAATAAAGCATAGTTTATCAGCCAAATGCGACAAATTTGGTAAAGCCAGACTTAGGCGCTATAACAAAGCGGCATAGGGCGAATTTTATAAGAAGGAGTGCTCAAATATGAAAAAGCTTAAAGTCGGGGTCATTGGAGCCGGCAGGATAGGCAAGCTCCATACGGAAAACATCGTGAACCACATCAAGGACGTCGAGGTCGCTGCCATAGCAGAGGTATATGCGGACAGGATCAGGGACTGGGCGCAGGGCCTTGGCATAAAAAACGTTTATGAGGATTACAGGCAGATCCTGAATGACCCTGAGATCGATGCAGTCCTCATTTGCTCATCGACCAACACCCATTCGCAGATCACTATCGAGGCAGCCAAGGCAGGAAAGCATATTTTCTGTGAGAAGCCTATCGATTACGACCTGGACAGGATAAATGCAGCGCTGGACGCAGTAAAAGTGGCAGGGGTAAAGTTCCAGGTCGGCTTCAACAGAAGGTTTGACCACAATTTCAAAAGAGTCAGGGAGCTCGTCAGGGAAGGCAAGATCGGTGAGCCCCATATAATCAAGATCACTTCCCGCGACCCGGAGCCGCCGTCCGCTGAGTATGCCAGGGTTTCCGGCGGGATATTCCTTGATATGACCATCCATGATTTTGATATGGCCAGGTACCTGTCAGGCAGCGAGGTGACAGAGGTCTTTGCTGCAGGCGCAGTGCTCGTGGACCCTGAGATCGGCAAGGCCGGTGATGTGGATACGGCGGTCATCACCTTGAGATTCGAAAACGGCGCCATCGGAGTGATCGACAACAGCCGGAGGGCAGCCTATGGGTATGACCAAAGGGTGGAGGTCTTCGGCTCAAAGGGCTGC
>JAKORJ010000013.1 GCA_029777885.1 Bacillota bacterium | reverse complement strand
GTCAATGCGGCCGTACGCCTGAAAGGCCGTTTCCATAAGCCGGATGATGTCAGATTCAAGTCTCACGTCCGTATGTACGAAAAGCACTTGATCGCCATTTTCCTTGATAAGGGAAGCCGTTTGCGTTCCTGCTTCTATATCGATATCTGCAATGACTACATTTGCCCCTTTTTCAGCATATAGCAGGGCGATACCCTTGCCTATCCCGTTTGCGGCTCCTGTTATGATCACGGTTTTATTCGAAAAACCCATAGTATTTGCACACCCTTTCATGAATCCATAATTAGACTTTAGCTTTATATTAACACAAATCATGGATATAAAAACACAATAGTACCTGGCTATTCAGAATTTAAATGTTATCCATAGCTGCTTTAGTTTATATATAGATACTGATGGCTTTGCAGTCATGATCGATGCATAAGCATAAAACTTATATATTGAGGAGGAATGCTTTATGAACGAAAACCAAACCCTTAAAAACCTGATGACTGCCTTTGCCGGGGAGTCCCAGGCAAACAGGAAGTATCTGGCCTATGCAAAGAAGGCCGAAAAGGAAGGTAAGCTCAATGCGGCGAAGCTCTTCAGGGCTGCTGCCGAGGCTGAAACCCTGCATGCCATGAAGCTCTATGAGTTGGCTGGGAAAGTAGGCACGACCGCTGATAATCTGCAAGATGGAATTGCAGGTGAAACCTATGAATACAAGGAGATGTATCCCGAGTTTGTGAAGGAAGCGGAAGCCTCAGGCAACAAAGCCGCACTAACAGCTTTTACATATGCAATGAAGGCAGAAGAGGTCCATGCGAAGCTTTACAAGGAAGCCCTGGAAAACCTTGACCAGACAGATGAGGTCTTCTATTACCTATGCCCGGTCTGCGGCAATATTGAAAAAGCTGTTCCCGAAAAATGCAGCATCTGTGGAGTTTCGGGCGACAGGTTCAAAAAATTCTAAACAATTTACAATAGCCCTCCTTAAGAAGCAGGCTGGCCGGATCATGAAGAAAAAGCTTGAGTGCTTTGACGAGGGCAAGTCAAAGCCGAGCATACCGGGTCAGCCTGCTTTACTATGCCTAATAAAGGTGAATCAGGCACGAGTCTCCGGCATTTCTCTTTACATACATCAAAAACAGTGCTATTATATTTTTTGCATTGACCCGACCGAACGGTCGGTCGGGTAAGCGCACAAGTTCACATATGTGACGGGAGGACCGCTATGCTTGCAGAATACAGCGTAAGAAGGCCATATACAGTGGTCGTTGCAGTAATACTCATAATAGTGCTTGGTGTGATTTCGTTCATAAACATGACAACGGACCTGCTGCCTTCAATGGAGCTGCCCTATATCGTAGTCATAACTTCATATCCCGGGGCCAGCCCTGAAAAGGTCGAGCAGACCGTGACAAGGCCCATGGAGGCGGTGCTTGGTACCTCCAGCGGGCTTAAGAATATCAGTTCCATATCCAGTGAAAATTCCAGCGTGATAATACTTGAATATGTCCAGGACACCAATATGGACAGTGCGATGATAGACCTGTCCGGCAAGATAGACCTGGTCAAGGGCCAGCTTGCCGATGAGGTCGGCACTCCGATCCTGCTAAAGATCAGCCCGGACATGATCCCCATCGTTGTTGCCAGTGTTGACCGGGAAGGTATGGATACAGCAGAGCTATCAGGTTTCACCAAAGATATCGTGATACCTTCATTGGAGAGGTTGGACGGCGTTGCCTCGGTCAGCGCCTCAGGGCTTATTGAAAAGCAGCTTGAAATCATCCTGAACAGCGATAAAATAGCAGACCTTAACGAAAGGGTCAGGGCAGAGCTCGAGAAAAAGCTGGATGAAAACCGCAAGGCCCTGGATGATGCCCAGAAGGAAATTTCAAAGGGCCGGGAAGCCCTTGAGAAGGAAACCCCGGGCAAGCAGGCCGAGCTTGCCAAGGCCAGTGCTGAGCTCAGCAGTGCGATTGCCAACTTAAACGCCCTGCTGGCAGAAGGCGCCCTGCTGGATGCCCAGAAAGCCGCCTTTGAGCAGGAGAGGGCAGGCTTGTCCCAGCTGGCGGAGTTGAACCAGCTTTTTGACCAGTTGTTCCCCTTAGGTATCGAAAACCTGACACCGGAAATGTACCAGGCGATAATGAGCCAGGTTTCACATATGCTGCCTGAAGAGCTGAAGGGCCTGTCCCAGTCTGAGATGGCAGCCCTGAAAAAGCAGGCTGAGGATGCCCCGGCCAGGATCGCGGCGATCGATGTGGAGCTTCAGAATATAAATATACGGCAAATGGTCTTTTCAGCCATGAAACCCCAACTTGAAAGCGGGCTGAAGGAGGCGACCGAAGCCTATGAGAAGCTTGAATCCGGCAAGATAACCATGGCCGTGGAGCTTGCCAAAGCCCAGCTCCAGCTTGAAAAGGGCGAGTCAGAGCTCAAGGAAGGCCTCAGCGAGTTTGAAAAGGCAAGGGCCGAAGCCCTGGCCGGTGCAGATCTTAACAAGATACTGACCCAGGACCTTATCAAAAACATATTGGCTGCCCAAAACTTCAGCATGCCTGCGGGCTATATCAAGGAGGGGGGCAGCCAGCACCTGGTCAAGGTCGGGGATGCCTTCAAATCTGCAAAAGAGATCGAGGCCATGGTGATCTTCAACATCGATCCTATAGGGGATATCAGGCTCTCTGACATTGCAAGCATTGAAATGACGGACAATTCAGAGGAGATGTATGCCAAGGTCAACGGCAATGACGGGATAGTGCTGTCATTCCAGAAGCAAAGCACGGCATCCACGGCCAAGGTGGCTGAGGCGATCAACAAGGAGATAAAGAGGCTCCAGGCTGACTATGAAGGCCTGAGCATCCGTCCGTTGATGGACCAAGGCGACTATATCGGTATGATCACGGGCAGCGTAATAGAAAATCTGCTCATAGGCGGGGCCCTGGCCATACTCATACTGATCCTCTTCCTGCGGGATGCAATGCCGACCATAGTTATCGCCTTCAGCATACCCATAAGCCTGATGTTTGCAGTTGCTCTTATGTACTTCACGAATGTGACTATAAACGTGATTTCCCTTTCTGGCCTGGCGCTTGGCGTGGGCATGCTGGTGGACAACAGCATAGTAGTTATTGAAAATATCTACAGGCTCAGGAACGAAGGCATGTCTGCCGCACAGGCCGCCATCAAGGGGGCGAAGGAGGTAGCGGGCGCTATCACTGCCTCGACCCTGACGACCATCTGCGTATTTTTGCCCATCGTCT
>JAKORJ010000114.1 GCA_029777885.1 Bacillota bacterium | reverse complement strand
ATCACAATAAGAAACAACATGATAATCCATGTATAGAATATTGTTTCTGTTATCCATATCTCGATCCCTGCTACATTGATGACCCATAGATTATCTATGTTCAAGCCCACTATATGACCACCACCTCTTTATTGTACCCGGTTGTCTTAACGGTTTGACTTAAAAAAACTTAATATTGTACACAGCGAGCTGGAAAGCCAGGATCCCAGCTGCTACACCCCACAGGCTGATATGGGGAACAACTGCACCCATATAAAGCGCGGCACCGGAAAACAGGAGCCTCAACACGTGCTGCAAGCTAACATAGCCCCCGGCCTTGCCTATATCCATTGTTATCGCTTTATCAACAGTACGTTCCAGTAGAAAAACCTTTACAATGCTGACGGCTGAACCTACCAGCACGCCCAGGACAAAGGGAATGGACGCCATAGAGCGGTAATAGACAACAGAACCCAGGACACATATCAATGATATGATGAGTATTGTGATAATCATTCGCCTTGCTAATCCCGATAGCTTCATAATACCTCTTATCTCCATGAATATTAAGGCCGGCTATTTTTTGCCCTGCGAGGCGTCGAACATCACCTTGATCGCAGCTCCGGCTCCACATAAGGAAAATACAAGCAGCAGCCAGGGCGTTGTGCCCAGCATGTCATCCAGAAATTTGCCGAGCAGGACTCCAATCACCACTGATGCCGCCATGGTCACTCCAATATGGGAGAAGTAAGCCAAAGCGCGCAAAAACTCACTATTATTCCTGGTCCCCTTATCCTCATTGCGCTGCTTGGTCAAAATGGCTTCACTCCTCCGTTTACCAACTTTACTAAAGCTTAGAAAAAACGCAGCCAGGCATCGGATTACATATAGTATAATGTTGCCACAATATTCTGATAATATCAAGTATCAGAAAAGGCAAGCCTCGACCTGGATCCCCATGATCTCCGCATCTGTATTGCTTTCAATAAAGCTGCAAATGCTCTCGTGTATGCTGTCTGCAATAGACTTGTTGTCTGCCAGGTAAGCAATCGACAGAACGATCGTCTGATAGATGTCTTGCGCACCGCTCTCGATGACAGACACATTGTATGTGTTGCGAAGCCTACTCTGAAGCCCTTTTACTATCGATCTTTTTTCTTTGAGGCTGTGAACCCAGGGGGCATACAGCTTGACTGTCATAACATAGACTTGCATGGCAACAGCAAACCCGCCCGCTTCTATTTGGCTATCTTCCCTGCCGAATCCCACCTATTATTTTATTGGTTTAACCAGACTCCGTCAATAAACAATGTGGTTATTTTTCTAAGTGGTGATTTTCAGGGCTGTATTGCGCCCGTTAATTATATGCTTTCTCATGGCTTCCTCGGCTTTATCCGCATCTCTTTCCATCAGGCATCTTGCTATCTCCAGATGCTCCAACCTTGCTTCCTGCTGGCGCTCTTTCACCCTTATTTTTGAGAGGATCCTGGTCCTGCTGTTCTGATCATACAGGCCGAGGAGGATCTTGGCCAGATAATCATTGTCCGTTGAATTGGCGATCAAGGAATGGAATCCCCTATCGATCCTGAAATGGTCGGTCAAGCTGTACACAGCCCCATCATCACTGAAAATTTCATAATAGTACCTTAAAGCATCAAGGTCGATATGGGGAGCTGCAAGCCTTGCCGCAAGAGGTTCTACGACTTCACGGACTGTGTAAATATTTATGACATCCTTTACGGAGACATCCGTAACAAAAACTCCCCTTTGGGGATAGATCCTGACCAGGTTCTCATGCTCAAGCCTGTTCAAAGCTTCACGGATAGGGGTACGGCTGGCTCCAATCTCCGATATCAGCTTGCTCTCAGACAGCGGGGTGCCGGGCAGAAATTCGCAGTTGACTATTTTTTCTTTTATAATTGCATAAGCTTTTTCTCTCAGGTTTTGGTAATTAACCTCTGCCAAATAAAGTCCTCCTTGCAAATACTCATTTTAAGATCACCATTTCTCTGATGACCAGGTTAGTGATAGCCTTCGTTCGGGTTCACTTATTATTTTTACTTTGGTTGGTACCTGACGTCTTAGATCAGGTTAAACAAGTAATCTGCGCTCCTTTTGATAGATTCCCTCTCCCATACAAGCACTTCGTCTACTGAGTGATGGGCCTGCCTTTTCACGGTCATTTCCATGATGATTGAAATATCGGACCCGAGCGTTCTTATAGTATCCAGGACATGCACAGCATTAAGCAGACCTTCGCCCAGCACTGCGCCGGTCATAAAGTAGCCTGCCTCCACCTTCTTTATAGTATAATCCTTAAGATGTATGGAAAAGAGCTTGTGCTTCATCAGTTCCAGAGTCTCCAGTGGCTTCTCGATGAAACCGATTCCGTTGGTAGTATCGTAAATGAGCCCAACGTTTGGGTCTTTGATCATATCCACCAAATCAACCAGGTCTTTAGTAGGAAGGTCAAAATGATTTTCTATGCCGATCCTGATGTTGCTCTGCCTGCACCGGGGCAATACCATATCAATCATCCTGGCTGTTTTCTCTTTAAAGCCTTTCGGATCTTTTAAATAATCGTCGCTTTCAGCCAGCACTATCCGAAGCAGGTCTGATGACATAAGCTCGGCTATATCAAGATGCCTGGCCAGGGAAACATCCGAAATGCCCCTCATGCCTACTTCCACAACAATACCCAGCTCTTTTGCCGTATCAGCCAGTACTGATAGCTCCTTATCGCTGAGCTTTGCATATCCAAGATTCTCACACAGCTGAACACAGTTGAAGCCCAGGCTCTTCGCTTCATGCAAAAATTTAAGGGCAGTCATGGGTACAGGAGGCCTGAAATCTGCAAAACCGATATTATAACGAAATGCAAAGCTGCTTAATCCTACCCGCCTGTTATTTTCTGTGAGCATAGCAATTACAGCCACCTTTCTAATATAGTATACAACTTGTATACAAGTTGTATACTCACCGTACATAACGAAAATACCAGATTTCAGGCAGGCTGTCAACACAGGTAGCCCTGCTTATTTTTAGTAATGTTGTATCTCAAGCAGGTTCATTAAAGCATATCAGCCTGTTCGCTTCTTTAAAGCCTACTTTTTTATGAAATGCCTTGCTGGCTGAGTTGTTCAGCTCACAGTCTGAAGCAAGCTCAGAGCATCCTTGCTTGAGCGCCCATTCCCCGGCGAACTCAACCATTGCTCTCCCGATCCCTTTTTCACGAAATCCGGGCTTGACATAATACCTGATCACTTGACCGTGGACTTGACAACGCCGTATCCCAGCCTGGTGATCGCCCCTTCAATTTCTGCAAGCGTAATCTTCTCTTCGTCAAAATCCAGTTTTGCCTTGCTTGAGTTGAACAGGACCTTCACTGTATCCCGTTCAACACCGTTTAGTCCCTTTAGTGCCCCTTCTATCTTCAGCATGCAGGACGGGCATACCAGGGTTTCCAGTTGGATGGTTGCTGATTTCACTCTTATTCTCCTCTCAGTGATTTACTTGATCTCTCATTGCTATTTCTTCATTTCGTCCCCTTTTCCTGTATCGTATCCTTTCGCAGCATGTACCGCAATAACCTCATGCCGTTTAGGATGACTGCCAGGATGCTGCCCTCATGCACCAGCATTCCAATCGACATATTCATCCATTCGCCGAATATAACACCAGCCAGCAGGATCAAGACCACCCCTACTGCAATCACAATATTTTGTTTCATATTCCGAGCCGTAGCCTTTGCCAGGCCAAGGGCATGGGGCAAGCGGCTGAAGTCTGAATTCATCAATACCACATCTGATGTTTCAATGGCGACATCAGTCCCGCCTCCCATGGCAATGCCGATGTTCGCCAAGGCCAGCGAGGGGCTGTCATTTATTCCATCCCCTACAAAAGCGACTATACGGCCTCCCTCTATCAGCTTCTTGATAAAGGCTGACTTGTCCTCAGGCAGCATATTACCATAAGCTTCAGTCAGGCTTAGCTCATGGCTTACCAGGTCAACAGTACCTTGGTTGTCGCCAGACAGCATTATAAGATTTCTTACTCCCAATTTCCTGAGTCTAAACAGGTCCTCTTTGACCCCGGTGCGTATCTGGTCACGAATGCCCATCAGGATCTTAAGTTCCCCATCGACAGCAGTGAATACAAGGGAGTTCCCGTTTCCTTCCAAACGAGCCGCATCGGTCCTTGCCTTTTCATCCAGCCCGACCTTTTCCCTTTCCATCAAGGCGAAGTTGCCGACAACTACCCTGTGGCCCCTGACTTTAGCAATGATCCCCTCCCCTTTTACTACTTCCGTACCATCTACCGGGTAAAACGCCCTATCGCCGATTTCCTCCAGCACCGCCTTTGCCAGGGGATGGTCCGATTCACGCTCAACGCTTGCGAGTAATTCAAGGGCTTCTTCTATATCGCCGCCATAATATATTCTTTCAGCTACCGAGGGTTTTCCAACAGTCAGTGTACCTGTCTTATCAAATACTATCGTATCCAGCCTGCTTAAGTCCCGGATCACCTCGCTGCCCTTCAGCAGTACGCCATTTCGGGCGCCATTACCTATACCTGCCACGTTGGATACGGGAACACCTATGACCAGGGCTCCCGGACATCCCAGGACCAGGATGGTGATCGCCAGCTCTATATCCCGCCAGATCAGCCATACTGTAAAGGCCAGCACAAGGACTACGGGGGTATAGTATTTGGAGAACCTGTCTATGAAGCGCTCTGCTTCTGATTTAGAGTCCTGGGCTTCCTCCACCAGCTCGATTATTTTCCCGAATGTTGTGTCTTCACCTACCCGGTCTGCGACGATCTGTATGGTCCCATTGTCCAGGATAGTGCCCGCGAACACTTTTGAGCCCTTTGCCTTGGCAACCGGGATGGACTCGCCTGTAATGTTGGCTTCATTAACGCTGCCTTCCCCGCTTATGACTGTCCCGTCGACCGGGACCTTTGCCCCAGTTTTCACCAGCAGGACATCGCCTACTTCAACCTCGTCCACATCTACTTCTACGAATCCTCCGTCATCCATATGCTTCAATGCACTTTCCGGCGCCATTTCCGTCAGTTCTTTTATTGCTGTACGGGTCTTGTTCAGTGTGCGCTGCTCCAGATATGCGCCGAACAGGAACAGGAAGGTGACGACCGCTGATTCTTCAAAGTTCCTGATCGCAAAGGCGCCTAAGACCGCCAGTGTGACCAGCACATCAATGCTGATCACCTTGACACGCAGGGCTTGATAAGCCTGGATGGCAATGGGTAAAACACCCAATACGGAAGCTGTTGCCATGAGCCATGCAAAAATTGACATATTGCCCGTTATCCATTTGCTGAAAAATGCAGCAGCTATCAGGATGCCGTTAATTATAGTGATCATATTTCTGTGTTTCAGGACAAACAAATGCACATCTCCCTTATATGTCAGCTAGTCAGATTATTTGCCTTTTAGCTGCATTTTAGCATAGGTTTCCTGAAAAACAATTGACCGGAGTCAATATTTTAATATATTTTTCGTTTAATATGAAAAGGATTTTGAAACAGCTTCAAAAAAATCCCCCGATATGAAGCTATACCCATATCGAGGGAACTGAAAGCTTTATTTAGCGATCAGCAAACCGTTTTCCTGATCGTGATCACCTGATCGTAAAGCTCTCTTGTATCCTTGAAAATGACATGACTCACATTGATGACTGTCAGGTCCTTTAGCCCCAATATGGTTTTCTCGATTTCTTTAGCGCGTTCCATATCCAGTGAGGCAAAGGCTTCATCCATAAGCAGGATGCTCGCCTTGCTGAGCAGAGCCCTGGCTATTACGATCCTGCTCCTTTCACCACCGGAGATGTTCTTGCCGTTGTCATAGATCATGGTATCCAGCCCCTCCGGCTGGCTTTCTACAAAGCCGGCAAGCCCCGCAGCTTCAATGGCCTTATTTATCTCCTCTTCGGAATAATCCTTGTATAAGGTGATATTGTTTCTGATGGTATCCTCAAAAATGAACACCTGCTGTTCGATATTCGCAATGAGCTCGTAGTACTGGTCGCGCTTAACATCCTTCAGATCATGCCCGTCTATCAGGATCCTCCCTGCGGTAGGGTTGAAGTATTTGCGTATAAGCTTCAAAAGTGTTGTCTTGCCGCCTCCGCTGGGCCCGACGATCAGGTACTTTCCGTTCTTTTTCAGCTTGAGGTTGATATCAGACAGTATAAGCTGGTCATCATCCTCATAATGGAACTCAACGTTCTGGAACTCGATTTCATGCTTGAATTCCGGCAGATCGACGGTTTCTTCATACTTATAGGAATTCTCCAGGGTTTTTTCTATCTTCTTTATCAGGTCTGATGTCGTAAACAGCTTAGGCAGGTTTTCACTTATATTGAATATTGGGAACATCATCCTTTGGATGCCCTCTACCACCAGCAGCAGGCCACCGGCTGTAACCTTCTTCAGTACAGCGTAATAACCAACAAAGCAGACGACCCCATACATTGACCCATTGATGAAAAAATGCTGGATACTGAAAACAAATGAGAGCATGCGTTCGATTATAAAGCCTTTCTGCTGGATAGCCTCGCTCTTCCTGTAATAGTCCTCAGTGACCTTCCCCTGAAGATTATAATTCTTCACGATATGGAATGCCGACAGGACCTCCTTAATATACGAGGTATAGCCTTCAAACATATCGCTGCGTTCCTTGTATGCCCGGTTAGTTGGCTTGCTGGTGAATATTGAAATAAGCAGGTTTATAATTATGATAACGAAGGCCAGCAGGATCATCCTCGGGTCAACCGTTGTCAGCAGCCAGATGCCTACAACGAAGTTGACCACCCCATCGCATACAAGATAAATGCTGTGGATCAAATTCAGCTCCAGGGTGTTGAAATCATTGGTCAGGGCAGACAGGTACCTGGCATTGTTCTCCTTCTGGAATTCAGCAATATTCTTACCAAACACCTTCGCTACATAGTACCTTTTGAGCGCGACGTTCGCTACCTTTTTATAATGATTGGCGGTAACGGTGGTGAGTATGCCAAGGGGCACAAGGAGCGCTGCCATGAGTATTATAGAGGGTGCAGTCTGTTTCATGAGGTCGATCTTACCATCCAGCACCAGGTCCAGCAGCTTCATCATGCGGAGAGTCACATAGCCAAAGAAAATAGTGAAAACCGAGGATACAATAATTGCCAACAGCAAATAGGGGATAACTCTTGCGTATTTCTTCAGCATGTGATCACCTCATCAAAATAGTCCCTGGCAGGAAAGCAATTGACCTCCCCATTCTTTATTTCGATCACATAGTCATAGTTCTCAGTAACACCTTCATAGTACCGATGACTGATAGCAATGACCGTATTGTCCAGTTCCAGGAATACCCTTTCAATTTCCCTGCCCAGTTCTTCATTCAGACTGGATGTACCTTCGTCGACAAAGAGGAGCTCTGTATTTTTGGCAATAGCCCTGGCTATTGATATCCTTTGACGTTGTCCGCCTGACAGGTTCTTCCCGTTTTCGGCCAGCCTCTCGTTCAAGCCCTCTTTTCTTTCCTCTAAAAGTGATTCCAGGCCGCTTACCTTAACAGCATACTCGATTTGCTCCATGGGGATATCCTTATACAAGGTTATATTGTTCTTTATCGTGTCCTCGAACAAAAATACGTCCTGATAGATAAAGGCGACTTTGTCGTGGAACGATTTTTCCTCTATGTCCCTGTAATCTATCCCATCCACTGTAATGCTCCCCTCAAAATCATCATAGACCATAGCCAGCAGGTTCATCAGAGTCGTCTTTCCTGCTCCGCTTACCCCTTTGATCAGGTATTTCTTCCCTTTCTCAATAACAAAGGAAGCGTTTTTGATCACCTGCTTGTTGCCAAAGGCGAAACTCAAATTAGATACCTCGATCTTTTCGTTGAGTATAAAGGGCTTGCTACCTCTGCCGATATTGACCCTGTACTCTTCTGGTTTTGCTATCTTTTCATATATGCTGACGGAGGCCTTCATCTGATTCCACATGGGGAAAGCGCTGATCAGATAATTGCTTATGGAGCTGCAAAGCGAGAAAATAAACCCAGCCATCCCCAACGTAAGGCCTTGCTGCATTTGCGGACCCAAGTATATCAGGACGATCACCGAAACCACGAAGGCCAGGATCCTTATTACATCCCGCTGCATGTCTGTAAATACATTGGCCGCAAACTTCCTTTTTTCCACCCAGCTGATGGTGCCTATGCTTTTGATCAGGAATTTGTCTTCTATATTGTTCAGCTTTAATATCTCAAGCCCAGCGAAGGTATTGGCCATATCCGTTGTAAATGCCTCATTGGCAGTAGAAATCTCCTGTTCCAGGGAAACGGACTTCTTTGAAAAGAAGCTGGCCAGAATGTATAGAAGGACTGAGAATACCAGCATCCCGGCTGCCAGCTTGTAGTCCAGCACGATCAGGATCATCAGGGAAAATACAAACATCCCGATGTTGATCAAAAAATTGAGCAGGCTGATAAAAAACTTGCTCTCAAAGGTATTGATGTCGTTTATCAAATTGGATATGTAGATTTCCTTGGATTTTTGCGAAAACTGCTTGAAGGGCATATTGATGATCTTATCAAAGGCTAGCTTCCTGACATCCAGGATCGTATCCCTCATATAACGGATCCTGAGCAGCCTTGAGATCAAAAAGTTCAATGGTGAATACAAGATAAAGATGATTGTGACGATTACTATATTTCTATAATAATTGATATCCGCTTTCTGGATAGCGCCCAGTATAAGGGCTGCCATTGCCATTTGAGCAAAATGTTCAATGATGAACATAAAGGTTGCAACAAGGTACAGTATAAACTTGGTTTTTCGCTTTAGTAGTAGTTCCTTCATGCAGACTTCCTCTCTTAATGAATCGATTGCGATCCAAAATGCTGCCTTTGGACATATTGCGACTAATATAATATGTTACAATTGTATATAATTAGCCGGAAAATTACAATCAAAACTTGATGTGATAGAT
Organism: Bacillota bacterium; assembly: GCA_029777885.1. Lineage (GTDB taxonomy): Bacteria > Bacillota > Clostridia > Caldicoprobacterales > DTU083 > JAKORJ01. The sequence goes on along the minus strand of JAKORJ010000114.1, from coordinate 24,285 downwards.
ATTATGGTTGATTGTTGCATTTGTCTTATATAGTATATTAGTAGCTTAAAAGGATAGGAGTAAATTAACATGGATAGAACAAAGGATAACACCCCCTGCCGGAACCAGGGGTTCAAATTGAACACCAGTGGTTATTTCCAATGCATGGGCGTGGATGTGATGGCCTTTGACGATATTTACCCGGAAGGCCACCAATCCGGCATAAGCATCATCATGCATGGCAACCGTGTCGCTTCCAACGGTGATTTGCGCTTTGAGCAGACGCCCGGGCAGTGGCAACCCGTGCCAAAGCCCGGCAAGCGAGAGCTGGATACGGAGACTAACACCATCACCACTACTCTCAGCTACCCGGATCGAGCCAGGCATTTAAATGGTTTCAACCCGATGATCTATCCGGATTTTGAATTCAGCTACACGGTCTCAGTCAAAGGCGAAGGCAGGTCGCTTAGGATTAGTGTTGACCTGGACAGACCGGTGCCTGACAGGTTCGCAGGCAAGCTGTGCTTCAACCTGGAGCTGTTTCCGGGTGTGCTCTTCGGCAAGCCCTGGATCATGGACAACAAGCAAGGCATCTTCCCTCCCCAGCCCAACGGGCCTGTCCTTAAGCAGAAGCCCAACTATCTGCACACGGGTAATTTCAGCCTGCCCGACGCTAGAGCTGATATGAAACGGCTCTCCGGCGACAACAAGGAATACAGCCCAATCATCGCTGACGACATAATAGCCGAGCCATATGCTGTCGGCAGGCGCTTTACTGTACGGCCCGACGACCCGTACTGCCGTCTGACCATAGAAAGCAAGGGAACGGACCTTAAGCTCTATGACGGGCGCATGAACCACAACAACGGCTGGTTTGTAATCAGCAGCGAAGTGCCTGCAGGAGCGACCAAAAACGCTGTTGAGTGGGTCGTCACCCCTAATGTAGTTGAAGACTGGATCTATTCTCCGGTAATCCAGACATCCCAGGTGGGGTACCATCCGAATCAAAGGAAAACGGCTGTTATTGAGCTGGACAAGCGGGACAGCAGGAACGAAAGAGCAATTCTCGTCAAAATAACGGAGACCGGCGAGCAGGAAGTCTGGTCAGGTACCGCGCAGGTATGGGGGCAGTTCCTTCGCTACAACTACTTGAAATTCGATTTCACAAATATAAAAGACGAAGGCCTGTACAAGGTCCGTTATGGTTCGTCAGAGTCGGCTATCTTTCGAATAGCCGGCGATGTATATGACCGGGGTGTATGGCAGCCGGTCCTGGAGTACTTCCTCCCCGTACAGATGTGCCATATGCGGGTCAGTGAAAAATACCGGGTATGGCATGGCCTTTGTCATGATGACGATGCCCGGATGGCTCCTACGGATTATTTGCATTTCGACGGATACAGGCAAGGAACATCCACGCTAACCAAATACAAGCCTGGCGATGTGGTTCCGGGGCTGAATGTCGGTGGCTGGCACGATGCCGGCGATTTTGACATCCGTGTGGAATCCCAGTCCGCTGAATTTTACATACTGGCCCTGGCATACGAAACCTTCAATGTCTGGTATGATGTGACAACAATAGATCAGGACAGGCGTATAACCGAGATCCACCAGCCGGACGGTAAAAACGACATCCTTCAGCAGATAGAGCACGGCGTCCTGTCCGTAGTAAGTGCATATCAGGCTCTGGGACGGCTTTACCGGGGCATTATCGAAAGCAGCCTGAGGCAATATGTTCACTTAGGCGATAGTGCCACTATAACGGACGGTATTAAGGGCAATGCTGACGACCGGTGGGTGTTCACTGAAGATAATCCGCCGCGGGAGCTTACCACGGCTGCCCACCTGGCCACTGCCGCCCGAGCGCTCAAGGGCTTCAATGATCCATTGAGCAATCAGGCCTTGCAGGCCGCCCGTGAGATTTTTGACGGTACCGACGGGACTGATCGTGCCAGGGCGGCAAAGCTGCATGCAGCCACAGAGCTGCTTCTGACCACCGGCGAGCAGAAATATAAAGACTACCTGCTGAAGGAGACCGAATTTATAGCAGGCAATATTGACAGGGTAGGCTGGTTTATAGTCCGGGCAGAAAAGGCAGTGAATGATGCCGCTTTATCCAAAGCTATTCGGGATGCCTTGCCGGCGCTGAAAACACGGTTAGTGCAGCAGAGCGCTGAAACGCCTTACGGGATACCCTATCGCCCCCATATATGGGGAGCAGGCTGGCAAATCCAGCGCCTGGGCTTTGAGTATTACTTCCTGCACAAGGCCTATCCATATATTTTTGACCCTGAGCTTATATTCAATTCGCTGAATTTCATCCTGGGATGCCATCCTGGTTCCAACACCATGTCCTTTGCTTCGGGGATCGGCGCCAAATCAGCAACCATAGGCTATGGGCTGAACCGCGCTGACTGGTCATATATTCCCGGTGGGGTGATTTCCGGCACTGCCCTCATACGCCCCGACTTTCCAGAGCTGCTGGAGTTCCCCTTCCTGTGGCAGCAGACGGAATATGTACTGGGAGGCGGCTCTTCGCACTTTATGTTTTTAGTGCTGGCTGTACAGCAAATAGTTAAAGGCAAATAGGTCGCGCTATTTGCCTTTACTGTTATTATGTTATTTTTCATATATCCAGCAGGCGACCGGTGTCACGTCATCCTTCTCAGGTATGGTAATCATTCCGTGGTTGTACAGGGCTTCGAGCAGGTATACACCTGCAAAGAATGAGATCCATGTTTCGGTATACCCTTTGGAAAAGCTCCGCAACTGTTCCGGGATGGTCGCCTTTACGATCCTTGAGATATTTTCGCGTACAGGTCCACATAGGCTTTTCAGTACACCTGAAAGCTTTTCATTTATTTCACCGAACAATTGACGGCTTTTCGCCGTTGAGACCGCAACATTGCAAAAAAGCTTTCTGTTACGCACTATTACATATCCCTGCTTGATAAGCTCAGCATACACTTCCTTATCCTCGTCCTTGATGGTGTCGCTGTAAACATCATACAATGCCTTGGCCTTGCGTTTATCCCGCAGTTCTTTCTGCCGGCACGGTTCTCCAAATGCCACAACATCACAGGGGTATACCGTACATTTGTCAATATATGTCGGGGTCTGGCCCCTTGCCCAGGGTGAGCCTGCCGATTCCTCGGCAAATATAAAAGCCTTTGATCCACAGGATAGTATCTGAGGATAATCATCAGCAGCAAGCTCATGCCCTTCATAATCGAAATCAAAAACATTCTGCGCAAAGAACCATGCCCACTGGTTGTCAGCCGCATCAAACCTGAAAACATCACATCTTTTAAGCTGCGGCAGATATTTTTCATACGCCTTGAGCACATACGGGGTATAGGCCTTATATAGCTCCATGAATTGCTCTTTCACCTGGGCGAAAGTGCTTTTCTGTAATATATGGAAATTAGTGCGATATTTGTTCTTCGCCGGGCTGACCATAACGCCCGCATCACATAGCAAATTGACCTCATCCTCAATGTAAACGGCAGGAGTGCCCGTTTCCAGGGAGATTTCACTGATAGTCCGGGCTTTATTATGGCATATGATCGCTATCTGGCACGGCAGCTTGCGTTTAAACAGTTCCCAGACATTCACCCTGGAAAAATCGATGGCTGATTTATAGATCGAGAATTCAGACGGATTGACGCTCTTTTCTCCGATTCGATCCATGCTAAATACCTCCTTCAGCTTTTGCTTTCCTGCCCGAAGGTAAAACTTCACCATACCTTCGGACATCTTAAGCTTATGCGCGATTTCACATATAGACATTTCATCGTAATAAAAGCAGACGAGTACTTTGCGGTAATCACCGGCTAGCCTGGAAAGGCTCATGCGAACGTTATTTGCCGCATCATCGCTTACGATCTTGTCAATGACCGGGACCTCGCTACCAATGATACTTGTAAAGGTATATGTTTCATCATCAAGAGAAAACGGCCTTCTTCTGCTGCACCATCTTTTGTATGTGTTGTGTGCAATGCTCCAGATATACGCCTCAAAATTGTCCCGGATATTGCCTTGATCGATTGCGAGTACACACTGGTATGCGATTTCCTGTGCAAGCTCTTCAGCTTCCGCAAAGTCACTGGTTTTGTTGATTGCAAATCCAAGAAACGCTTGCAGGTATTTTTCTGTTATCTCCTTTAGCTGCTCATATTTGGTCACAGCGTTTCCTCCTTTGCATATTGTAAGCGCTTACACCATTATAGTAAAATTAACCGATTATAGGATAAGTGATTTAATAATAAGTTTTCAGGCTGGATTTCTAAGTCATAAAAACAGCCTGTCGGCAAACTGCCAGCAGGCCTGAACCAACCTTATCCCTGTTAATTATCTTATTGCTTCAAACATTCTTAAGAGACGCAGATAATGATTTGCTTCACGCAACACATGGTCACCCAGCAGAGGCACTATGATGGATCTGATTTCGCATGCAAGCAATCCCTGAGTGCCTTGCGCCTTGAAATCCCGCAGATTCTGCGTAGCCCTCAGGCTGTCCACTGTGACCTTTTCTATCGGTATAGTCGATTCCATAGCTGCCCTGGCCTCAGCGGTCAGCTGATCAAATTCATTTCCGAAATCATTTGCAGTATTGATCAGCTCATTTTCCGTCGGGTCAAGCAAACCCCGGATAAAATTCGCATGCTCTGCCATCTGCCTGTTCCAGAAAAACTCCAGCTCATAAGCCTCCCTTTCCAGATTGAATGCCCCCCTGTTCTGCAGTCTCTGGAGGTTTGACAGGTATAACTTTGCCTCACGCAAAATATGGAGGATGAGCAATGGATAATTGAACGTGAACATTTTGCAGGACAGGACATTGGACAGGATCTTTTCCTTAAACTTGATCAAAGCCGCAGTCAGCTTTATTGCCTTCTGATTTAATGCATAGACCTTATCTACAAGCTCAAGACTGATTTTACACTTATCTCCGCCTGTCAACTCGGCTTCCGCCTTCGTAATATCGGTCGGTATCCTGACTCCCGTGTAAAAAGAAGTCAGCTTTTCCGCATTCAACGTATAAGGAGTTACCACTTCACCTGAACGGAGCACTACAGGGCTGACAACCCCGTCAGAAAGCCTTACGGCATTCTTTAATACCACATCAAACTCCTTTCGAAAGGCATCTGCCTCCTGGGCGAACTCTGTATCCCTTGGTGTAAATCCAAGCTCAAGAAAAAGCGAATGCTCCTTCATTATCCGAGCAAAAAACAAGTGCAATCCCAGCGATTGTCTAACAAACTCAGCATTTGACAGCACGATTACTCCCCCTAAAGATACATAGCATTATATATTAATGTATGTATCCTTTAGGCAAACTGTTACCTAATTACCCTTTCCACCGTAAAGGACAGTGAAATCGGCTGTAATGCCGCCCTTCAATGAAGCAATTGCATGCTCTGTTTCCAGGTCAGTGGCAGTCCAGGACAAGGGGGTCATCTTGATAAGGTGCCGGAGCATTTCTTCATCGAGCATAGTGGTGTATCGCACATCCCTGCTGCCTATAAGCTCAAAGTTTTTGCAGAAATGGCTGTACACCCTTTCATTCGAATAAGTCTGTTTTTCAGTTTTGTCGAAGAAGGCTTCCCTGATCTCCTTGAGATAATCCCTTCCGGGTATGACTTTAATAAGGATCCCGGTGACTGCAAGCAATCTGCTGAACTCCTTGTAATTGGACGGGGACAGGATATTCAATATCACATCAAAGCTCCCGTCATTAAATGGGATATGGGTAAGGTCGCCCACACACCAGATACGGTTCGGATACTGCCTGGAGGCGATTTGTATGCCTTCCTTGGAAATATCCATCCCGACGCCCACATATTCATGCCGTGCTCTTGCATCAAGCTCACCTATTATCTGGTCAAGGTGCGAGCCCTCGCCGCAGCCTGCATCCAGCACCATTCTCCTATGCGTACCGGCATCGGCCGGCTCCTTACCTGCTATCAGCTCAACTATTGCTTCTATCAGGGGACCAAAAAAGCCATGCCTGCTGATGAGACTTCTTGAATGAAACAAGGCCTTGTCATACTCTGTCTTGACGGGTTTTGTTAAAAAGTTTACATAACCGCTCCTGGATATGTCAAAGTTATGTCCGTTAAAGCATATAAGGCTTCTAAGGTCAACAACATCCATATTGCCGCTGCATACAGGGCACTTGAAGATATCAGCATTATCCTTGATATTTAACTTTGACAAATGTCTCACCTCTGATTAGCAGGCATGTGCCGGCATATAAACATGGGATTTAATCCATCCCTTTCAAGACTGTATGGTTTTATATGTGCTGCTTCTAAAACAGGAAGGGTTTTCTCACCGGTTATTGCGCATCTTCTATGATAAGCATCAGTTATAAGAACCTTAAAGGCGCCCTGCCCGATTCTTGGTTTGATTATTTGCTCTTTGCCGTATCTGCTGTGTGCTGAGTTTTCTTTCAGTATGTTTGAATCATTCCTTTGCTTATTCAACGCCCTCTGCAATTGCTGATACAAAATTTGTCCATAGTATTCTGTAGTATCGTATGTTTTACCTTGGACGATATTTTTGCTCCAATTGGCTGGAACAGGGATCCAGTCATCCTCTTCAAAATAAAAAGGCATTGATAAAATCACACAACCAATTTGAGGATCAGGATCAAATAAGCTGTTTATCCTTCTTAATCTGCATATCCTGTCAAACCGCCACCTACTATGTAATTTAGCGGACTATGTAGTTTGAACAAAAACAAGTCGCCTTCATCCAGAGCCTTGAAACTTGTATTACCTCCAGGCTTCCAAAAGTTCACTTCATCGCAATATGCCTGCTTTAATATTCTAAACCAGTCGTAGTCCGTGACTCCAACATACATCTTCAAAACAATCACCAGCTTTCCTTACACGATAACAAAGATCAAATGATTATCAGTTGTTGAAATGCCGGTATGATTTATTTGGGAATCGACCATCTTAATTATAATACATAAATTTATACATCGGGAGTTCTTCATCATCAATATCAATAAAGTCTTGAATCATTGTAAATGAGCTGTTTTTCTGATAGACTGTCATCATTACATAATTAGGTACATAATAATTACATGCATAAAGAGGGATGTGGATGCTTAGGATCGCTATATGCGATGATGATGAAAGATGCCTTAACGATATAAACTTTATGCTTGAGCGCTGGGCTGCCTCTGCATCCTTTCAGCTTGAAACAGACTGCTTTGATAACGGCGATTCGCTGATTAAGACAAGCAACACCATCCGTTACGATATCATTTTTCTTGACATTATCATGCCTCTATTAAACGGTATGGATACAGCCAGGGAACTGCGCGACAGGGACAAGACAGTGAAAATTGTATTTTTGACCTCCTCTCTTGAATTTGCACTGCAATCCTATTCCGTGAAGGCAACCGATTACTGCATTAAGCCTGTATCTTACGAAAAACTGAAAGAAGTTATGGACTATTGTGCAGCCTTTTTTCATCAGGAGCCTGAGAACCTGATCCTAAAAACCATGGGTGGATACCAGAAGATATACCTTCATGATATCGAATACATAGAGGCACAGAATAAACGGGTATTGTTCTATTTGAAATCAGGGAAAACAGTTGAGGTAATCCAGCCACTATACACCTTTGAAGCCAGGCTGTCTGACAGTAAGGGTTTTTTCAAGTGCCACAGGAGCTACCTTGTTTATTTACCGAATGTAGACTACTTCAATAGTACCGAAATCAAAACCAAGTCAGGTCGAATGATACCCATTGCCAGGGGATACGGTAAGGCATTCAAGGATGCGTACTTTGCCACAATGTTTCAAGAGTGAGTATAGAGAGGGGGCAACAAGGTGCTGGAGTTTTCGATGGGTATGCTGAATAACAGCACGATACTGCTGTTTGGAGTGTTCGTATCAGCAGCTGTACTAAGCATTCCTTTTCATAAAAAGAACACTTTTATTTTGCTTTTTTTCTGCCTGGGCATCAATGCCCTGCAATATATCTGCTACTCAAAGTTAGGTCTGAAAGGCGCTGAATGGTTTTATCCCCTCCATACCCACCTGCCTTCTGTCCTGTTCTTCTGCCTGTACTACAAACACAAGGTACTTTCCAGTTTTTATGCTGTTTTGTCTGCTTACCTTTGCTGCCAGTTGAGCAAATGGCTCAGCCTTCTGGCATGGGTGCTATCCGGTGAGCTATGGATAGCCTATGGCATCCGTGCGGTGATCAACGTGATATTGGGGGTCCTGATCATCCGCTATTTTGCGCCTTCCATGGCAGTCATCCTGACCAAGCCCATCAGGACTGTGTTGATTTTCAGCATCCTGCCCGCTGCCTACTACCTGTTCGATTATATAGCCACAGTATATACAAACATGCTTTACAGTGGTTCAGAAGCTGTTTACGAGTTCCTACCCTTTGTATTTTGCGTAGCCTATTTGGTTTTCAGTGTTGTGTACTTTAGTGAATACGAGGCAAAATGCGAAGCGGAACAGCTCAATCGGCTGATGGAGATGAAAAGGGCGCAATCCGAAAAGGAGATCGAGGCAATCAAGCGGTCTGAATATGCCGTCTCCCTTTTACGGCATGATATGAGGCATTTTTTGAACAATTTCATTTCATTTATAGAACAGGGCGATGCCGAGAAGGCAAAAAGCTATATACGCGAAGTCATTGCTTCTGTAGACAGGACTGCTATGCAGAAGTACTGTGATAATGAGATCGTCAATATGATCCTGTCTTCATATGGAAATGAAATGAATGAAAAGGGGATCCGCTTACACCACTCGATCCAGGTGCCTTCGAGGCTGCCGGTTTCAGATGTGGACCTTACCTCCATCCTTTCCAATGGCCTTGAGAACGCTATTAATGCGGTATCAGATCTGGACCCGGATAAAAGGACCATTGCTCTGGATCTGCGAATGTTTGATGATAAGCTGCTCTTGTCCATTAAGAACCCATACGCCCATAAGGTCGAAATGGTGGACGACATCCCTCAGGCTAAAGGCAACGGTCACGGGCTGGGAACGCTAAGCATCAAGTATGTCGCTGAAAAGCTGAACGGTAACTGCCAGTTTATCGCTAAAGACGAGCAGTTTGTCCTAAGGGTGGTGCTGTAACAGCTACTATTTACGCATTTTCCTGCAAACGAGCCTGTTCATGTCTTCCCATTTCTGCGTATTTTATCGTGTTCTTGCCGGAAACCTTTGCGCTATATAGCAGCTTATCCGCCATGGCTATAATATCCGCCAGGGAGACCTCCGGTGAAAACTGAACCGTGGCCACCCCAAAGCTTGCAGTGACATACTTAGAAACGATAGATTTTTTATGTTCAATTTTCAAGGCCTGGATCCTTTGCTGGATCCTTTCAGCGATCTTAACTGCAGGATAAAGGTCCGTATCGGGTAATATGCAGGCAAACTCTTCTCCACCATACCGGGCTGCAAGGTCAACGGACCGGTTCACTGAACCAGCCAGTACCCTGCCGATTTGCTGCAGGCACTCATCGCCCATAACATGTCCGTAATAGTCATTATATTCCTTGAAATTGTCGATATCCAATAAGATAACCGATAGCTTGGAATTGGTACGCCTCAGCCTGAAATATTCGCGCTCCAGAACAGCATCAAAACATCTCCTGTTCGCAATTCCCGTCAGGCTGTCCGTATTGCTGAGTTCTGTCAACCGTCGGTTGGATTCTGCTAATAGCAGCTCCATTTCCTTTCTGTCATTTATATCGGTCAGCATGGCGAAGGACCCGTTGAATTGTCCGTCTTCATCCAGAATAGCTGTTGCTGACACTAAAAACCAGTTGATCCGGCCGTCCTTTCTTCTTAGGCAACATTCATAAACCGAGTCTTGGCCTTTCTTTCTAAGTGATTCCTGTTGTCTGTAAATATCCAACTGGCTTTCCGGGAAAAACGATATATACGGTTCCCCTATCATTTCCTCTACCGTATACCCCAGGATCGATGCCATCTTCTCATTCGCAAATGTTATCCTGTAATTCTCATCGAAAATCAAGATGCCTTCAATAGCCGTCTCCACTATTTGCTGGAACCTAATTTCGCTTTTCTCCAGGGATTTTTGGATCTCAGCCACCTGCCTGTCGCTTCTTTCCTTGGCAAGCATCAGCAGAATAAACCCGCTTACCATAAATACACAAAAGCTGATACCGGGTATAAGGCTGAATATGACATCACCGCCAAGGCTCAAAGCTAGCCCAGGGAAACCAAAGCACAAAATACCGCTTGCCAGGAATACCGATCCGGTTATGCTGTAGCATACGGCTAAAAGCGATTGCAGGGATAGCTTTGTAATTGAGTTTTGAAATAGGAAGAGACCAGGCAATAAGTAGAAAAAGCTCTGGACAAGAAAAACCAGTCCTGAACGATATGGCCTGGCTATAAACATCGTTATCAAACATATTATTAAAATTCCGATGGAAGCCAATATATGCAGCCGGCGTTTGACCGGCTTGCCGGTCAGAACCCCGACAGCCCAGGCTTCATAGGCACAGCCCAACAGCAGTGCCGCATTAGCTAGTACTGTCAGGCCGTCATAAGCGCTTGTCCTATAATATAGCATTAGGGATCCGGCACCCTGCAGGAATTTCGCTGCAGTCCAGTAAGGGACCTTTTGCTGGTTGTCCTTATTGTAATTGAATATTACCAGCAAAACTGCATACAAAAAAGACCCGGTTGCCATCATCAACATAACAGTCCTTAAGTCCACTGTGACCTCACACAACCTTATAAAATAGATTGGAGCTTGTCCATGGGTCCATAACAATATTTGTACGTTTATACCCTTATGCATGTTAATTAAAACACAATTGCCATTATTAATGGAAAAATGCGCGATTAGGTTTTATTGTAACATAAATGTACAGCTAGTAAAAGTGCTTCCTTATAGCTTATTCATCTTCGCTATCTTCATCGTCATACATATAAATAACTTCCTCTGGTTGTTTATCCACCATGGACCCACTCCTTATATCGATTGCCACAAGTTATAATTAATATTAATATAAACTCAGTCAAGACAGCAGGGCAGGAAATGTTTTCGCGCTGTTTTTTGTGTATACTTAAGCTGCCAAACGGGAGGGAACGCCATGCATTATCCTGAAATAATCAAATCAGCACTGGATTATATAGAACAGAATCTGAAATCGGATATCACTGTCGAAGAGCTGGCCCAGAGGGCGAATTATTCAACCTTTCATTTCTACCGCTTGTTTTCGTCAGTTATGGGTTCATCGATTTCAAGCTTCATCATTAAGCGGCGGCTGGACCATGCCCTTGCGGAAATCGCAGGTGGCCGCAGAGCTGTTGATGTGGTGCTTGAATACGGCTTTAATACATAACAGGTTTGGCCTAGAACGCGTAAGGTATGCTGAAGAATATGGCAAAAGCATAGCAAGGCTGCATTAGGCTCTTAAGTCTATTGAAAACAGTATTATAGCCAACGAAGTGGATCTATACAAGCATGTTGCGGAATGGGCGCTGCCAAGCGTGAGACGTCAGAATATACAGTGGGGCTTTGATCTGAGTGAAGTTAACATACGCTTGTGGGATGTTTGCTATTGTGCAACCGGGATCTTGTCTGAGGGCAGCGAAGAAGCATATGAAAAGTGGCTGGATATACTCGGAGGGATCCTGAATGGCTATGACCGTGTAGGAAAGTTGACCCCGGAGGAGAAACAGGCAGTGTTCTTTGTGATCTGCTCCATTCAGATGATATGCATTGCCTATTTTGAAAGTCTGGATAAGTATAAGGAGTTGGCCAAAACAAACCGCCAGATGCTGCAATTCATTGTTCAGAATAAGAAAAACATAGAAACGCTTAAATAGTCCTGAACACAACCCGTGCATTGCGAATCGTTCTTCTCTTTTGACCACCAACAATCAGTTTAAGCTATTGCGGTTTTATCAAAGAGGTTTTATCATGTAGTTACGGGTAACATAAAAAAGCTGATAACTATAATTAGGAGGATAATATGAAGATTATCATTATAGGCGATGGTAAGCTGGGATATAACCTGGCTGAAAATCTTTCCAAAGAAAATAATGATGTTACCATAATAGATAAAAATCCGGAGGCGTTAAAAAAAGCAGGCGAGTATTTGGATGTTATGTGCATAAAGGGCAATGGTCTGAGTACACAAATACTGTTGGAAGCCGGTATAAAGGAAGCCGATCTTTTAATTGCCGCCACTGCCAGTGACGAAACGAATATGGTATGCTGCCTGACAGCCAAGAAGCTAGGAGCGGCGCACACGATCGCCAGAATCAGGGACCCGGAGTATGCTGACGAGCTCGATAAACTGAAAGCTGATCTTGATTTGGACATGGTGATCAATCCTGAGCAGGCAGTAGCCAGTGAAATCGCCAGGTTGATTGAATTTCCTCCGGCCTTGAACATTGAGACTTTTTCAAAGGGCCGGGTCGTGATGATGGAGATGAAGGTAACACCCGATATGTCCATTGTCAATATGAGCTTGAATAATATCTCCAAATGGACCAACGCAGGTATACTTATCGGTGGTGTGCTTCGGGATGGGACTGTTGTCATCCCGAATGGTGATTTTGTAATCAAGCAAAATGATACATTGTACATCGTTGGTCAACCTTCCAAGGTAGTACAGTTCTGCAAGCGTATAGGCATCCATGTGCAAAGGATCAAAAACGTCATGGTTATGGGTGGAGGCAGGATCGCATATTACCTTGCCAAATACCTGGACGAAATGGATATCAAGGTTAAAATTATCGAGATCAATCGCGAACGTTGTATTGAGTTGACTGAACTTCTCCCGAAAGCCTTGATCGTATGCGGCGATGGTACTGACGAAAGTCTGCTGCATTCAGAAAACCTGACCAGCATGGGGGCGTTTATTTCCGTAACTGACAAAGATGAGGAAAATATCATAGCAGCCTTGATGGCAAAGCAAAACGGGGTTCAAAAAGTAATAGCAAAAATCAACAGGGTGAATTATACTTTTGCGATCAATAACATGGGGATAAATAGTGTAGTGATCCCCAAGCTAATAACGGCTAACCATATTTTAAGATATGTCCGCGGCTTACAAAATGCAATGGGTGATCCGATAGATGCCCTTTACAGGATCATGGACGGTCGGGTGGAAGCCATCGAATTTACAGCTAATGAACATACAAAATTCCTTGACACACCGCTTAAGGACCTGAAAATAGTCAAAGGTATCTTAGTTGCCTCTATCGTCAGAAAAAATGAGATCATAATCCCCCATGGAAGCGATGTGATCAAAGCTGACGATAAAGTCATCCTTATCGCTAAGGATAAAAAACTAGCGGACTTGAATGACATTGTTGAACCGGGTGTATAAATATGAATTACAGAATGATTGCAAAAAGCATCGGCACAGTATTATGCATAGAAGCGGCTTGTATGCTGCCCTCCCTTTTGGTAGCTTTTATTTACCAGGAAGCGACAACAGTACCTTTTGTAGTATCCATACTCCTTACAGCTGTGGTTGGGCTTGCACTACTAAGCATCAAATCACCAATATCGCGTTTATACTCACGCGACGGTTTCGCTATTGTAGCGCTGGGGTGGATCCATATTTCTGCCTTCGGTGCTCTGCCATTTATTCTTAGTGGTGCGATCCCTTCTGTAGTCGATGCGCTTTTCGAATCTGTATCCGGATTCAGCACAACAGGAGCGAGTATTTTAAAAAATGTTGAAGCACTACCAAAAAGCATTTTGTTCTGGAGAAGTTTCACTCACTGGATGGGCGGTATGGGAGTCCTCATTCTAATGATCGCCATATTGCCATCTGTGAATGCCAGTACTATAAACATTATGAAAGCAGAATCGCCCGGCCCGTCACCCGGCAAGATTGTACCCAAAATCAGCGAGACAGCAAAGATCCTATACACTATCTATATTGTTTTGACAGTGATCCAGGTAGTGTTATTGCTGGCAGGTGGGATGACGCTATTCGATGCTTTGATACACGCATTCGGAACAACAAGTACCGGCGGTTTCTCCAGCAAAAACGCCAGTGTGGCTGCATATGGCAGTGTCTATATAGAAACAGTGATCACTATTTTTATGTTTCTATGCGGTGTTAACTTTACCTTATACTACTTGCTTTCTAAAAGGAATCTTAAAACTGTCCTGCGGGATGAAGAACTGCGCTTTTATTTTGGCATAGTATTTACAGCCATAGTACTCATAGTACTTAATACTAGCGGCACAGTATACTGCACCATAGGTGAATCGATACGATATGCCGCTTTTCAGGTCAGTTCAATTATTACCACAACAGGTTATGCAACCGCTGACTTTAATATTTGGCCTGTGTTCAGCCAGTTGATTCTGGTTCTTTTGATGTTTATTGGGGCGAGCGCCGGTTCAACCGGAGGAGGTCTTAAATGCATCCGTATACTCCTTCTTGCCAAGATAATTAAGCGGGAAATCGCAAAAATCAACCACCCAAGCGCGGTACAAACAGTAAAAATAAACGGACGTATTGTAGATGAAGAAACCCTGTCCGGCATCATGGCGTTTTTCTTTTTCTGGATATTAATATTTGCTGTGTCAGTTTTGGTGGTTTCGCTGGATGGAAAAGACCTGATCACATCAACAACAGCAGTCGCTGCGACCCTAAACAATATTGGGCCGGGACTGGGCTTGGTCGGACCGATGGGGAATTTCGCCGACCTGTCTGTGTTGAGTAAACTAGTATTATCAGTATGTATGATTGTCGGGAGATTAGAGATTTACCCGATCATGCTGCTGTTTTTGCCGTCATTTTGGAAACGTGGCAATATCTAAATTATAAATCCTCATAGGTTTTTAGAATCCTTTCAGCCACCGCCCTTTTGGTGATGCGCATATCCATCGCCTGTTTTTCAATATACCTGTGGGCTTCCTTTTCGCTCATGCTCATCAGGGATATAAGTATACACTTGGCGCGGTCCACAATGCGTATATCTTCTATCCTTTTCTTCAGTTGGGCGTTTTCGGTCTGTATCTTTTTCATCCTGTTGTAGACTGATCGGGCAAGCGATAGCGCAGACATGAAAATATACCTATTGACCGGCTTTTCAATAGTCAGTACCCCTTCTCTTTCGCATACAGCTGACACGGCTTCGTAGAATTCCCGCCTTACAATCAGGATGACCTGTGTCATCTCCCTGGAGGCTGCATGCATAGCAAGGCTTTCGCCGGTCTCGTCCTTTAGCGGAGCATCGATGATCACCAGATCGAAATCCCGTTCCAGCAGGAGTCTCCGTGCTTCGCCGCAGGATTTGACAGCAATGATCTGGCAGACGGACGCCGGGTTAAGCAGTTCAGAAATCAATGCCGCCCCTTTTTCTGAATTCGATACTATCAAAACGTATTCCATACCCGTGCTGCCTTTCGCCACAAATCAAATTACTCCGAAATATTTTCTTTTGTAAAATACCATTTTATCTTCAGCAGCTGCGAAATCCCCTGCTTCTTTCTTTTTGGCAGCAATGTACTTGGAATGCAGTTCGTCACCGATCACGCCTTTTACAAAATCACTGACCTCAGCAAGCCTTACTGCCTCGTCCATGCTCAAAGGCAGTGGTGTCAAGGTTTTCGTCAAGGCTTCATCCGCCTTGTACAAATCCACATTGGCAGCGGCAGGCAGGACCATGCCCTTCTCTATCCCCTCCAGACCCGCAGCTATGATAAGTGCAAACCCAAGATAAGGATTCATCGAGGGATCCGGTGAGCGCAGCTCCATCCTTACCTTTTCTCCGATAGCTGCGGGTATCCTTATGAGCTGAGAGCGATTATGGTGTGACCATGAAACATATGCCGGAGCTTCAAATTTTCCGAAACGCTCATATGAGTTGGCGATGGGATTCAGGAAAATGGTTATCTCCGGTATTCTCGCAAGTATACCAGCAATAAAGCTTTCAGCGGCATTTGATTGGCCTTCCTTGATATCCTTGAAAACATTCAGCCCGTTTTTGGCCAGGGAGATGTTGACATGCATGCCGCTGCCCGGAGCACCGGGTATAGGTTTTGGCATAAAGGAAGCGTATAGGCCGTTTCGGGCAGCTATGGATTTGACAGCAGCCTTGAATGTCTGCAGGTTGTCCGCGCTTGAGAGTGCATCGCTGAACTTGAAGTCGATCTCGTTCTGGCCGGGCCCTTGTTCATGATGGGAGGTCTCAGGTTTTATACCCATTTCATCAAGTGTAAGGCATATTTCACGCCGTATGTCGCCGCCCATATCAAGAGGATGCATATCCAGATATCCTCCCCTGTCGAGCGGTGTATCTGTAGGTTCGCCATCCTCATTGGTCTTGAAAAGGTAGAACTCGCACTCCGGCCCTATCTTGCAAACAAACCCCATGCCTTCGCATTTGCCGGTGACCTGTTTCAGGATATACCGGCTGTCATTGGCGAACACTGACCCATCGGGATTCCTTATGTCGCAATAAAAACGTACGACCCTGCCCGGGCCGGGGCGCCATGGCATGACCATCAAGGTGGAAGGGTCCGGATAGAGGAACAGATCAGACTGGGTGACATCCTTAAACCCCTGTACAGCATGAGCGTCGAAGGACACCCCGTGCTCAAATGCAGATTCCAGCTCATCAGCCATTATTGAGATCCTTTTCTGAGCTCCAAACAGGTCGCAGAAGTTGAGCCAGATGAACCTCACATCGTTTTCCCTGACAAATTCCAGCACTTCACTGGCAGTATGATTCAAAGCATCCAGCCTCCTTTTTCCAGCGATAAAGCATTTATGTTCATTTTATCATCACATAGATCCACTTGAAAACGGTTATTCTCATTCATATCATCCGATTCAGGCCACGAATTTCCTATACTCATTGTAATTTAACTTCCTAGTATATGGTGTACAGCTGCTTGTATGGATTTTTGGCGTTCGGCGCAAGCCGATAAAAGGGTTTGCGCAATATTTCATCGATGCTGAGCCCGAAAGTATCCGCATACTCCATCAGGTACTCGTTTATAAATCCCATATCCGAGTCGTCTGCCAGGCTTACAGTCACCTGTTTGTGTAGTTTGGCCGGAGGTGTGCTGCTCCTTATGAATATCAGGCCGCCATGCATGCCGGTCCCCGTAAAGTCACCTACAGGAAAGGCTTCAGACTCCATACCCAAAACTATGATTATCCCACCGGCGAGATATTCGCCTAGAAAGCTTCCTGTGCTTCCGCCTACTACTATGACCGGCCTTTTATCCTTATACTCCTTCATATGGATGCCGGTCCGGTACCCGGCATCACCCTTCACATAGATCTTCCCGCCCCGCATGGCATATCCTAGAGCATCACCGGCATTGCCATGTATTATTATCTTACCGTCATTCATAGTATCTCCGATAGCATCCTGGGCATTGCCATTTACTATAATGGTTGCCCCGTCCAGGTAGGCTCCCATGGCATTCCCCGGCGTGCCGTTTATCGTTATTGTAATGGATGAGGCACCGCTCCCGATGTAGCGTTCACCAAAGCAGTCTTCGATTATTATATCTTCTTCAGCCCTTCTTATTTCATCGTTCAACGCCCGGCTTCCCAGCCTGCGAGCTGATACATTCATTTATATTACCCCCAATTGCATATATATAACTTCATATCAAGGCAATTTGCTTCATTCTCCCGCATGCTTGATGCCCAGTATCTCAAGCTCTTTTTCATTTAAGCCTACACCACGGAGCATAAGCCGGTTGCCTCTTAGGCTTTCTATGGCGTTTATGCCCATGCCGCCCATCATTTCCATTATTTCATGCTTCCAGGCATTCAAGAGGTTCACCAGCCTTTTGTATCCCCAGTCAGGGTTCAAACGTTTCATCAGGTCCTCCCTCTGGGTGGCTATTCCCCAGTTGCATTTGCCGGTATGACAGCTCCGGCATAAGTGGCAGCCCAGGGCAATGAGGGCTGCAGTACCTATATATACGCAATCAGCGCCAAGCGCTATTGCCTTGACAACATCAGCGCTGGAACGGATGCCCCCTCCGGCCACGATCGACACCCGATTACGGATCCCTTCATCGCACAGCCGATTATCAACGCTGGCCAAGGCCAGCTCAATCGGGATGCCCACATGATCGCGTATCCGTGTAGGCGCAGCGCCCGTGCCGCCCCTGAAGCCGTCAATGGCAATAATGTCAGCGCCGCTTCGGGCAATGCCACTGGCGATCGCAGCGACATTGTGGACGGCTGCGATCTTGACTATTATGGGCTTTGAATAGCCTGTTGCCTCCTTTAGCGAATATATGAGCTGGCTCAGGTCTTCAATGGAGTAAATATCGTGGTGAGGGGCCGGAGATATGGCATCGGAGCCCTCAGGGATCATACGGGTCTTAGAAATGTCACCCACGATCTTAGTACCGGGCAGGTGCCCACCGATACCAGGCTTTGCGCCCTGTCCCATTTTGATCTCGATAGCGGCTCCACTGCTTAAGTACTTCTTGTGCACTCCAAAACGCCCTGATGCAACCTGAACGATCGTGTTACTGCCATAGTTATATAGGTTTTCGTGCAAGCCGCCCTCCCCGGTATTATATAAGATGCCGGCTTCTGCGGCAGCCCTCGCCAGGCTTTCATGGGCGTTATAGCTGATCGATCCATAGCTCATGGCCGACAGCATGACAGGTATGGACAGCATGATATGCGGCGGTAGGTCGACCTTAATGCGGCCCTTCTCATCCCTTACGACCTTTTCTGGCTTTGACCCCAGATAGACCCTGGTTTCCATGGGCTCCCTCAAAGGGTCGATGGATGGGTTAGTGACCTGGGACGCATTTAGCAGTATTCTATCAAAGTATACGGGATAGGTTTCCGGGTTGCCCATGCTGGATAAAAGGACGCCCCCGCTTTCTGCCTGCCTGTTGATCTCCTTTATGCTTTTGCCGGTCCAGTATGAATTTTCTCTGAAGGTGTGATCGGTTTTCACGATCTTCAAAGCTCTTACAGGACACATAGCCACACACCTGTGGCAGTTTACGCATTTGGCATCATCAGCAGCCATCCTGTTTTTGTCAGTCAGGAATATATGTGCCCCGTTTGCGCATTGCTTTTCACACACCCGGCAGTTGGTGCACCGTTCATTATTCCTTACTATTTCATATTCCGGATATATATCAAAAGCAGCCATTATGCCGATCCTTTCTCTATAGTTACTATGACTCCTTCGCCGCCCTTGGGTGACCACACCCTGTCAAGATCCTTCTGTATGACCCTGATGGCAGCCTCCTCGCTTGCAACGTAGACCATATCATCCTTCTCCCCCACCACCATGCTGCGGAGCTTAAGCCTGTCATTAAGCGCCATCATCCCACCTTCGAAGCCTACGATTATTGAAAAAGGCCCGTTGATCAGCAGTGAATCAAAAACGCATCTTAAATACTCGAGCTCTTCCCTATCTTCACGTGGCCTGGTCTCTATGACTGACCAGAAGGGCGCGGCAATGACTGAGCATATTTCATTCAGGTTAAGCCACTGCTTCCTGTGCAGGTAGTCGATGATATAGGCAATGACCTCGGTGTCTGTCTGCAGGGTGCATTTGTAACCGTGCATTTCTATGGAGCGGCGGTTCGCATCGTAAGATGATATCTCGCCGTTGTGGACAACTGAAAAATCAAGGAGCGCAAAGGGATGGGCACCGCCCCACCAGCCGGGAGTGTTCGTTGGGTACCTACCATGGGCTATAAAGCAGTATCCTTCATATTCCTCCAGCCGGTAGAATCGGCCTACGTCCTCAGGGAAGCCCACTGCTTTGAACACGCCCATATTCTTTCCACTGGAAAAGACATATGCGCCTTTAATCGCTGTATTTATCCTGAACACGCACCTGACCACATACTCCCGCTCATCCAGCTGGCTGTCAGCCAGCTTCGCCGGAAGCGGAGCAGCAAAATATCGCCAAATCAAAGGTGTATCTGTGATTTCCGGTATCTTGCGCGTAGGGATCTGTGACAAGCTGGCTATGTCAAAATGGTCCTCCAGATACTCCTCGCATTCCTTTTTGGCATATATGTCATCATAAAATATGTGAAAGGCATAATGATCCTTGTATTCAGGATAGATCCCGTAGGCTGCAAAGCCTCCTCCAAGCCCGTTGGAACGCTCATGCATCACAGCTATGGAGTCTATTATCCGTTTGCCGGAAAAGCGCTTTCCGGACTTTGAAAAGATACCTGATATGGCGCATCCTGATGGATTGCGGAACATCCCTTCCCTCACTGGCCTGCCTCCTGTCATAAAATAAGGCGCTCATCACATAGTACCTGAAAAGCGGCTACAAGCCATCCTGGCTCGTTGCCTGATACTATCTGATGAACGCCTTTGTTCACACTAATTATGGTACTATAAACCAATATAAGTGTCAATAGTATATGAATAATTCTAAAATTAAAACTGCAATAATATTGGATTTTATCCTTGTTTACGTTACACCAATAATGTATTTTGCAAGTTAAGCCATATCTTATTGCATAAACTCATAAAAATTTATAAATTCATAGTTGACATCCAAATGATCCGATGCTATACTTTTTACATGCAGCAAAGGTGCTGTGGAACTTATGTTCCGCGGCACCTTTTCTTTTTTATTTTCGCAAGGAGGTAAGAGAGCATGAGCAAGCTGACAGTGCCTAAAGGATACAGGCCGCTATTGAACCTTTATGATACCCAAAGTGCAATAGGAAAAATAAAGAGAATCTTTGAGGACAATCTCAGCAAGGCATTGAACCTGAAAAGAGTATCGGCCCCATTGTTCGTCCTGGCCAACACCGGTATCAACGATGACCTAAACGGTATAGAGCGGCCCGTGGAATTCAATATCAAGGAAGACGGTTACCAAGCCCAGGTCGTCCACTCGCTTGCGAAGTGGAAGCGTTTAGCCCTGCACAAGTATGGTTTCCCTGTAGGGGAAGGGATCTACACTGATATGAACGCCATACGCCGCGATGAAGATATGGATAATCTGCACTCGATCTATGTCGACCAATGGGACTGGGAGAAGGTCATCGACCGTGACACCAGGAACCTGGAAACCCTGAAAAGCACCGTGGTCAAAATCGTCGGCGCTATTTGCGATACCCTTGAGGATATAAAGAAGCTGTACCCGGTGCTTTCGGTTGAACTATCACGAGAAGTCTCCTTTGTAACGACCCAGGAGCTTGAGGATATGTATCCTGCTCTTTCGCCAAAGGAGCGTGAAGACAAGTATTTAAAGGACCATAAGACCGCCTTCATCATGCAGATAGGTGATTTGCTGAAATCAGGCATCAAGCATGATGGGAGGGCGCCTGATTATGACGACTGGAAGCTCAACGGCGATATCCTCTTCTGGAATGACATCCTGGGGTGTGCTTTTGAAGTATCCTCCATGGGCATACGGGTCGACAAGGAATCCTTGGATGAGCAGCTAAGCAAGGCAGGATGTGATGACCGCCGCAATCTGCTGTTCCACAGGATGCTGCTGAATGACGAGCTCCCGCTTACCATGGGCGGCGGGATAGGCCAATCGAGGCTGTGCATGCTCCTGCTGCAGAAGGCGCACATCGGCGAGGTCCAGGTCTCGGTGTGGGACCAAAGCACCATTACAGGCTGCAGAGAAGCAGGAATAGAATTGTTGTAAGGAGGAAAGGAAAGTGACAAGTAATAAAATATCTGATATATTCGGCAGTATGGTATTCAATGAAGCCGTCATGAAGGAACGCCTGCCGAAGCACATTTACAATGCACTAAAGAAAACGATCGCAGATGGCACACCCCTTGAATTGGAAGTGGCTAATGTAGTCGCGTGCGCCATGAAGGACTGGGCGATAGAAAAGGGCGCTACCCATTTCACCCACTGGTTCCAACCCATGACAGGCGTAACGGCTGAAAAGCATGACAGCTTTATAGCTCCTGACGGCAACGGCAGGGTCATTATGGAGTTTTCGGGCAACTCCCTGGTCAAAGGCGAACCCGACGCCTCCAGCTTCCCTTCGGGCGGACTGCGCACCACTTTCGAAGCCAGGGGATATACTGCCTGGGACCCGACGTCCTATGCCTTTATAAAAGATAACACGCTATATATCCCAACAGCCTTCTGCTCATACAGCGGCGAGGCCCTGGACAAGAAAACGCCCCTGCTGCGTTCCATGCAGGCGCTCAGCCACCAGGCTCTGCGTATCCTCCGCTTGTTCGGGGTCACTGATGCAAAGCGGGTCCTTTCCTCAGTAGGCCCTGAGCAGGAATACTTTTTAATCGACAAGGACATGTTCCTGAAAAGGCCTGACCTTATATACTGTGGCAGGACCTTGTTTGGTGCAAGGCCGCCAAAGAGCCAGGAAATGGAGGACCATTACTTTGGGGCAATTAAGCAACGGGTTTCAGCTTTCATGCGCGAGCTGGATGAGGAACTGTGGAAGCTGGGCGTACTGGCCAAGACCGAGCATAACGAGGTGGCCCCTTCCCAGCATGAGCTTGCCCCCATCTACTCTGAAGCCAATATAGCTACAGACCACAACCAACTGGTAATGGAGCTTATGAAAAGCATCGCGGCAAAGCATAACCTGGCCTGCCTCCTGCATGAAAAGCCCTTTGCAGGAGTAAACGGCAGCGGAAAGCATATCAACTGGTCCATGTCCACGGATACTGGGATCAATCTGTTGGAGCCAGGCGATACGCCCTGTGAAAATGCGCAGTTTCTCCTTTTCCTTGTGGCAGTGATCAAAGCTGTGGATGAGTATCAGGACCTTTTGCGGGTCTCGGTAGCAAGCGCGGGCAATGATCACCGCCTTGGAGCCAATGAAGCACCCCCGGCCATCGTATCAATGTTTTTGGGCGATGAGCTAACCGAGATCCTTAAAGCCCTGGAAAACGATACCTTGTATAATGGCAAGGGAAAAACCTTGATGGAAATCGGCGCAACGGTGCTTCCCCCTTTTCCGAAGGATACGACAGACCGCAACCGGACATCCCCCTTTGCATTCACAGGTAATAAGTTTGAGTTCCGCATGCTGGGTTCAGCCTTATCAACAGCCGAACCAATAATAGTCCTCAATACAATCGTGGCTGAAGTGCTGTCCCAGTTCGCTGACGTACTTGAAAAGAGCACTGATTTCAATAAGGACTTGAACAAGCTGATCAAGACGACCATCAAGAATCACAAGCGCATCATCTTCAACGGGAACGGCTATGACTCAGCCTGGGTTAAGGAAGCGGAGCTTAGGGGCTTGCACAACCTGAGAACCACACCCGAAGCCTTGCCGGCACTAATCAATCCTAAAAATGTGGAGATGTTCATCCGCCATAAGGTCTTTACCAAAAACGAGATTTACTCGCGATATGAGATCCTGCTCGAAAACTACTCGAAGACCATCAACATCGAAGCTCTGACGATGATCGACATGGTCAACAAGCTGATCATCCCTGCTGTACTGGGCTATCAGAAAGAACTGGCAGACCTGATAATTCAGAAGAAGGCAATAAGTGCCGAGATCCCAACAAGCCTTGAGGAAGAGCTGCTGAAAAAAATATCCAGGCTGTCAGAATGCCTGAAAACCAGGCTGGATCACCTGTACGAGCAGACCATAGAGGTCAGGGAGATAAAGGACAGCCTTGCGCTGGCCAGGGCATACCGGGAAAGGGTGTTTGCGGCCATGAACGAGCTCAGGCTGATCGTTGATGAGCTTGAAACGCTGGTAAGCAGCGAGCATTGGAAGATCCCGACCTATGCGGAGATCCTGAACAGCGTAATGTAAATATGAGATAAGGAAAAGGGGCTGATCAAAGCCCCTTTATTCTTTATATACCAGCGGCAGCTTGCGCTTGTGGTGGCTGGCATTGTGGTACCTTTCAATTATAGCTTTTTCCTGTTCACCGACTTTACCAGTAAGCAAGAATTCATCTATGCTCTTATAGGATATGCCCATTTCACTTTCATCCGTCTGGCCATCGAACAGCCCGGCTGAAGGTGCCTTTGTGATGATAGACTCGGGCACCTGAAGGTAGCTCAGGAACTCATAGATTTCCGTTACCGTCAGGTCGGCGATTGGGTTGAAGTCATAGGCACCATCACCCCATTTGGTAAAGTAGCCCATATGATACTCACTCCGGTTGCCAGTCCCCGCCACAAGCCGGTTCTCACTCGCAGCCACGGCGTACAGGGTTGTCATGCGGAGGCGGGGCGCAATGTTTGCCAGGGCTGTTTCAGTCAATTCCGTTGTATCAGCAAGAGCTCCGAGCAAGGCCGACCGGACCGGTGTCAGATCCACCGTGCGTAATTCGATACCAAACTGCTTTGCCACAAGCTCAGCGTCGT
>JAKORJ010000113.1 GCA_029777885.1 Bacillota bacterium | reverse complement strand
GTTCCAGGGCGAAGTGGCAGCGGAGCATTACCACGGGACAAAGATTTTCAATTACCTCCTGCCGGAGATCGTAAGGAAAAACACCCCCTGCGTGCATTATATGCCAAGCTCGCCCTTCTACGGCAACAAGGCCAACGATATGCTGTCGGGGGACTGCCACCTGTGGAACTGGACCCGCCAGCCCCATGAAACGGGCTTTGCCTTTGCCTATGAGCTGGAAGCCTTTGACCGCCTGGCGGCCAGGGTCAGGTTCTCCAGCGAATACGGTTTCTATGGGACGCTGAAATACAGCTCTGTCGAAAAGTTCTTTGACGGTGAAAGGGTCGAATACGATAATGACATCTGGAAGCACCACGGCGAGCACGAGAGCAAAAAGCAGCTCATCCTCCGCACCATCGACCGCCACCTGGCGGACAGCAGCAAGCTGGGCATGGAGGAGTATCTGCTCTACTCCGGGATCCTGCAGGGCATCCTCTATGACGAGCTGACCTGCGCCTTAAGGCGTAGGGAGCATTGCTCCGGCCAGCTCATTTGGATGTACAACGACTGCTGGCCTGAAACGGGCTGGACAGTGATCGACTACTACACGACAAGGAAAAACTCCTACTATTTCCTCAAGAGAGCCTTTGAGCCCAGGAAGCTGATCATCAGGGCTATTGATGGCGTTGTTTCGATCTCCTGCATAAACGACAGGCCAGAGGACGTATGCGCCGAGCTGGAATACGGGTATATGGACTTTGACGGGAATGTATCTGCCAGGACGAAAAAGACGATAGAGGTCAAGGCTTTCGGAAGGTTCGACTTTGATTGCTTCGATGCGGCCCACGATCTGAGCAAGGGGTTCTATTATGTAAAGGACCTCAAGGGGAATTTCGATACCGCTATCAGCCTCAGGGGCTATTACAGGGATGTGGAATTCCCGGATGCCAAGATCGAGACGGTCTGTAAAGAGACCATAGGCGATAGGACCAGGCTTGTCATCAGGGCAGACAAATTCGTGCCCGTGGTGAATGTCATACTCTCTTCCGATACAATCCACTTAAGTGACAACTACTTCATGCTCCTGCCCGATGAGGAAAAGGAAGT
>JAKORJ010000112.1 GCA_029777885.1 Bacillota bacterium | reverse complement strand
TATTGGCACATTTACGCTCATATCAAGTCACCCCAATCGGTATTACTGTCCGTCCAGCACGTGCGTTCCGGCGTTCGGCTTCGCCTATAACTTTTTCAAGGATATTCTCAGGGCCGATATTTACCTGCAAGATGATTGTACCTTCATTGTTAGTCGAGCTCCCGCCCTGGCTGCTGATGATAGCAGCTATCTTCCGGGCCAGCTTGTCGATCCATCCGGTGTTGCGCTCCAGGGGCATCACTGCTTCTGTGCCGGCTTCGCCAATTATGGCCATAGTTGGCTGGGTTACCAGACCGCCCTTGCCCAATGTCGGGATCTCTGGGATATTGAAGCCGAACTTGCCTCCCTTGATTCCTACAATGCCGGCCAAGCCAGTTAGCCAGTCGGGAATATCAATACTAAATTTGTTCAAGCCCCGAATCATGGTATTTACGCCGTTTATGATCGTATTGATCGGAGCCTTCACAATGGCCACTAACCCATCGAAGATTCCTTTAACAGCGTTTTTTACACCTTCCCAGGCTTTCTTCCAATCCCCTGTAAACACGCCAGTCACGAAGTCAATGATACCGGAGAGAGCATCCATTATACCCTTGCCGGCATCGATTATTGATTTTAAGATGCTGCCTATATGATTAATTCCACCCTCTACTACGTTAGCGATTATCGGCCCAAAGGTCTCAACGAACCAGGTGACTATGGGCTTTATGAACTTATTGTATATCTCAAGCCCTGAATTATAGAGCTTCACTACGAAGTCCCCGACCTTCTGGATCAGACCTTTCAGATGGTTGTCCCATACATCTTTCAGCATATCCAGCGCAGGAACCAGCACGGGTTCTATGATATTAGTCCAGATCTTGCTGAACAGGTCTTTTACGTTTGCGAAGGTTTCCTTGATGTTCTCTATCGTCTGGCCTCCGTACTTCTGTACCAAGCCACCTATATTCAGAGCTTCTTCTATCTCCCTGCGTATATCAGCAAATACTTGCTGAATTTTCTCTTTGTTTTCATCAAGCCATCCACCCAGCTTCTGGAGCGCATCCGTCGCGGTATTGAGATATGTAATGACAGCACCGCCCACGAAGTTGCCCACAGGAACAAGGAAGTTATTCCACAGCCACTCCCCGGCCGGTTTGAAGATTTCTATGATCGGATTGAGCGCGCCCAGGGCTGCGGCAAGAGCGTCCAGCCAGGCGGGCAGGGCTTTGCCTACGGCCCATGACCCAACAGGAAGGAGTACGCTCTCGTAGAACCACTTGAGCCCGTCACCTATGTTCTTTATTATAGGTTCGACCGCAGTTTTAAGCTTCTTGAAGCTGTTTATAGCCGGAACAAGCAGGTCCTTTAGTTTCTTAAGTGCTCCCTGCATTTTGGTCAGGTTCTTCGGTTCCTCTATATCAGCCACTTCAAGCGGCGCAATCTCACCAGCAGTCGGCATAGCGAATATATCGCCAGTATTGGCTTCGCTCATATCTTCCTGAAGTTTATGAATCTCATCAAACGGAATCAGGCCTTTTCTGGCCTTCTTGGCCGCCTCTTCAGTAGCGTCCCCTACATCTACTATGGCAGCAGCCTGAGCCTCTGTGCTCGCCGTAAGTCCTTCGGTGGTCTGCTGGGCCTTCTTGCCGAATACTGCCTGGACCATTGTGTAGAACTCTTGCAGGAAGTCACGAACTTTTATAAGCATGGCATTAAGCCCACTAAACAGATTTTGCGTCAGCGTCCCGACCGTCATTCGCCAGATGTCTTTT
>JAKORJ010000012.1 GCA_029777885.1 Bacillota bacterium | reverse complement strand
GGGAGTTTAAAATGTAGTCGCCGTCACAGCCCACGTCCACGGTGATGCCGCTGAACAGGAGCTTCTGGCTGCCTTTTTCAATGGATTCCAGCATTCCGGTGCCTAGGTCAAAGGTGCATTTCAGGCTGTCGGAAATCAGCACGAGTTTGGATCCCGTTTGTTCTATCCTCATTGATGCATCTCACTCCTTAATCATATTTTTAATTATTTTGCCTGAATACATGGTTTGAAACTTATTGGTGGGAAAACGATTACAGCTATGATACGATTATATATCAGTATAAATGTATAAGAAAATTATATGATGTACGGCTTGATATGTCAATCCATACGGGATAAACGAGTTTATAAGCAAACATGGATCGTCCGGGACCGGACATTTGCTGTTGACACTCACCTATCCGGGTTGTATAATAAACGTAAGTTATAATTGTATTGTTTATACAATAAAGCATCCATATATAATGTAAGGTTTTATCAAGGAATAGAAGCCTGTATACCGCCCGGTTTAACAGGTGGACACTCAAAATACAGAAATGTATATGTGCCCATAAGTGTTCAAATCGGGTAAACGATTGCCCAAACGAGTTAAGGGAGTATCAAACGAAACGATTTGGAATCAGAGGTGCTGTTATGAGATCCTTCAGGAAACTAGTTGCCATATTGCTTGCAGGTCTGATGCTGACCGGAGCGCTGCCGGCTTTCGCCCAGGATACCGAAGAAGGCGCGGAAAAACCAACCGAAGGCAGCGATATAAAGCCCGGCGGCTATTATTCATACATAAGCCAGTACGAAGGAGCATCCGAGCCTCTGGTTGAGGCATCGGTCAAAGGGTCTGCCTATCAACTGGATGATGGTGCCAATGTCACGGTCAGGGACTATGAGGGCAAAAAGGATGTGCTCTACTGGGATTCCCAGCAGGGCGGCGTGGAGTGGAAGATAACCGTGCCTGAGTCAGGCCTTTACAATATAGGCATCAGCTATTGCCCGATAGTCAGCAAGGCCAGCGATATTCAGCTGTCCCTGAGCATAGACGGCAGGATCCCCTTTTCAGAAGTAGAGTTGTTCAAGCTCCAGCGCATATACAAAAACGATACCAACGAGTTCCGTACGGATAAAAGGGGCAACCACTTGAGGCCCAAGCAGGTCGAGGTCCTGAGATGGCGGCTCGTCCCCGTGACGGATTCGGAAGGCCGTCACAACGATCCCTTCAAGTTTTACCTTGAGGCGGGTGAGCACACGATCCGGCTCGACCTTATAAGCGAAGCCCTTGCGATCGAGGAGATCAGGCTTTACCAGGTACCTGTCCAGAAACCCTATATAGAGCCTGTCAACAATGCACCGGTAGAGGGGGTCCTGGAGATCTTCCAGGCAGAGTTCACCTATGAAAAATCCCATGCCACCCTGTATCCCACGGAAGACAGGGGCAACCCGGCGGCCCAGCCGGCCCATCCCTACCTGGTAAGATACAATACCGTGGGCAAGACCACCTACAGGCTTCCCGGCCAGTGGATCTCCTGGGAGTTTGAAGTCCCTGAGGACGGGTATTATCATATTGCATTCAAAGTAAGGCAGAACGTCAACAGGAGCATGTACAGCACCAGACGTGTCTATATAGACGGTGAGGTGCCCTTTGATGAGCTGAACAACGTGAAGTTTCCATACAGCATCCACTGGTACAACCAGTTCCTGGGCGGTGACACACCCTACCTGTTCTATCTTGAGAAAGGCCGCCACGAGATCAGGATGGAGATCGTCACCGGCGATCTTGCTGAGGCCCTGTCGGAGCTGGAGGACATCATATACGAATTGAATACCTGGTATCGGAAGATCATCATGATCACAGGCTCCAACCCCGATGCCAGCAGGTCGATAATAGACGTCAACCGCGACTACCTGCTCGACAAAAAGATACCCGGCCTTATGAAGGCTTTTGCAGATATTGCCGACAGGCTGGAAAAGAACAAAGCGATCATCGACGAATTCAGCATGGATCGCGGCAATACGGCTTCCTTCATAAACCAGATCGTAGCCCAGCTCAGGAGCTTTGTAAAAGAGCCGGAAACCATACCGCTCAGGCTCGACAGCTACAAGAGCAATATAAGCACCTTGTCAACGGCAGTGCTCGACATGAGGGAGCAGCCCCTGGAGATCGACTACTTTGCCCTGGTTTCCCCGGACATGGTCAAGAAGCTGCCGAGGGCCGCAGCCGGTTTTTTCCAGACGCTGAGCTTCAGGTTCAGGATGTTCATCTCCTCCTTTACCCAGGACTACAGCTCGGTAGGGGAGGTTTATGAGGAAAATCCCATAGATGTGTGGGTAAGCACTTCGGACATTGCCATGACCGGCATATCGTCCGGCCGTGACCAGGCGCAGATCTTAAAGAGCCTTGTGGACGACCTCTTTGTCCCGGAGAAGGGGATAGGTGTCAACCTGAGCCTGGTCAACAGCTCTGAAGCCCTGATCCAGGCAGTCCTGGCCAACAAGGGCCCGGACGTGGCCCTCTTCATAACCAAGGAGACCCCGGTCAACCTGGCGATAAGGGGCGCCCTTGTGGACTTAAGCCAATTCGAGGATTTCCCGGAGGTGGCAAAAAGGTTCCACGAGTCGGCCCTCATACCATACTATTTTGACGGCAAATGCTATGCCCTCCCTGAGACCCAGAACTATGACGTCATGTTCTACAGGAAGGACATATTCGAAGAAATGGGCCTGTCAGTCCCGACCACCTGGGAGGAGTTTTACGAAATAGCCGCCAGGCTGTATATAAACAACATGATGATAGGCATACCCGAGAGCCAGCGTACCTTTGAGATGCTGCTCTTCCAGAACGGCGGCACCTTCTACAATGAAAAGCTGACAAAGACAGCCTTTGACACCCCCGAAGCCCTAAAGGCCTTCAAGCAGTGGACAGAGCTTTACTCCAAGCACGGGCTTCCCCTCGTGTTCGACTTCTTCAGCCGGTTCAGGACAGGTGAGATGCCCCTGGCTATCATGCCCTATACCCAGGCTAACTACCTGAACGCCGCAGCGCCGGAGATAAAGAACCTGTGGGAAATGGTCCCTGTCCCCGGTGTAGTCGGAGAGGACGGCACCATAAACAACGCTGTCACTTCCTACGGCACAGGCGCCATAGCCATAAAGGGCGATAAGGAGAGGGAGTCCTACGAGTTCATCAAATGGTGGACCAGCAGCGAGGTCCAGGCTAGGTTCGGCAATGAGCTGGAGCAGCTCATGGGACCCGCCGCCCGCTATCCCACCGCCAATGTGGAGGCCTTCGATATGCTGCCCTGGGACAGGGCCCAGGCTGAGTACCTGAAGCAGCAATGGGAAAATGTCACCGATGTGCCCCAGGTGCCTGGCAACTACTATATACAGCGCAACATCAGCTTTGCGTTCAGGGCTGTTGTCATAAATTATGCGAACGTGCGTGAGACCTTGAACAAGTACAACAAGGAGATCAACAAGGAAATAAGGCGTAAGCGCATAGAATTCGGCCTGGAGACCGATTAGGAGGTAAAGGAATATGAGTGCTGTTCAATTGGATGTCAAAACTGCAAGAAAGGTTAGAAGAAGGCCCTCCTTCCTTAAGGAAAACGGCCCCGCACTGGTATTTCTTGCCCCCTTCTCGCTGTTTTTCTTCGTGTTCACCATACTGCCGATACTGACATCGATATTCTTCAGCTTCACCTATTTCAACATGCTGGAGGCGCCGAGGTTTATCGGTTTCACCAACTATATAAGGATGTTTTTCGACGATGACGTGTTCCTGATCGCCTTGAAGAACACCCTGATATTTGCATTCATCACGGGCCCTCTGGGCTATATCCTCAGCTTTTTGTTCGCATGGCTCATCAACGAGTTCAGGCGCGGCGTGCGGTCATTGCTGACTCTGATCTTCTACTCCCCGGTCCTGGCAGGCAATGTGTATTTTATCTGGGTCTTCATGTTCAGCGGTGACGCATACGGCCTTATAAACAGCACGCTGATAAAGCTCAATCTCATCAAGGAGCCGATCCAGTGGCTCACGGACCCCAAGTACAACTTCACAGTCGTGACCCTGGTCATACTGTGGCTCAGCATGGGCGCCGGCTTCCTGGCCTTCGTTGCCGGGTTGCAGTCCCTGGACAGGTCGCTTTTTGAAGCAGGTACCATCGACGGCATCAGGAACCGGTTCCAGGAGCTGTGGTATATAACCTTGCCGCAGATGGGGCCCCAACTGCTTTTTGGTGCTGTCATGTCGATCGCGGGAGCCTTTGCGGTTGGATATGAGAGTATGAGCATAACCGGTTTCCCGAGCACGGACTACTCGACCCATACCCTGGTGCTCCATATACTCGACTTTGGTAATATGAGATTTGAGATGGGCTATGCATCCGCTGTCGCCGTATTCCTGTTTGCCCTGATGCTGCTGGCATGGTGGATAGTCAGCAAGACCCTGTCTAAGCTGACAGATTGACATATTTTTAGCCCGATTTACAGATGTAAGAAACTGCCGCAAGGTTGGAAAGGGATGACGAAATGATCCACAGCGCTGAAACACCGGCTCTTGGCAGGAAAAAGCGCCTTGGCCGGTATAAAAAGCCCAGTTTGAGCAGATCAAAGGGCGGTACTGCTGTTATATTCATATTCCTGATGATGGTCAGCATTTTTATGGTGGGGCCGATGGCGTACACCATTATACAGTCGCTCAAGCCCATAAACGAAATATTCCTGTATCCGCCGAGGTTCTTCGTTCAGCATCCCACCCTGGACAATTTCACCATGATGATACAGCTGGTCCAGGATATGTGGGTGCCTTTTGAAAGGTACCTCTTCAACAGCATGTTTGTAGCCGTAGCCGGTACCGGCTTGTATATCATGGTCGCATCCATGGCTGCCTACCCGCTGTCAAAGCTTAAGTTCAGGTATGCCGCCCTGTATTATCAGATAATCGTATGGGCAATCCTGTTCAGGCCGGAGGTCACGAGGATACCCCAGTACGTTATAATAGCCAAGCTGGGGCTTATAAACACATACCTGTCGATCATACTGCCGGTCCTGGCGACCTCCTTCGGTGTATTCCTGATGCGCCAGTTCATGATCACCGTCCCGGATGAGATCATCGAGGCGGCCAAGATCGACGGCGTAGGGCACTATGCCATGTTTGCGAAGATAATCATGCCAATGGTCAAACCCGCATGGCTCACGCTCATCATATTCACGTTCCAGCAGCTTTGGAACACGACCGGCGGCCAGTATATATACGATGAAACCATGAAAATGCTGCCTACGGTACTCCAGCAGATATCCTCCGGCGGTATCGCCCGTTCCGGGGCCGGGGCTGCGGTCGCTTTGATACTGATGATCCCGCCTATAGCAGTATTCATAATTTCCCAGTCCTCCGTCATGGAGACGATGGCTCAATCGGGAATCAAGTAGGGCGTACCAATTTGAGAGGGTGAAAGTAATGTCAAGACTGAAAAGAGCCACTGTTTTACCGCTTGTGCTGCTTATGCTTTTATTGCCCTGCAAGGCAGCTCTTGCGGACGAGGCGCCATATAGGTCATACACATACGACAGGTTCCATAATGCAGTTCCGTCTCCTAACGGCTACCTTCCGGGGGACCAGCTCTTCGGCAGCGACCTGGGAGTCGGAGACCTCAACAATCCCAACGACCTGTTCGTGGATAAGGAGCGCAACGAACTATATATCGTGGATACGGGCAACAAGAGGATCGTGGTCGTTGATGAGCATTACCGGCTGATCAGGGTAATAACCGAGTTTGACAACGACGGCGAGGCCGTGACCCTGAATATCCCCATGGGCATATTCGTCGATAAGGACGGCACGATGTATATAACTGACCAGGCTGAGCAGGGAGACGGCAGGGTCATAGTAAGCGACAAGGACCTGAAGGTAAAACATATCTTCGGCAAGCCCCAGTCAGACCTGATAACAGAAAATTTCCATTACAAGCCGTCCAAGATCGTGGTCGACCGGTACGGCAAGATATATATACAGGCGACGGACGTCACCCAGGGGCTTTTCTGCCTGACGCCTGACGGTACGTTCCTGAATTATTTCGGGAGCAACAAGGTGGAAATGGATGCCCGGAAGCTCATCCTGCAGTTATGGAGGAAGCTCCTGCCGAGAGAAGCTTCACAAAGCATAATCAATTTCATACCTATTGAATATTCCAATATCTATATCGATGACACGGGCTTCATATACGCAACGGCTGCGGCGTCCACGACCTATGAATACCAGGTCATGAGCCTGAATCCCCTGGGCAGTGACGTTTTAAGGTGGAGGAGGCTCGACTGGTTCGAAGGGTCCAACTTCAAGGACATATACGTGGACGAATACGGGTTCATAACCGCAGTTGACCAGACCCGGGGCAAGGTTTTCCAGGTCGAGCCCGATGAAGGCACCATGATGTTCACCTTCGGGGGCATCGGCAACATGGCCGGCCTGTTCACCAGGCCCGTTGCCATCGAAGGCTTCAACGGCAAGATCCTGGTATTGGACAGCGAGAAACGGGCCATAACAGAGTTTGAGCTGACCACCTTCGGTAAGGCGGTCAGGGAAGCCCAGGTCCTGTATATGGAAGGGAAATATATTGAAAGTATCGAGCCCTGGCTGGAAGTAGTCAAGCGCAACTCCAACTACCTCTTTGCCTATGTCGGCCTTGGCAAGGCATACTACCAGCTCGAAGACTATCAGACTGCCATGAAATACTTCAAGCTTGGCTACAACAAGGAGCATTATTCCGAAGCCCTGCGCGAGTATTCCCTCATAGCCATGAGGAGCAACTTCGGCTATATAGTGCTTGGGATAGGGATACTCATAGCCTTGATCGTTGTGACCAGGATGCTTAAACGAAAACGGGTATCCATCAAACTGGGAGGTGCGGTCTGATGGCAGAGGAGATCAGGTTCCTGTTTTACACCATGCTGCATCCGTACAACGGCTTCGATTCTGTCAAGTATGAAGGGAAAGGCTCTGTCAAAACCGCTGTGCTGGTGGCCCTGCTTTTCTTCCTCCAAAATGTGATCTCAGCGGCAGGCTCAGGATTCCTTTTCACATACGGGGACCCGGACAAGATATCAGTGCCCAACATATTCATCATAAGCATCGGGACCCTGGTGTTCTGGATCGCTTCCAACTGGGCCATTGACTCATTGATGGATGCCGAGGGCAAGGTAAGGGAGATCATCATAGTCACCACCTATTCCCTCATGCCTTACATCATCTTCAGCCTGGCCAATACGATCATCAGCAACTTTGCGACGAATGAGCTCAGGCCGTTTATGAACATGCTGTCGGTCGTTGGAATGGCATGGAGCGTGTTTATATTGTTCGTCGGCATGTACCAGATTCATCAGCTGACCTTCGGCGGCACCGTCGGCATGCTGCTGCTGACAGTGTTCGGCATGGCGGTGATGATATTCATACTGGTGCTCTTATACAGCTTGTACCAGCAGGTATATATATTCCTGTATACCTTGTTCAGCGAAATAATGTTCAGGATGTGAGGTGATGAGGGTGAAAGGACTGCAATGGCTAAAGCCCTTCAATATAATACTGGCAATACTGCTTACGGCTATGCTTCT
>JAKORJ010000111.1 GCA_029777885.1 Bacillota bacterium | reverse complement strand
GGTGGGAACCACCGTAGTTAATAGGAAATACACAACCGCAACTGCCACTACAAGCACTATGATGGGGTATGTCATGGAGTTTTTGAGCTTTTGTACAAGCTTGTGTTCCTTTTCGTAGTGCTGTGCCAGGTTGTCCAGCACCTCATCCAAGGTACCGCTGGCTTCTCCGGCTTCCACCATGCTTATAAACAACTGAGGGAAATATCTGCTACGCCCCGCCAGGCTCTCGCTCAAACTCCTCCCTGAACGCACTTCGTTGTACATCTCAGCAAATATGCTTCGCAGCAGCCTGCTTGGAAGCTGCTTGGACAGTATATCAAGGCACCTTACTATGGAGATCCCTGCTTTCAGCATGGTGGAAAACTGCTTGCAAAGCACCGCCATATCCCTCGACCTTATCTTGGTCGATAGCTGGAAATCCTTGATATCCCTAATTTGAATTAGCTTTTCCACCTTGACAGGATAATAATCCCTTTCCTTAAGAAGGCGGTAAACCTCCCTTCTGCTGGAAGCCTCAAGCGTCCCCCTGGTTGCGATGCCCTGCAGATTTTTAGCTAAATACCTGTACCTGGCAATATCCCATCACTCCTTCCTCACCACCACGGCTCAATTCTCAAAACTATCGGCCATTTATTAAGGCTTTCATGTGCTCGGTATCAACGGCATAAAGCACAGCATCCTCTTTGGTTATTAGCCCTTTATTGTAAAGCTCCAGCAGCGCCTGATCCATGGTCTTCATGCCCAGTCTGGCACCCGTCTGAATAGCGTTGGTTATCTGATAGGTCTTGCCTTCGCGAATGAGGTTTCGTATGGCCGGCGTCACCACCATTACCTCAACAGCCGCTACCCTGCCTGCAGAATCCTTTCTCGGAATCAACTGCTGGCTTATGACACCTTCCAGCACGGTTGACAGCTGAAACCTTACCTGTTGCTGCTGATGCGGCGGAAAGACATCGATAATCCTGTCTATGGTCTTGGCCGCACCAATTGTATGCAAAGTGGACAGCACCAGGTGCCCCGTCTCAGCAGCCGTAATGGCTGTGGAAATGGTTTCCAGGTCTCGCATCTCGCCTATCAATATCACATCGGGATCCTGGCGCAACGCCGCCCTTAAACCCGCCGCAAAGCTTCTGGTATCGCTTCCCACTTCCCTCTGGTTGACTATGCTTTTCTGATGCCGATGCAGATATTCTATGGGCTCTTCTAAAGTAATGATATGGGCAGCCCTTTCCATGTTTATCTTATTGACTATTGCCGCTAGAGTGGTTGACTTGCCGCTGCCCGTGGGCCCGGTCACCAACACCAAACCGCTTTTCCTGTTGGCAAATTCCTGCACCACCGGGGGCAATCCCAGCTCCTCAAAATCGGGAATCCTCAAATTCACCAATCTTATAGCCAGGCTGCAGCTACCCCTCTGCTTATAGGCGTTTACTCGAAACCTGTGAACTCCTGCTATGGACAGGGAAAAATCGATCTCCCCTTTATCCTGAAATGCTTCCCACTGCTCATCATTTAGCAGCGCTCTTGTAAACTGATGGGTCTGGTCAGCAGACAAAGGTTCACCCGATATCGGCAACAAGTTTCCATCCTTGCGCACAACCGGTGGCATGCCGGCAGATATATGTACATCGGAGCATTTGAGCTCAACGGCTTTCTTGAGTATCTCATATATGTCCATAAACTAACTGCCCCTTTCACTGCAACCCTTGGAATGAATGGCATGGGCGTTGTATTATGAGAGCCTAATAGCGTCACCCATCCTGACTGTAAGATACGCGTATCACCTCATCAATGGTGGTCACTCCTCTTCGTATTAGCTTTATGCACTCTTCCTTCAAAGTGC
This sequence comes from Bacillota bacterium, assembly GCA_029777885.1. Classification (GTDB taxonomy): domain Bacteria; phylum Bacillota; class Clostridia; order Caldicoprobacterales; family DTU083; genus JAKORJ01. The sequence continues at coordinate 179 of JAKORJ010000111.1, read as the reverse complement.
TCATGCCCATCTTTATGGACAAATCCTTTATTTCATCGATTGGGGCCTTTTGTGCTATCAGCTGACGATGCTGCCTTGAAACCACAAGGATTTCATGGACAGGCACACGCCCTTTGTAACCGGTATAATTGCAGGCGCTGCACCCCTTTCCCCTGTACAGCGTCACACCCGCCAATTCC
>JAKORJ010000110.1 GCA_029777885.1 Bacillota bacterium | reverse complement strand
CAATGGCAGGATGGAGGGCATAGACTACGACCACTGCAAGGGTTGCGGGATATGCGCCAAGGTATGCCCCTTCGACGCCATTGATTTCGTGGAAGAATAACAAGGAGGATGAACTATGGCTAGAAAAGATAAATTGAGCGGAAATGAAGCAGTTGCCATCGCAATGAAGCAGATCGACCCCGATGTCGTAGCTGCATTTCCGATAACCCCCTCTACTGAGATCCCTCAGTATTTTTCGAAATTCGTGGCTGACGGCGAAGTCCATACCGAGTTCGTTCCCGTTGAGTCGGAGCACAGTGCGATGAGCGCCTGCATAGGTGCCGAGGCTGCCGGCGCCAGGACCATGACCGCCACATCAGCCAACGGCCTTGCCCTTATGTGGGAGATGTTGTATATAGCCGCATCCTGCAGGCTGCCGATCGCTCTGGCTGCCGTTAACCGTGCCCTTTCCGGCCCCATCAACATCCACAACGACCACAGCGACACCATGGGCGCCAGGGATTCAGGCTGGATCCAGATCTACTGCGAGACCAACCAGGAAGCCTATGACACGATGATCCAGGCCTTCCCCATCGCGGAGCACAAGGATGTAAGGCTGCCCATCATGGTATGCTTCGACGGCTTCATAACCAGTCACTCCGTTGAGAATATAGTACTTTTGGAAGATGAAAAGGTAAAGGAATTCGTTGGCGAGTACCGCCCCGAAAGCTACCTGCTTGATAAGGACAACCCCGTATCCGTCGGTCCCTTGGACCTGCCACCATTTTATTTCGAGCATAAACGCCAGCAGGCTCAGGCCATGGTAAATGCCAAGCAGGTCATCCTGGAGACGGCCAAGAGGTTCGAGGAGCTTACCGGCCGCAAGTACGGCCTGTTTGAAGAGTACAGGATGGACGACGCAGAGGTCGCGGTCGTTATCATCAACTCCACCGCCGGAACGGCAAAAGCCGTTGTCGACGAACTGAGGGAAAAAGGCGTAAAGGCCGGCCTTGTTAAGATCCGGGTATTCAGGCCCTTCCCCTTTGAGGAGCTGGGCAAGGCCCTGGCAGGCCTGAAAGCCGTTGCTGTCATGGACAAGGCAGACAGCTTCTCGGCAGCAGGCGGCCCCCTCTTTGCAGAGGTCCGCAGCGCTATGTTCGACCATGCCAGGGACACCAAGGCTGTCAACTACATCTATGGCCTGGGCGGCAGGGACGTACGTACTGATGACATCATGAAGGTATACGAGGACCTTTTGGAAATAGCCAAGACCGGCAAGGTAAAATCAACAGTCAACTACCTTGGAGTAAGGGAATAGGAGGTGCGAAGCAATGGCATATAATTTGAAAGCTACAACAGAAAAACCGGAAAGGTTGACAGGCGGGCACAGGATGTGCGCCGGATGCGGTGCTCCCATCGTAGTCCGTACGGTGCTCAGGGCGCTGAAGCCTGAGGACCATGCAGTCATCGGTTCCGCTACCGGATGTCTTGAGGTTTCCACCTGCCTGTATCCCTATACAGCCTGGAAGGATTCCTTCATACACAGCGCATTTGAAAATGCCGGTGCCACTGTTTCCGGCGCAGAAGCCGCCTACAATGCTTTAAAGAGGGCCGGCAAGATCGACCACACCACAAAGTTCATTGCCTTCGGCGGCGACGGCGGTACCTATGATATAGGGCTCCAGTCCCTGTCGGGCGCAATGGAGAGAGGGCACGACATGGTATATGTATGCTACGACAACGAGGCATACATGAACACCGGTATCCAGAGGTCCTCTTCGACACCGAAATATGCTGACACCACGACCTCCCCGGCAGGCAAGGCAGTCCCCGGCAAGCCCCAGTTCAAAAAGGACCTGACCCAGATCATGGTTGCCCACAACCTGCCCTATGTGGCCCAGTCGGCTCCCTTCAAGAACTTCAAGGACCTGTACGAAAAGGCTGAAAAGGCTATCTATACACCCGGGCCTGCTTTCCTGAATGTGTTCACACCCTGCCCCAGGGGCTGGCGCTACAACACACCTGACCTCTTCGACATCGTCCAGCTTGCTATAGATACCTGCATCTGGCCCTTGTATGAGGTCATCAACGGCGAATATAAGCTCTCCTACAAGCCGAAGCAGAAGCTGCCGGTCGAAGCCTACCTCAAGTCCCAGGGGCGCTTCCGCCACCTGTTTGCAAAGGAAAACATGCATATGATCGAGGAGCTCCAGCAGGAGGTCGACCGCCGCTGGAACCATCTCCTGAAGCTGTGCGGCGAGACCGAGTGATCTGATAAAACAAAAAAAGACCAGCCACTGCATCCTAATGTGGTGACTGGTCTTATATTTTGTATTTTGCTCAGGCGATTTCGTAATACCTGCCCATTTCCCTGCCGATGGCCTCGATGACGCTGTCGTAAACCGAGCACTCGGACAGATGATGGTGGTCTTCCAGCAATCTTGCAAAATCCGACTGATGCCTTGGCACCATTAGCTCCCGCATGGCGTCCAGCTTGATGGGGTTGTTGGCAAACATACCCAGGTTCGGGCAATCTGATGCAATTTCTATTTTTACATCCTGCATATTTTCGTATGTTGCATTGACGTTTATGGTATGTTTACAGAGTCTGCAAGTATATGCGTATTTGCACACCTCTTCATACCTCCCGTTATAAAGCATTGAAATGACGGGGCTTTTTACTTGACAATATTATAACACAGTATATTCTAAATTAAAAGGTCTGCACACCCTGAGTTTTTATAAAAGTCCGACAATTGAAGGACTGATTGATAAATATTTCACAAATGTTCAATCTGAACGAACCTATACTATTCAGTGCTGCTTGATTGAGGTCTGGCAGGGCTATGTGATCAAATGCGCTACTCTCAAGGACTTACCGGGATTTTAACAAGCTGCAGTATCACTGTACTAAATTACTTTGCACCTGCATTGTCTGTATTAGTACAGAAAATGCCATGATTACCTGTCTCATAACAGGATTAGATTGTTAAAACATAAACAATTAATTTTTTAACGAGATATAAATACTTGATGAAAAACTGCTTTGCGTGTACAATAGCTTTTAAATCAGGTTGTTAATAAATGTGCAAGGATGTGGCCTTTATGAGCGAAAGAAAGAGAATATTCAGCGGCATGCAGCCGACAGGCGTCCTTACCCTGGGGAACTACCTGGGAGCGCTGAAAAATTGGGCGCAGCTGCAGGATGAGTACGACTCCATTTTCTGCGTGGTTGACCTGCATTCCCTGACCATCCGCCGGGAACCGGCCAGGCTGAGGGCGGACAGCCTGTCGTTGCTGGCCCAGTACATAGCCTGCGGCATCGATCCCGAGAAGAATGTACTGTTCTTGCAGTCCCATGTAAGCGCCCATGCTGAGCTGTGCTGGATTTTAAGCTGCTATACCTACATGGGCGAGCTTGGCAGGATGACCCAGTTCAAAGAAAAATCCGCAAGGCACCAGGACAACATAAATGCAGGATTGTTCACTTACCCGGTGCTGATGGCGGCGGACATACTCCTGTACCAGACGGACCTTGTGCCGGTGGGGGACGACCAGAAGCAGCACCTGGAGCTGGCCAGGGATATAGCCGGAAGATTCAACGGCATTTACGGCGATGTGTTCAAGATACCCGAGCCCTACATCCCGAAGGTGGGGGCAAGGATAATGAGCCTGCAGGAGCCGACATCCAAGATGTCCAAGTCGGACGATAATGAAAATGCCTATATCACCTTGCTTGATACGCCTGACACGATCATCCGCAAGTTCCGGCGGGCGGTAACGGATTCCGAGGCTTCAGTCCGGTTCGATCCTGAAAATAAGCCTGGCATCAGCAACCTGATGTCCATCTATTCAAGCGTGACCGGCAAGACCTATGATGAGATCGAGGGTGAGTTTGAAGGCAAGGGCTACGGAGACTTCAAGCTGGCTGTCGGAGAGGCTGTCGCAGAAGCCCTCAAGCCCGTCCAGGTCCGTTACAATGAGCTCATGAGCTCTAAGGATTATTTGACGGAGATAGTAAAGAAAGGCGCTGAAACGGCCGAATACCTGGCAAACAAGACCCTGCGGAAGGTATACAAGAAGATCGGCCTTGTGCCAAGGCCTTAAGCTTTATTGCTTGGTACACTTGCTGCTCGTAAAGCCATATGGCGTTATGATTTATAAAAACAGAGCATCGGTTAAAGCCGGTGCTTTTTCTGTTTATAGTATATGACCGGGCCCTGAGTTACATAATGTAATAAAGAAGAAAAACTACAATATAAATAAAGCGAGAGGGTGATCCTATTGGAATTCCTGGACAACCTGGGCAAGACATTCAGTGAAGTCGCCAGGCAGGTTGAAGCCAAATCCGAGGAACTGATCGAAACCGGCCGACTGAATATAGAGATATTCAAGGAAGAGGATGCGATCAGAAGGCTGAATCGAAAAATAGGCGAGCTTATATACAGCCACTATATTCGCAAGGAGGACTACGGCGGCAAGGCAGATGAGCTCTGTGCGGAAATTTGCGAGCGCAAGAAAAAGATCAAGGGGCTAAGGGCGAGAATAAAGGAAATCAGGAGCGCCAAGGGCGAAAGCAAGGCCAATACAGGGGAAGAAAGGGAAGCTGGCTCAAAAGATACCGGCAACGACAGCAGCAAGGCAGATGACGGCGAAGAAAGTAAGGGCACAAAAGCCGATAACCAGACCTCTGAAGGATATAGGGAGCCGGACATACCCTATTATACAGCAGTCCAGATGCTTAGCAGCATGAAAGAAAAGACAGCAGACTAAACGGTCTGCTCATTTTTTAGTGAAAAGCAAAATAGGGCTTGTTTTGTCTTGTTAATATTGGTTAATATATGTATAAGCCAATATCTGCTTTCAAGCAAGTGAAAGGAGAATAAAAGAATGAAGAAGTATGAATGCACGGTATGCGGTTACGTCTATGATCCGGCCGTAGGTGATCCGGATAACGGGATAGCCCCCGGCACAGCCTTTGAAGACCTGCCTGATGACTGGGTATGCCCCGAATGCGGCGTGGAAAAGGATATGTTTGAACCCTTGGACTAATTTTCAAAGCCGCAGTTGGCAAGCCCGACTGCGGCAGCTTTGATTATACCGGCAGTGATACAGCCATGCAATGTTAGGGGGTTAGGCGCTATGACACAAAAATTTTTCAATGACCTGGAAGCTTTGCAGATCTCAATAGCTATCGAAGAGCGAGGAGAAGCCTTTTACAATAAGGCTGCGAAGCTGGTCGAGGACAGGGATACTGCTGAGATGCTGAAGGAGCTGGCCGACCAGGAAAAGGATCATGCGGACCTGTTTAGAAAGATATATAACGAGCTTCGTGAGAAAAAGGAAAGGTTCAATGACGACTACATCTATGATCCGGATGTGGCCGCATACCTGAAGGCTATGGTAAACAGCTCCGTATTTCCGACTGACGAGGAACTTCAATCGGTCCTGGGGAGGCTTAGCAGCGCGGCGGATGTGCTTGCCGTGGGGATACAGGCAGAAAAGGATTCCATATTGTTTTATACCGAGATGGTGATCAGCTCTGTATACGTCGAGGCCAAGGATGCATTCCGCAGGCTGATAAAAGAAGAAAAGCAGCATCTTATAGACCTGCAGACGAGGCTAAATGAACTGAAAAATCAGCAGTAAGCATCCCAAAAACGCTGCTGTCGAAAGGGTGGAAATCATCCAAATAAGTTGACAATGGTACAACGGCGTGCTAAAATAACTATCTGCCTGTAACAGCATCGATAAAGCTAGTAAGTAAACAGGCAGATTTTTATTGAATATCATATAAATATGGCCTGATTTGCAGCAGAAAATAAACAGAAAACTTGTTGACAGTTGCATATAGGTTTGATATGATATAAAAGTCGCCGCGAGAGCGGCGAAAGATTTGATCCTTGAAAACTGAACAGTGTAGAGACGAATTAAAGTCAATTCCAAGGAACAACGCGAAGCGGAAGCTAAGCAAGGTTTTAGAGCTATTCAAACAAAACAGTTAAAACGCTCTGATCGGGAGATCGGAGATGGACATTTTAATTGGAGAGTTTGATCCTGGCTCAGGACGAACGCTGGCGGCGTGCCTAACACATGCAAGTCGAGCGGGGTTGACTTCAGCACTGAGCATTTTG
>JAKORJ010000109.1 GCA_029777885.1 Bacillota bacterium | reverse complement strand
TGGCTAAAAAGCCCCTCCCAGCCCATACATATTAAAGGACTTACTGGATCCTCTCCCACCCTCTTAGTATCTGCATTGAAGGACCTACGCCCACAGCTTGTGATTACTCCCGACAAGGAAAGTGCGGGTTATTTCTACTATGACCTGGCCCAGATCAAGGGTGAAGACTCGGTGTTCTTCCTGTCCTCGTCATACAAGCGCTCTCCCGAGTTTGGCCACCCCGACAGCAGCCAGATGATACTTCGTACCGAAGCCCTGCAAAAGCTTCGTGAGGCTGGTCCCGGCTCTTTTATCGTCACATACACTGAGGCCCTTGTGGAAAAGGTGCCCGGCTCATCTGTAATTCAGCAGCAAACCCTCAGAATCAATAAAAACGAAAAGACCGATCTATATTTTGTAGCCGACTTCCTCAAGGAGTTAGGCTTCCAGCGCACCGACTTCGTATATGAGCCGGGCAGCTACTCAGTGCGCGGATCGATACTCGACGTATACAGCTTTTCCCACGATGACCCCTTCCGTATCGACTTCTTTGGCGACGAGGTCGAGAGCATCCGCTCCTTCGACATCGAGACCCAGCTGTCAAAGGAGGACTTTGACACAATCACCATTATCCCCGACCTGACAGCCGACAATACCGAGGATTACCTGCCCTTAAGCCAGGCCCTTGGCGATGACTTTCTGATATGGATTGACTCGCCTGTGCTAATCAGGGATCAGATGAACCGTATTGTACAAAAGGTAGATGAAAGAAATGCATCAGCACCACGGGAAGATCTTGCCGAACTGAAAATACCTGCTTCAGGTCAATTGGCCGACGGTGGCCAATTGTTTGCCGGCCTGCTAAGCCGACCGATGGCCATACTCAATACAGCCCATGGGTTTCAACCGGGTTGCATACTTACTTTCAACTGTTCACCCCAGCCTTCATTCCGCAAGAACTTCGAACTTGTAGAAAAGGACATCCAGCAGCGTCTGCAGGACCTATACAGGGTGATAGTCCTCTCAGACAATGACCGTCAGCTTGAGCGCCTTCGTCAGATCTTCAACGACAGGGCTTCCAATATCGAGTACGAGGAACTCAACAAAGCCCTTCACGAAGGCTTTGTTGATCATGACCTGAGACTCTGTATCTATACCGATCACCAAATCTTTGACCGTTATCATAAATTTACTCTCCGCACTGACAAGGCACGTGCTGCCCGTCAGGCTATATCGCTCAGGGAACTTACCCGCCTCAATCCGGGCGACTACGTGGTGCATATAGACCATGGTATCGGTCGCTTCGGGGGACTGGTAACCATCGAGGAAAATGGAGTCAAGCAGGAGGCTATTCAGCTAATATACAGGGACAATGACGTACTGCTTGTAAATATCCACTCGCTACACAGGATAAGCAAGTACAAGGGCGGAGAAGGTGAGCCTCCAAAGGTGCATAAGCTGGGCCATTCAGCATGGGCTCGCATGAAGGAAAAGACCAGCAAGAAGGTCAAGGATATAGCCCGTGAACTAATAGCCCTGTATGCCCGTCGTAAGGCAGAACCGGGTTATGCTTTCTCGCCCGATTCCTATATGCAGACTGAGCTGGAGGCTTCCTTTATCTATGAGGACACTCCCGACCAGTACAAGGCAACCCGCGATGTCAAGCAGGATATGGAGTCGCCCAATCCTATGGACAGACTGGTCTGCGGTGATGTGGGCTTTGGTAAGACCGAGATTGCTATCAGGGCTGCCTTCAAGGCAGCAAGCGAC
>JAKORJ010000108.1 GCA_029777885.1 Bacillota bacterium | reverse complement strand
TATCAGAAGGCATATGCTTGTAAGCCATACCCAGGACCCTCAGGGCGCTGGAAGCCATATCGGTGTTGGCCTTAAGTATCTCGTCCCTTATCTCCTGGGTCAGCTCCATGACCTGGCCGTTATGAAGGATGCGGTCACACCTTTTCAAAAGCTCGTCAGGAGCCCCCTTGGTTAGGGCCCTGTAGCCTATATCGCAGGCATGGATGGTTGTCATGAGCTTTCTGTCGGAGTCAAAGGGTATTTCAGCGACCCGTGGGAACCTTTGCTCCAGGATTTCCTTGGAGAGCTTAAGCTTCAGCCCCAGGTCCACCAGGGCCGTCTCCGTCGGATCTCCCACCAGCACGGGCTTCCCATTTTCATGCCTGAGCTTGGTATCATTGCAGAGCGCTCCTATGGTTACGAGCAGCTCGATATTTTGGGGCTGTTTCTCATACCCAGCCAGTTCATGTACATCGATCAGCCTTCCGTCAGCATACACCTTTTCCACGGTCATCCTGTTCTGCGTCAGGGTCCCGGTTTTATCGGAGCATATTACCGTCGCGCTCCCCAGGGTCTCAACAGAAGGGAGTTTCCGTATTATAGCATTTCGGGCAGCCATCCTTTGGACCCCTATGGCCAGGACGATGGTGACTATCGCAGGCAGGCCTTCGGGTATGACCGCTACCGCAAGGCTTACCGAAGTCAGGAACATCCGGTGTACCTCCTTGCCGTACAGGATGCCTACCAGGAATATCACGGCACATGCCGCCAGGGCAGCTATGCCAAGGGTCTTGCCCAGCGCTTCGAGCTTCTTTTGGAGGGGCGTCTTCATCTCCTCCTCGGCCTGGATCATTTCGGCGATCTTGCCTATTTCAGTGTCCATCCCGGTACCAATGACTATGCCGCTGCCCCTGCCGTATGTAACGAGGCTGCTCGTGTAAGCCATATTGACCCGGTCTCCCAAGGGGATCTCGGCATCCTTAAGCGCTACCGTATCCTTTTCAACAGGCACGGATTCACCCGTAAGGGCAGCCTCCTGGATCTTGAGGTTGGATGATTCAATGAGC
>JAKORJ010000107.1 GCA_029777885.1 Bacillota bacterium | reverse complement strand
TGCCCGTAGTGTAGCACCATGCTGCCATTTCCGCGATGAGATCAAGGGGAAGAGGCTTGTCATATGGAAGCTGTACCGTCCCCTTGCTGGTCTTGTATTCCTTCAGCCTGTCAGCAAAATGTTCTATGGCCTTATCGCCGGGATACAGGCCAATATGCTTTTTATGGGCTGCAAAATGGATGATATTATGCTTTTTCCAATAGGTAGGCATGCTCCAGGAGATCCGTTCCTCTGCATTCGGAAGCGCAGCCCGGAGCGTATCCCGCAGCTTGTACATGGTCTCCCTGATATTTTCAGGCTGAGCTTCGATATATGCGTCTATGGTCTTTGGCGGCTCACCGCAGTAATGGTTCTGGTTTACATTGGCAAATTCCTTTTTGCATTTGGGACACTGCCACATTTGCTTATCCTCCCAAGCTCATGATCTATACCCTGAGCAAGCCCCTGAAACCCCTGGCGGAATAATAGGACTCTGCACCGTTGTGGTACACAAAAACGGTATTGTAGCGGCGGTCGCAAAACAGGGCTCCGCCGAGCTTCCTTATTTCAGGGGGTGTCTGGACCCAGCTTGATGTCCTGGTATCGAATTCACCCAGTTCCTGCAGCCTTCTGTATTGGTCTTCGGTCAAAAGCTCTATGCCCATTTCATCAGCCATGCCCACCGCGCTGCTTTCAGGCTTGTTTTTCTTCCTGGACCTGAGCGCCTCTTCGTCGTAGCAGACATTTCTGCGGCCTTGAGGGGTTTCCGCTGAGCAGTCGCAGAAGATATACTCGCCGGTGTTGGCATCATAGCCTATTACATCGGGCTCCCCGCCCGTTATCTCCATCTGATGGAGCGACCACAGCTTGTCCGGGTTTTGTTCCAGCTTTGCCTGTATCTCAGGCCACTGAAGCCCCATATGGCGGTTCATGTTATTTGCAAAGCGGTCGCTGAGCGTTGCGAGCAGCTCCTTTCGCTCCTCCGGCGACAGCTCTCTTCTTATGCTATTCATCCCATAGCCTCCTTCAGGTCATCGGTACTTATATTTTTTGTACCCAATAATAATCAGTATTAACATACCTGATAATCTTCAGGAAGACTAATGGGCGCAACAGGGATGAAAAATGAGCTAATACTCCATGATCGGCGGCTTGTAGCCCTCGGGCAGCTCTTCTTCGCTCAGGAATATGAAGCTGTCATCATTCAATATCGGAATGAATGCCTCTAAGGGAATCCTGGAAAACTCACAGCCATAGCTGCTAGCGCCGAACCACATGCCCTCCTTGCTGCTCAAGTTCAGGCCTCTGGCAAACTTAGTGTGGTTGGAGCAGTCGTGTGCGGCTATGTCCCAATTTTCATCATCAGCGGTCTTCATGAATTTCAGGGTCAGCTCCCTGCTCCAGATCGGTGATATATATCCGTGCCTTGAAATATATAGGTTTTCGCCATAATAGTTCCCGATATTATTCTCGTTCAGGTGCAGCTCCGCGCAATTGATAAAATCGAGCCCGGTGCCAAGAATCTTATCCTTTTTCCTAAAAAATGCCCCGTAAAACTCAGGGGTCATCGGGGTCTCAATGCCTACGGACCTGATATACCTTTTGGCGATCCGCATGTTTTCAATGACCTTGTCGGAGCAATTGGAAGCCCCCAGGTTGAAGCGGATCTCGTCAAGGCCGGCTTCACCCAGGGCCTTCAGGTTCTCTTCCGTGGCCAGGGTACCGTTGGTGTACAGGTGCTGGTGGATCCCGGCCTCACTAAATTTCCTTATCACGGGGTAATATTCCTCGATCTCCATGAAGGGCTCCAGGTAGACATAGGCGATCCCTGACGGCTTCTGCTGGATGGAAAGCAGCAGATCTATGTCCTTCACATAGAACCTGGTGCCCCCAATATCCCACATGCTTTCGCCTACAGGCGGGATATTGTCGAGCTGGCCGTAGTTGTAGCAGAACTTGCATTTTAGGTTGCACTTGTTGGTCTTGCGGACTGCGCCAAGCCCGGTGCCGAAAAGGCAAGACCGGCAGCCCCGGGGGAACCTGCTTTCATTGCCGACAAAGTATGTCCTGCCGCCCAGGGTCTTCAAACCCTTTATTTGCGATATCAGGGCTTCGTTTCTATGATCGACCGCAGCCTCTATCTGCGAAAAAACAGAGTAGATGATCTCCTCGTGCTTTGCGGTAAGATCCCCGTCAGCTTTGAGCTGCGAAAAATAATCGAACCATATCAATGCATCGGTTTTAGAGATTTTCATTCGTATCCTCCTGTATTAAGCAGTAAATTATATCACCGGCTGGCCGAAGCCTCACTAATTTTCATGCCGGCAGTCCTACGGTAAAACAGGGCGGTCGCCAGGACCCCCAAAAGCAGCAGGGCTACGCTCATGACAAAGGGCAGGGCTTTTGAAATATCGCTGAGCAGGCCGCCCAAAAACCCAAAGGGTACGCTCACAAGCATCACCGTGGTCTGCAATATGGCCATGATGGTCGAACGGTCCACAGGGTCAGCATGGATCGCGACCAGGGATTCCCTGAGGGTGTTCAATATGGCACTGCCCAGGGCTTCGAATACAAGGGACAACGTCAGTACCGCATATCCCCAGAAGCCGGTGTGGGTTATAGAGATAAGCAACAGGCAGCCGATGATCGAGCTTATGAAGCCGCCATACAGGGGCCATTTCAGCTTCGTTTGCCTGATACGCGAGATCACCGTGAAAAAGAGTATGATGGAGAGTATGCTGCGCACCATAGGGAATATAGGCAGGAGGGTATCCGGAACTCCTATGCGCCGGGATGCGATGATCTGCCAGAAGGTCATGCCCAGCATGGATACGATTTCTACAAGGATACTGACCACAATTGCAAATATGGTACCCCTTGAGCCTAGTATCTTGGCAAAGGCGCTCCTGTAACCTTTCAGCATGCTGCTCCATGGAATATGGCGGGTTTCTTCACGCCTGATCCTGCCGACAGCCGTTTCCGTAGAAAACTTATATAAGAGCAGGATCTTTGCGGTCATGACAACAAAGGCATTGATATAAAGTATCCTCAGCGCAGGAGCCAGTGTCAGCCGGGAAACCAGGACCGAGGAAATGGGCACGAACAAGGCTGAGAGGTTGCCGAATATTAAGACCCAGGAATATATCTGGGTTATTTTATCTTTTGGGGCATCCTCTATCAGCAGACAATCCCAGGACACGGTAGGGATCTTCATCATGCCGTTGAGCAGGGCAGCCACGACAAAGAACCAAAAGCCCTGGCTGGAAGCCCAAATGAGACAGGGAACGCTCCAGGACAGAAAATCGAATATCGCGGTGCTGAGCCTGCGCCCCAGCTTGTCTATGATGGCTCCGGACAAAAAGGAAAAAACCATCTGTGAAAACATATAAATGGATGTGACTATACCCACCTGCACATCATTCATGCCCAAAGCGAGCATGTATACAGACGCATAGGGCAGGCACAGGTTCATTGACAGGCCCCACATGGGCTCGGTGTAAACACAAGCCCGGGGATTGCCGCGCAGCTCGACCAGGGTGCGCAGGAGCTTGTTCCTCAGTATCAACTGCTTCATCAGGTTATTCCTCTCGGGTGAAAAATCGGGTCACAGAATGTGTAACAAAGTATATTCTACCACGCGAAAGGCTGTTTTGCTACTTAGAGACAAAGCGTAAAAGGCCGCTGCAGATCTCTCCGCAGCGGCCGGTCTTCTATGTACCACTGTTTTTCGCAGCAAGCAACAGCTCTTATTGCTTTTTGACCTCCGTTTTAGCAAGCTTTTCATAGTATTGTATGATCCCGCCGTGATCGTCCATGGCTTTCCCGTCTACCTTCAAGGCCTGCATGATCTCCATTACCTGGCTGGTCAGCGGCAGGGGCGCCCCTACGCTGTGCCCGGTGTCAAGGGCGTTCATAAGGTCCTTTATATGCAGCTCGATCCTGAATCCGGGCTTGAAGTTCCTGTTCATGACCATAGGCGCCTTGGCATCGAGCACAGCGCTCCCCGCAAGCCCGCCCCTTATGGCCTTGTATACCTTTTCAACATCAACACCGGCTTTTGCAGCCAGTACCAGGGCTTCGGACATGGCTGCTATGTTCAGCGCCACTATGATCTGGTTTGCCAGCTTGGTCACGTTACCGCTCCCTATATCCCCTACGAGCACCACAGAGCTGCCCATGGCTTTCAGTATGTCCTCCACCTGCTTGAATGCTTCTTCTGGGCCGCCAACCATGATGGACAGGGTCCCATCAATGGCCTTCGGCTCACCGCCGCTTACAGGGGCATCGAGCATTATAACGCCTTTTTCGCTCACCTTGGCGGAGATCTCCCTGGACACGATTGGGTCAATAGAACTCATATCCACCAGGATCAGCCCCTCCCTGGCGCCTTCCAGCACCCCGTTTTCACCCAGGACAACTTCCCTGACATGGGGCGAATTGGGCAGCATGGTGATCACCACATCGCTTTGTTGTGCGACCTGCTTGGGCGAATCGCCCTTTTTAGCGCCTGCCTTTACGACCTCATCCACGGCAAGGCTGTTTATATCGTAGCAGGTCACTTCATATCCTGCCTTTAGCAAATTTTTAGCCATGGGCTTTCCCATGATGCCCACGCCTATAAATCCTATCCTCTTTTTCATGTGCTTTTCTCACTCCTATCTGATTTATTAGCAAGGCTTGCAGTAGCCTTTATCATTCATCTGCCTTTGACAGCAAAATCACCCTTTGCCTGTGAGTCTCCTTGCAGCGTTTGCGATTGCAGCCGAAGTAAGTCCATAATATGCAAGGAGCTCGTCATAGCTATGGGCCGATTGGCCGAACCTGTCCTGTATGGCGACCGCCTCCAGAGGCAGGCCGCTTCCCCTTAGTATAAAAGCCGTAATTTCCGCAAGGCCTCCGATCACCGAGTGCTCCTCAGCGGTGATTACCCCTTTCATGCCGGTGGCGTATCCTTTGATCGCTGCTTCATCCAAGGGTTTTAGTGTGCTTACATTTACAACTCTCAGGCTGATCCCTTCGGCTTTTAGCATATCCGCCGCTTCAAGGGCTTTGGATACCATGATGCCATGGGCAAAAACTGTTATATCTGTTCCATCCTTAAGCAAAACCGGCTTGCCGATTTCAAACTCATGGTTTTCCGGAAAGAGATCGGGCATATCATTCCGGTTGAGCCTGATATAGACCGGCCCCTTGTAGGCGGCAGCCGCCTCAACGGCTTTTTTGGTCTCAATCGCATCTGCCGGCGCAATAACGGTCATATTGGGGATTGCCCTCATAATGGCTATATCCTCGACTGCCTGATGGGTAGCGCCGTCGCCGAAATCTGACAAGCCGCAGCTTGACCCGATTATCTTTACGTTGAGCTTTCCGATGCATATGCTCTGCCTGATCTGGTCAAAGGTCCTCCCTGACGCAAAGACGGCAAAGGAATTTATGAAAGCGGTCTTTCCGGCCAGAGCCAATCCTGCGGCAAAAGAAGCCATGTTCTGCTCAGCTATCCCCATCTCAAAATACCTTTCAGGGAACTCCTGCTGGAACATATAGCTCATGGTGGACTTGCCCAGATCGGCTTCAAGCACTACGATGTTTTTATCCTTCCGCCCCAGCTCCACGAGGGTTTCTCCATATGCCCTCCTCTGGTTTCCTGTACTCATCCGCGCACACCTGCCTTTTCCTCCAGTATGCTGCATGCCTGGCTGTACTGCTCCTCTGTCATGGCTCCGTTGTGGAAAGCGGCAGTGTTTTCGGCAAATGGGATCCCCTTGCCCTTTACTGTCCGCGCCAGGATCGCAGTCGGCTTGCCCTTGATGCCCTCTGCGCTGTCAAGCGCATTTATGATCTGGCCTACATCATGCCCGTCGATCTCGATCACATGCCAGCCGAAAGCCTTCCATTTATCATACAAGGGGCTTGTGTCAAACCTCTGGGCAACAGGCCCGGTTGCCTGGATACCGTTTACATCGACAAACACCGTAAGGTTATCCAGCTTATAGAACGATGCAGCCATGGCCGCCTCCCATATCTGGCCTTCGGCTATTTCACCGTCCCCGACTATGCAGTAGACCCGGCTGTCCAGCCCGTCAAGCTTCAGGCCTGCAGCGATGCCGCAGGCTATGGAAAGCCCCTGGCCCAGTGAGCCAGTGTTGGCTTCCACGCCGGGAGTCTTCAAAAAGTCGGGGTGCCCCTGGAGCATGGAGCCCAGCTGCTTCAATGTATTTAACCGGTCCTTGCCGAAGTAGCCGGCTTCGGCCAGGGCCGCGTACTGGGCCAGGGCAGAATGCCCCTTGCTGAGGACGAACCTGTCCCGCTCCGCCCACTTGGGATTGGACGGGTCATGCTTCATTTTATAGAAATACAGGACAGCCACTATCTCGGCAATAGAGCACGAGCCTCCCAAATGCCCGGTCTTGCCGACACCTATCATCTTCACGATCTCAAGGCGGAGCTTGTTTGCGATTTGCTCAAGGGCTGCCACTTTATCTGATGATATGTTTGCTCCTGCAGCCATCAGGCCACCTCCCTGTTGATTCCCTTATACCAATGAGTACAAATATTTCATGCTCTCCGCAGGATTCCTCTTTTCAAGGAGCTCCTTGACCTTACCGTCATCAAGCCTTTCTGATACTTCAATGAGCTTCTTTGTGCAGGCTACGACCGTTTTAAAGTTTTCGACCGTATCGATTTCCTTCGGGAACACATCGTATGCAAACCAGTCATTGTACCCTACCTTGCGCAGGTAATAGAAAAACTCAACAAAATCCCAGAAATTGAAGGCTCCCGGGATCATGTCCCAGTCCCACTGCTTGTCATTGTCATTCAAGTGTACATAAAACAGCCTGTTTTCCCTGGCCAGCATAACGGCCGCCTGGGCAGGCCTTTCCCCCGCCTGTATCGAATGCCCTATGTCAAGCGTTGCCCCTACGTTAGGCAGGCCGACCCTCTTGCAGAAAGCCAGGGTTTCGCCGGCATTGCCCAGCAGGCACCTGCCCCGTGGATCATTCAGCTTGTACTCGATGCATATCTTTATGTCAGGACGGTATGACGCAGCCTCGGCTATGGTTTCTTCAAAGAAATCATATGCCTTGTTGTAATCCATTTCAAAAATATAGTCGTGGCCGTCGTTCAAGGGACATGTCGTTATCTTGTCACACCCAAGCCGTGCTGCATGATCCATTGCCTTTTTGAGGTCTTCTACAACTTCTTTTCTCTCGGTCGCTGACTGGGAGGAAAAAGATCCCCTTAGCCATTGGCCGGTCCTCCGGGAACGGAAATTGATAGCAGAGACTTTGAGATTGTTTTCGGAAAGCAGCTTGGCCACAGCCTCGACATCGCCGAAATCCTGGGGATAGCAGAGCTCCAGGCCGCTTATGCCTTCTACCTCGGTTGCCATCTTTACCTTTGTTTCAAATGGTCTATCCTCCTGATAGGATATGTACTTGTTCTTGATAGCCCCTAAAAAGTTAGAGATGATTGCCAGCTTGTTCATGAATGTCGACCTCCATTTAATAAAAGTTTTCTTTTAGAAAAACAAGGGCTTCCCTTGCATCATTGATGAAGTCACTGGTGTAGGCTTCTATGCTTACCTTGCCGTTATAGCCCGCCTTTTTTATTGCGGTTATAAACGGCAGATAATCATCCTCAGTGATGTCCCTGGGAAATACTCTGCCCTTATATCTCGAAAAATGAACGTGACTGATATTGCCGCCCGCTTTGATGATGTTGTTTGTGCTGTCATTTTCAGCGGCAAAGTGGTAATAGTCCGCCAGGACCCTTACATTTGGCTTGTTTACGGCTTCAGAAAGCCTTCGGGCATCCGACAGGTTATGTATTATGTTGCATTCGGATCTGTTGAGAGGCTCTATCGCCAATACGACCCCATACTTTTGGGCCACGTCCGCGGCAAGCCTTAAAAAGTCAACAAGCTGATACCATGCCATATCCATCGGGAAGCCTTCGGGTATCGCCCTTGCTCCTCCGCTTCCGAATACGACAGTATCAGCTCCGAGCCTGCTTGCCCGGTACAAGGCCTTCTCTACATAATCCCTGATCCTTGCCTTATCCACGTATGGCCCTGTGAGCTTCAGCGATGGCGGGATGAAGTTGTTGCAGGCCTCACATTTAAGTCCGCTAGACAGGACCCTGCCTGCCAGCTCGCTGTACTCCTTCTCATCAAGGGCAGCGATATGCGACAACGACAATTCGATATAGTCATAGCCCAAATCACACAAGCTGTCTATGATCTCTATGCCGATAGGATCTTTTGCGGGATCGATCATACTGCCGCAGCAGCCATACCTCATCAGAGTGGCCCCCTCTGAAAAAATAACTTGTATACAAGTTGTATATATCTTGTATACATTAAAAATAGCAGATTGCCCGGCTAAAGTCAATATCATTGCAAAGTAAAGGAAGCGCGTGTTTACTGAAATGAAAGTGAAGAGTTATATAAGCCTTTTACAGGAGTAAATTATCCTTTGCACAATACCAGGAGCCAATACCTAATGAACCTTCTTTATATTTTCTCTACTTTTCCTAAGTGATTTTTTCTAAATAGAATCCCCATACACCGTTGCTGAAATCTCCTGCAGCGAATTTCTTTGTTGCTCCACCAATTTCAACGGTATAAACAGGCTTGTATACGCAAACCAAGGTTCATACGGCACTGATTCACAGAAGTATTTAGCAAGTTGCCTGTCACCTATTCTGACTTTTTCGATATTTCCCAATTGATTATAGTCAAAGTAATAGCTGAAGCCGTTGTGAGTGATCGATTTCAGGAAATCATTCTCATAGGTGTAAGTGTTGGTGACCTTCATCAGGATTATATATAAAATAGTGTCTAGTCCCGCTCTAATTTTATTACAGAGTCTGTCTATCCAAAGTAATTTGTCCAGCCTGTTTTTATCCGGCTTCACCTTAGGCTTTTACCAACGTTCTTATTTATCAAATAAATAATTTAATTTCACTTGAACCATTTCCCCTTATCATGCGACTATATGTATGAAAGGCGATGGAGCTGATAGAGATGGATTTTGACAAAGTATATGACGCATACGCAGACATGGTATATTCATATATCCGGTTTAGGATAAAGGATAGAT
>JAKORJ010000106.1 GCA_029777885.1 Bacillota bacterium | reverse complement strand
TAAACTGGGAAAAGAGCAGTATCCTGTGGCCGCTGCCAAGGGCGCTGTCCAGTATCTCATCCAGCAGGATGAGCTTGCCGCTGTCCCCCCTGTAATTCTCCAGAAAGACTCCGGGATGGCAGCAGATCTGACGCAGGCGGGTCAGGGCGGTCAGGATCTTTATTCGGCTTTTATCAAAGCCCGCTTCCCTGACCTCACTTGTGATCTCACTGCGGACCTTGGCCAGGTAGGCCAGGTATATCCGCTTCTGCTCCTCCGTAAGCTCGGCCAGCATAACGTTCTCTATCTTTTCAGGCAGCTCTTTTAATACATCGGTTTTGAGCCTCCTTAAGATAAAGGGCTTGGTATGCATCGAAAGGTCAGCCAGGGCTTCCTCGTCCCCATCCTTGACAATGGGCCGCTCATAGGTGGACATGAATTTTGAGTGGGACCCAAGATACCCGGGCATGATGAAGTCAAAAATCGACCAGAGCTCCGTCAGGGAATTTTCGATCGGCGTGCCTGACAGGGCAAACCGCCGTTTCGCCTGTATGGACTTTACTGCCTTTGCCCCGTGGGTGGCCGGGTTCTTGATGTGCTGGGCTTCATCCAGTATGCAGCAGTGGAAGCTCACACCCTTATAATCCTCCTTGTCCCGGATGACCAGGGGATAAGAGGTTATGACGATGTCTGCGTCAGGTATGGACTTTAAAAGCCGCATCCGCTCTTCCTTGGTGCCTGTGATTATAAGCGCCTTGAGCTGAGGCGTGAACTTTTTGATCTCCGCTTCCCAGTTGTATATAAGGGAGGTCGGCGCGACCACCAGGGAAGGCTGATTGGTGCCCTCCTCCTTGTCCGAAAGTATCATCGCCAGGACCTGGAGGGTCTTTCCGAGGCCCATGTCATCGGCCAGGATGCCACCAAAGCCATAGCGTGACAGGGTCTTGAGCCACTTGAAGCCCAGGCGCTGGTAGTCCCTCAGTACGCCCTGCAGGCTCTCCGGTATGATAATGTCCAGGTCCCCCGGCTTTTTTATATCACTGATCAGGGTATTGAAACCCTCATCCTTATTAAATCTCAAAGCCCCGGCATGCTCAAGCTGATCCAGGTACAAGGCCCTGAATCTGGGCATGCGGATGATGCCCTGACTGATGTCCTTGTTGCTCATGCCCAGCCTTTCCATCAGCCTTGATATCTCGATCAGCCCTTCATCCTCAAGGGGCAGGAAGCTGCCGTCCTTCAGGCGGTAGTACCGCTTTTTCTCACGCAAGGCCCCAAGGATGCGGGAAAGCTCATCAGGATCGATGCCGCCCATGTCAAAGGCAAACTCCAGCAGGTCCGTCTGGCTGCTGAGACTGACCCTGGCCGTATAGGCCCCCTTCTCCCGCACTGTGATCCTGAAATCGTCTGAGTAATATACATCGGCATATTCAAGCAGGCGGGGCAGGCCCGTGTAGAAGAATTCGAATATCCTGTCCTCGTCCTCCAGGTAAACCCCGTCCGGCCGGACCACGAAGGCATACTGCTCGAAAAGCTCCAGTATCCTGCGCTCCTTATCCTTATCCCTGAGCAGGATCCTGCTGCCCGTACTGGTGTTGGACCCCGGGTCAAAGGGGTCTATCGTCCTTTCGCCGTAGATAAATTTGACCCTTGCCCTGATGCTGCCTTTCTCACGGTCGAAATATACCTCGGGGCGAAGCTCCTCCCTCACAAGCATTTCCTCAATGTCGGGGCTTAAGTCCACCTTGCCGGCCTTCTCCGCATAGGGCAGGATCTCCGCCATGAACTTCTCACGGTCAGTGCCCGTGAACAAAAACTTATGCTCCCCGGTCTGCTCTATGGCCCTGAAAAAGGGAGATAAGTACCTGAGCCGCTCCCTTGAAAGCCTGTAGATCTGCCTGCCTATCAAAACATAAGCGGCATCCCGGGTCAGTGGCGTGATTTGACCGCCAAAATCGACCTCAAAGGAGAGGTCCTCCCCCTCCCTGGCTATGGTAAAACGGGCGGGGATGTCTGCATCCAAAACCTTCATCCGCTCGACC
Organism: Bacillota bacterium; assembly: GCA_029777885.1. Classification (GTDB taxonomy): domain Bacteria; phylum Bacillota; class Clostridia; order Caldicoprobacterales; family DTU083; genus JAKORJ01. The sequence goes on along the minus strand of JAKORJ010000106.1, from coordinate 1,732 downwards.
TGTTTACCGTCAAGGACCGCGCTGAATCCGGCATCGCCCATTATCGAAAAGAAGCGCTTTGTCATGGCGTCTGTAAGGCAAAGATATTTATCCCTGAATATGCCGCTGCGGTATCCCTCAGTAGCCTGCTCATTGGCTTCGTATACCTCGCGGACTAAGTCGAAGACCGGGCTTTCCTCTATCTCATGCCAGTAGGGATCGAAGGTGAAGCCCTTGCCGAATTCTATTGTTTCACCCTGCTCAAGCTGTAGGATAAACCTTCTGAGGTTCCTTATCACATAAGGCCTGCCCGGGCCTATTCTAAAGTACAAGAGGGATGAGGTGCCGTATGCGGCTCTCATGTCAGGCTTATACTCATAGACAGGCTCCAGGGGGATCCTGGCCTTTTCAGCAGATGGGCTATACTGAAAGCAGTCGAATACCTTCATGGCCTTGCGCTTCACCAATACCTGCCTGAAGCCGTCGTTTTCCTCCAACCATTTCAGTTGGAGCAGCACAGCCACGACATGCTGGCAATGGCCCAGGTATTCCCTGCTGTCGAGACAGGTGCATTTAGCTTCCTTGAAGATCCCGTCGTCGTCAAAGGTGATCCGGACGCTGTAATCCCGGCTTCCCCGCACCTTGCTGTATATGACGGGCTTGCTGCGCTGTATCCTGATATCGTTGATCCGCCGGCTGCGAAAATATTCCATTCCCTTTTGGTATGCCTGGGGAGACATGCTGTAGTTGACAATTAGGGAATCCGGTATATGAAGCATCGATGATCACCCCGGTTTGATAAGTATTATAATATTTTAACATTTTTAAAGACCCTGATAAAGGCGTTAGCGCAAACTTTATACGCTTATGCACGATATTTGATATGGAAAAGTTCAAGAATGTCGCCATTCAGGAATGACATGGCTCATTTTTTGCATTAGAATAAAGGTATACATAGTTAAATGAATCGGGAAGGAGAATGAACCATGCCTAAAATAGCTTTTATGGGTGCCGGCAGTACAGTGTTCGCCCGCAACGTGCTGGGAGACTGCATGTGCACACCTGCCCTCAGGGACAGCGAGATAGCCCTGTATGACATCGATGCAAAGCGGCTCGAGGAATCAGAAGTTATCCTGAAGGCAATAAACCGGAATATCAACGATTCAAGAGCAAAAATAAAGACCTATCTCGGTGTCGAGCAGAGAAAGGCTGCCCTTAAGGACGCGGATTTCGTAGTCAATGCGATCCAGGTCGGTTTCTATGACCCTTGCACTATAATAGACTTCGAAGTGCCGAAAAAATACGGTCTGCGCCAGACCATAGCGGATACCCTGGGAATAGGCGGCATCATGCGGGCCCTGCGCACCATACCCGTGCTTGAGGACTTTGCCCGTGATATGGAGGAGGTCTGCCCGAATGCCTGGTTCCTGAACTATACCAACCCTATGGCCATACTGACCGGGTATATGCTGCGCTATACGGGCGTCAAGACCGTAGGCCTCTGCCATAGCGTCCAGGTCTGCTCCTACTGGCTGCTTAAATCCTTAGGGATGGAGGACAAGCTGGAAGGCAGGCGCGAACTGATCGCCGGCATAAACCATATGGGCTGGCTCCTTGAGATATATGACAAGGACGGCAACGACCTGTACCCGGAAATCAGGAGAAGGGCCATAGAGAAAAACGACAGGGAAAAGCACAATGATATGGTCCGGTTTGAATACATAAGACGCCTGGGCTATTACTGCACTGAGTC
>JAKORJ010000105.1 GCA_029777885.1 Bacillota bacterium | reverse complement strand
TTTCTTCTGACTTTTTCGGTCAGTTGTCCACCTTCGTCATAGCCCACATAACCGGGCGGTGATCCAACCAGCCTTGATACGCTGTGTTTTTCCATATATTCGGACATATCGATCCTGATCATCAGGCTTTCATCGCCGAACAGCGCTTCGGCAAGTGCTTTTGACAGCTCGGTCTTGCCTACTCCGGTAGGTCCTGAGAATATGAACGAGCCAACAGGACGCCTGGGATCCTTAAGACCTACCCTTCCGCGTCTTATTGCACGGGCAACTGCGTTCACAGCGTCCTCCTGTCCTATGACTCTTTTGTGGAGCTCCGCTTCCAGGTTCTTCAGGCGCTCGGTCTCCTCCTGCGCCAGACGGCTTACGGGTATTCCAGTCCAGGAAGCGATGATATCGGCGATCTCATCCTCAGAAACGATCTGAGTATTCTTTGAATTTTCTATCTGCCAGGCTTCTTTCTTTTTAGCCAGCTCTTCCTTGAGTTTGTTTTCTTCATCTCTCAGTGCAGCCGCTTTTTCGAATTCCTGGCTTACAATTGCGTCTTCCTTCATCTTATGGATCTCGTCTATCCTGTGCTCAAGATCCTTAAGATCGGGAGGAGCGGTAAAGCTCTTCAGTCTTACCTTGCTGGAAGCCTCATCTATAAGATCTATGGCTTTGTCGGGCAAATATCTGTCGTTTATATATCTAGTGGAAAGTTTGACTGCTGCTTCGATAGCCTTATCGGTGATCTTCACCTGATGATGGGCTTCATATTTGTCACGGATCCCGTACAGGATCTGTATCGCTTCCTCCTGAGTAGGCTCCGATACTGTTATAGGCTGGAATCTGCGTTCAAGCGCGGCATCCTTCTCGATATGCTTTCTGTACTCGTCAAGAGTGGTCGCACCTATGATCTGTATCTCTCCCCTTGCCAGCAGAGGCTTGAGGATATTGGCCGCATCTATGGCTCCTTCTGCCGCTCCGGCTCCAACTATGGTGTGAAGCTCATCTATAAAAAGGATCACATTGCCTGCATTCCTGATTTCTTCTATGGATTTCTTGAGTCTGTCCTCAAACTCGCCCCTGTATTTCGCACCGGCCACCATCGACGACAGATCGAGGGTCACAACGCGCTTGTTCTTCAATGTCTCAGGCACATTGCCCTCGATTATCTTATGTGCCAGGCCTTCGCAAATGGCGGTTTTGCCAACACCGGGCTCACCGATCAGGCATGGGTTGTTCTTGGTCCTTCTGCTCAGTATCTGGATCACACGCTCTATTTCTTTATCCCTGCCGATGACAGGATCGACCTTGCCTTCCCGGACCATTGCCGTCAGGTCGCGGCCGAACTGATCCAGGGTTGGAGTATCCACATCGGTTGCCTGCGGTTTTGACTGGACCGCAGCCATGGGTGCGTCCTCGCTCAGCATTGTCGGCACATTCTCATAGAGCTTGCGGATATCGTTGCCAAGATCGATCAGTATCCTGACTGCAACGCTTTCACCTTCGCGCATTATGGCGATAAGCAGATGCTCGGTCCCGATATAGTTCTGGCCCATCCTCCTTGCCTCGGCATAGCTGAGCTCCAGGACCCGCTTTGTCCTGGGAGTATAAGATAGGTTCATTGTGGAACCGTCTCCACCTCCAACAAGCTCCAGGATCTTTTGCTTGATGCGCTCATCGGTCACTCCGTTAGCCGAAAGTACGCTTGCGGCTATACCGGTGCCTTCCTTGGCAAGTCCCCAAAGAATATGTTCGGTGCCTATATATGAATGGCCAAGAGCCATTGCACATTCTTTCGCCAGCATCAGCGCGGTTTCTGCTTTTTTCGTAAATTTTCCGTATATCATGTGTTTCACCTCTTTTTAGCATGTAAAATATATCTATGTAAATATCCTCATCCGGATTTCGTTTTTTCCTCGATCTTTTTTCTTACATACTCAGCTCTCATACTGTCCCTGTCATCGGGCTTAAGTAACCTGCCGGCATACTTCTGGAGGCTTCCGGGCTGAATATTGAGGATCAGCTCATTTACATCCATCTCGGAAAGATCTCCGATAAGCCCCAGATTGATGCCAAGGCGTATGTCGGACAGCCTTTTCAGCGCTTCTTCAGAAGTCAGTATCCTGGAATAGCGCAGGGTACCATAGGATCTCATGATCCGGTCTTCCAGCCTCTTGCCGTTCCTGTTAAGAAGCTCAAGCCTCAGGAGTCTTTCCTGCTCAATGATCTGAAGTCCGATATTTTTTATGCTCAGGACTATATCTATCTCGCTTCTGCCCAGTGTTATCTGGTTTGAAAGCTGGTACATGTTGCCATGGGCTTCGGTATTTTCGCCGTAGAGTCCTCTTACCGCCAGTCCCAGTTTCCCGCAGGATTCCAGTACGTCCCTGATGTAGCCTGTCATGGTAAGGGCGGGCAGATGAAGCATCAGTGATGCTCTGACCGCAGTTCCCACA
>JAKORJ010000104.1 GCA_029777885.1 Bacillota bacterium | reverse complement strand
GTCCTGGAGCTCCCTGATAGCATAAAAATTATACTTTTCTATAAAGCTTGTGATATCCTTGAAGTCATGATGGATAAACCTGTTTTTGGCATATACCGACCTGCCCCATGCCAGAACGGTGTGGGCATCTCGCTTCCGGTCCTCTATCCTGCCGATGCCGGTTTTGAAAATCATCAGCTTTCTTTTCTTGCTCAGGCCATGAGAAAGCTTCCTGTTCAAAAAATAAAGCCACGCCTCCATAGTTATGCCGTTTACATCATCGTCCGCATGCTTTTCCATCAAGGCCTCGGCTTCTGCGCACAGCTCCGGGGTGAACCTCTCATCCGCGTCCAGTCTCAGTATCCATTTGGTCGTTATATTGGTATTGTCAATGCCCCAATTGAACTGCCTGGCATAATACTCAAACTTGTTGTAGTAGACATCGGCTCCATACCGCTTTGCGATCTCCACCGTGTCATCGGTGCTACCGCTGTCCACTACGACTGCCCTTTTGGCAAAGCCCTTTATAGATTCCAGGCATGGTCCTATATTCTTGCTTTCGTTTTTAGTCAATATAATAGCAGTCAAATCCGCCATTGCTTGCCTCCATACTTTCATAAAGAGGAGCTTTGCATCCTCTTATGAGTTATTCAACATCCCCTGTTGATCCTACATCCTCTGTTACTGCTATGGATTCCTCCAGGCTCCACACCCTGTAGTTTTCCCTGTATTCCGACATGGCCATGTCGTATGCCATGTCACCGAATACCTTGCTTATCAAGCCGGTAAATTTGCCCATAAGCTTCAAAGCCGGGTTGAACAAACGGGTAAGCCTGATGTTCTTTCCATGGACCCTGGCAATCAGCCTGACCAGCTCGCTTGTGGACACGTATTCGGCGTTCTGCGGGAAAAAGGTCCCGCTCTCCTCATTGTCGATCATTAGCCTGACGAATTCGCACAGGTTGTCTATGTGAAGCATGCTCCGCTTATTTTGCATATCGGGAAAGAAGGGCAGCTTCTTCGCCGCCTTTGCCAGCTTTGGATAGTTGCCCTTGGCGCCCTTACCATAAACGATCGGCGGCCTCAGGATGACTACCTTGAAGGACTCGCTGCATAAAGCCCTAATGCCGTCTTCAGCCTGAAGCTTGCTGTCGCCATAAAAATTGGCAGGCTTTGGCTCAGTGTCCCAGTGTATGACCTTACCCCTGCAGCTGTCACCGTAGACTATGATGCTGCTCATGAATATAAACTGTCCCACGCCTTCCTTTTTGGCTTTACGGGCAGTTTCGATAGCCAGATCCCGATTCACCCTATAGTACAGGTCCTTGTACTTTGGATCAGTTGAGACATGGGCGATCCCGGCAACATGAAAAACGACATCATAGGGCGAAAAGCTTTTCTGCTTCCATGTGTCGTTCCTCATATCGATCGTATCTGTTTCATATCTGCCGGGATACCTTTGAAGCCATTTTTCAACGCTGGTGCCGATATAGCTGTCGGCTCCCGTTATCAGTATTCGCTTCATCTATTAAATAACTCCTTATATAGCCTTAAGCGCTGGTCCTGCTGTTATGCCTGTACCCCTTTTGGGCAGCCTTCAAACTGCCGGTACCGCCTTCGACCACTCCGTCTCTTTTTATCACGGAAATAATCGTGTAGAAAAAGCACTTTACATCCATTGCCAGACTCAGCTTCTTTACATACTCCCCGTCCAGCCTGGCCTTTTCCTGGATGGGCAGCTCGTCCCGTCCATTTATTTGGGCCCAGCCGGTAAGCCCGGGCAGTACATCGTTTGCCCCGTACTTATCCCGCTCAGCGATTAAATCATATTGGTTCCAAAGGGCAGGCCTCGGTCCTATTATGCTCATATCGCCCTTTATTATATTTAGGATCTGGGGGAGTTCATCCAGTGAAGTTTTTCTTAAAACCTTCCCCACTCTGGTGATCCACTTCTCCGGGTTTTTAAGCATATGGGTCGGTGTGTCCTTTGGCGAATCGATCCGCATCGTGCGGAATTTATATATATAGAAGGTCCGCTTTCCCTTCCCTACCCTCTTCTGCTTGAATAATACAGGTCCCTTGGAATCTAGCTTTATGAGCACCGCTATTGCCAAAAGCAAGGGCAGCAACAGTATCAGCCCTGTCACAGCCAGGATCAGGTCTATCGGTCTTTTAAGCTTTAGGTATATCATTAGTAAACCTCCGCGCCTTTCTATGTGTAAAACTAAGCATCATCGTCCAGCGTGGCTACTGCTTCCGTTGCCGGCATTGAATAGGTCGGTACAATCTCCTTGATTAATTCCATTAATACTTCCTTCGGGCTGTTCATGACGAATTTCAGCTTCTCAAGATCCTGGCGCAGCTTTTGCATGTCGATATCCGTGGGTTTCCCAATGAATATCTTGCTGTGGCTGGTCGAAGTGAGCCCCTCCTCAGACATCAGCAGCTCCTCATAGAGCTTTTCCCCGGGTCTTAAGCCTGTAAACTTTATCTTGATGTCGATATCCGGCTCCAAGCCTGACAGCCTGATGAGGTCCCTCGCCAGGTCTACGATCTTCACCGGTTTGCCCATATCAAGGACGAATATCTCTCCGCCCTTTGCCATTGAGCCCGCCTCCAGGACAAGCTGCACGGCTTCGGGTATGGTCATGAAGAACCTGTTGATCTCCGGATGTGTGACCGTGACAGGGCCGCCCTCGGCGATCTGCTTTTTAAATAGCGGTATCACGCTGCCATTGCTGCCAAGTACATTGCCAAACCGCACTGCGACAAACTCGGTCTTGCTGTGCTTGTTCATCCCCTGGATGATCATCTCGGCTATCCGCTTGGTCGCCCCCATGATATTGGTGGGGTTGACAGCCTTGTCGGTGGAAATAAGCACAAACCGCTTGACGCCATACTTGTCGGCGCATTCGGCAGTGTTCAAGGTACCGAATACATTGTTTTTTATTGCCTCTGAGGGGTTGTGCTCCATGAGGGGGACGTGCTTGTGAGCAGCTGCATGGAATACCGTGGATGGCCTGTATTGCTCAAATATCTGTTCAAGCCTTGCCTTATCCCTGACGGAGGCGATTATCACCTCATGGTCAAGCTCCGGATGGGTCATGAGGAGCTCCTGCTGAAGGTCATAAGCGTTGTTTTCATAAATATCCAGGATGAGTAGCTTTTTCGGGTTGAACCGGGCAATCTGCCTGCAAAGCTCCGAGCCGATAGAGCCGCCTCCGCCCGTG
>JAKORJ010000103.1 GCA_029777885.1 Bacillota bacterium | reverse complement strand
ATAAAAAGCCACAAAAAAATATAAGAACGCTCTTCACTGAGCGCTCTTGCCATATTTCTGTATAAAGCATTATGGTATCATTAGCTTTCTTATGTCATACGCTTTTAAGTATTATCAGCATTCTGTATTATCAGCTTTTATGTTTTGCGATCTTGTACCTTAAAACGGTCTTAAGCTTTGAGGCTTCGGTCTTGCGAGGGTCAGACAGGTATATCTCCCGGTGGGTAAGGTCCGTTCGGATATAGCCATTTTCCATGCAATACTTGTCCATCTTTTTAAAGCTCTCATGCTCATTGTCATAGCTGCCATGGTGCATTATCTGACAGCACAGGCCGTCGGTAATGGTGCCGAAAACAGCCTTGTCCAGGAAAGGATTGGGCTTTTTCTTCTTTGTCTGCTCCAAAAACCTGTAAAAAAGCTCCTCTGTCAGAAAATCAGGCTGTCGGATCACTATGGTATAGGCATAGTTGCTCTTGTCTGACAGAGGCTTGGATTTGTCGACAAGGTCCCATATCCCTTCCAGGGGGAAAACCGTGTATTCATAATAGCCGGCGGGGACATCAGAGCTTTTGTAGGACATCTTTACAGCATAGCTCAAGCTGTACAAGGCCTGGGTCGCTTCACCGAACTCGTCCCCGTTCGGATCCCCGGTACCGCTTATCATGATATAGGACATAGGCGGCACATCGATGATGACCGGCTTTGCCGGCGGCAGGTATAAATCCTTGAAATCCTTTTTGTAATCCACCTTTGCACCCATCGTATCCGCTCCTTTCCTTGTTTACTGACCGTGACCGTCGATTTACAGCTTGACCGATTGACCGGTCCTTTGGGACTCCTTTGCAGCCAGGCCTATGATAACAGGCTTCAGGCCGTCGATGCCACCGACTGAAGGTTCCGTGCCGTTGATTATGCAGGCAAAGAATTCCTTGAGCTCATCTATGAATGACTCCTTGTACCGCTCCAGGAAGAAGTACTTGGGCTTTTCGCTCATAACGCCTTCCGCTGTGGAAAGCACTGCTGAATTGGGTGTGTCGTTCGATACGGTCACGCAGCCCTTTGATCCGAAGACTTCTACCCTCTGGTCATACCCATAGGCTGCCCTCCTGCTGTTGTCGATCACGCCGATAGCGCCGTTTTCAAATCTCAAGGTGATGACTGCCGTATCCACGTCCCCCGCCTTGCCGATCTCAGGATCCACGAGCACTGCGCCTGCCGCAAATACCTCTGTTACCTCGCTGCCCGACAGGTATCTGGCCATGTCAAAGTCATGGATGGTCATATCGAGGAATATCCCGCCGGAGACCCTTGCATACT
>JAKORJ010000102.1 GCA_029777885.1 Bacillota bacterium | reverse complement strand
AGGGACTGTGAAGAAAAGTATATATACAACTCCCTCGCTGTGCTGGGGCGCCCGTTTGGCATCGGCTATAACACCTACAAGGCCTATGTCTGCAGCGATTTTGTGATCAGGGCTTTAATGCGGGGCGGCCTTGAGTTTAACAGCACAAGACTGACCCCCGGGCAAATGGAGAAGGTCCTTCAGCCTTACCTGTACTTCAGCGGGACCCTGCACGACTATGCTCCTGCTGCGGAAACCACCTCCCTTGTAAAGGAGTTTTTCAGAAAATATCCCCTGCGTATTGAAATGTCCCTTATCGCCTGGCATTTTTACACCCTGATAAAAAGAAGCCTCAAGGGCTGCCAAGCTTGATTCCATATAATTCACTTCATTATTTTATTGCTGTTCTTAACATTGCCTTTAAATTTCAACCCACTAAACAGGTGTTCATTATTGATTTCGAAGATTACCGGTGCTATAATTTTTCTGTAATCAAAAATGAACGGGTGTTTAGAGATGCAAGTTCAGAAGGATGAAATGAGGAACAAAATACTCGAGGCTGCCACCGAGGAATTTTTAGTCAATGGCTACAGCCAGTCTTCCCTGCGCAATATTGCTGCCCAGGCCGGGATGACAGTAGGCAATGTCTACTCCTACTTCAGCGGCAAGGACGATTTATTTAAAAATGTGGTATCACCCGCCCTTGAGCAGATGAACATACTATTAGGCCTGGAGATGGCCGCATATTCAAGCCTCTCCTCCCCGACCCTGGCGCAGATAACTGAGATCATCACCAATGCCTTTATCTCCAACAGGGCCCGGTTCTTTATCCTGATGAACGGAAGCGCCGGGTCGCAGTATGAGAACGTCAAGCAGGATATCACCAGGCTTATAAGCAAAAGGCTGATGCTTGAGCTGTTTTCCAAGAACGACATGGGCGACCCTCTCCTAGCCGATGCCGTAGCAGTTTCCTTGCTGGAAGGTATCATTACGATATTCAATGGCTACGGCGGAGACGCGGAAAGGCTGAAATACCTGCTTAAGGAATTTCTATTCATAGTCCTCGGAAACCTGGCTGATAATATCTAAACGCCATCTGGAGGTAATCAGGGTGAAAAGGTTCTTTTCACTTATCTGCCGTCGCAGGGCAGTGGTATGTATCATATTTGCCGCAGCGGTCGTTCTGAGCCTCATGCTCCTGCCTGGAGTATCCGTAAACTACAACCTGGCAGACTACCTGCCTGAAAGCTCTGATACAAAAAGGGCTATCAAGGTGCTGGAGCAGGAGTTCAGCTATCCCGGGACGGTTTACGTGATGCTTGAAGGCCGCACTATACCGGAAATACTTGAGACAAAGCAGGAGCTATCCGGCATCGACGGCGTCAGGTCCGTGCTCTGGCTCGATGATCTCTATGACATAGCCCAGCCCTTGAGCCATATCCCGGAGTCAGCCCTTGAGAGCTGGTACAAGGATGGGGCTGCCCTCTTGCAGGTGGAGTTTGAAGAGAACGACTACAGTGAGAAAACCACCCATGCAATAAAAGAAATAAGGACCTTCCTGGGGGACGAGGTCGCGATCAGCGGCCCGGCAGAGAGCAGCAGGTATATGAAAAGCGCCCTGGCTGAAGAGATATTCAGGATCATGCTGATAGTTGTGCCCCTCTGCCTACTTATCCTTATGCTGGCCTCCTCCTCCTGGGTCGAGCCCTTCATCTACCTTGGTATAATAGGCGTTTCCATAGCTATCAATATGGGCACAAACGCCTTTTTCAATAACGTATCCTTTATAACCCATGCCATTTCTGCAGTGCTCCAGTTGGCCATCTCGATGGATTATTCCATCTTTCTCATGCATAGGTACCTGGAAGAGCGAAACAACGGCCTGGATGTCATACCCGCGGTAGTCAGCGCCGCCCGCCAATCCCTGTCATCCATCGCATCCAGTGCTGCGACTACAATTGCGGGTTTCCTTGCCCTGTTATTTATGAAGTACGGTATAGGGGCGGACATCGGAATGGTGCTGGCCAAGGGCATACTCCTAAGCTTTGTCACGGTCGTTGTCCTGATGCCGGTTGTAATAACCTATATGCACAGGATCATTGAAAAAACCAGTCACAAAATGTATACGCCCAACCTTGAAAGGCTGGGCAAGGGCGTCATAAGACTCCGGTACCTGATCTTTGCTGCTGTGCTCCTGGTCGTAGTACCTTCATACCTGGCCCAGCAAAGCAACCATTTCATATATGGTGAAACTACGGAAGGAGATGCAGACAGCAGGACTATGCAGGATGCAAGGCGGATCGAGGAGCGGTTTGGGACCAACAACATGGTCCTCCTGCTTGTGCCATCGGGCGATATAGCCAGGGAGATCACGCTGAGTGAGGACCTGGAAGCCCTAGAATTTGTAAACAGCGTCCAGGGGCTGGTCACCCTGGCCGACCCGTCCATACCCAGGGCATTCCTGCCACAGTCAGTGATTGATGCCTTTGCAACGGAGAACTACAGCAGGTTCATCATAAACCTCAATGTAAAGGGCGAGGCGCCGGAAACCTTTGCGGCCATAGAAATGCTCAAAGAAACGACCCAGAAGCATTATCCTGATAAATGGCTGATAGGGGGCAACACACCTGCTGTGGCCGATATCAAGTCTACAGTGGACAGCGATATTTTCATGGTGAATATGTTCTCGATCGTTGCCGTTGCCCTGATCTTACTGCTTACCTTTCGCTCGGTCTCGCTGCCGGTGATCCTGGTAAGTGTCATCGAAGCCTCCGTATGGATCAATATGGGCATACCCTATTTTACAGGAAACAGCCTAGTGTTCATAGGGTATCTTGTGGTCAGCTCCCTGCAGCTGGGGGCTACAATAGATTACGCCATACTCATCACAAACAGGTACATGGAGTTCAGGACCATTATGCCTCCTGCAGAGGCAGCCATGTCCGCGGTCAAAACCGCGGGAAACTCCGTAATAGTATCAGCCCTCATCCTGACAACTGCCGGCTTTGCTGAGGGCGCAGTATCCAGCATAAGCTCGATCAGCGAAATAGGCATCCTGCTGGGCAGGGGCGCGCTCTTAAGCGGCCTGCTCGTGCTTACCCTGCTCCCCTCCCTGCATATCCTGCTGGATGGGGTCATACGCAAAACCACACTTTTGCGCAAGAACACAAATAAGGCTTGATATATGCCGGCCATAAATAGCTGAGTTAGAAATAATACTAACAGCCAATGAAAGGAGTTGATGCCTATGAAAAAAGTACTGTCTGTATTGCTAACAGTGTGCCTGAGCCTTATGCCGCTTGCACTTTCTGCTTCAGGCCAGACCATGTCCAAACAGGCTTTCGTCAGACAGGAGCTTTCCAAGGATGAGACTATCTATGCCAACCTGGATTATGACGGCTCTGTGAAGGAAATATATGTAGTAAACCGGATAAACACTCCGGAGGCCGGTCTTTATGAAGATTTCGGCCTATACGAATCTATAGTGAACCTGACTAACAGCATCCAGCCCCTTGTCGCGGATGAGAGCATCCAGTGGCAGCTCCCGAAGGACCCCAGGGGCTTTTATTACCAGGGCAAGCTGTACGAGGGACAGCTCCCCTTTTTGATCGATATAGAATATATACTTGACGGCAGGGAAATGCCAGCAAAGGCCATGTCTGGCAAGTCAGGCGATATTAAGCTGAAGTTCACCGTCACGCCGAACCCTGACGCTGCCGCATATTTCAGGGACAACTTTATGCTCCAATTCCAGATCCCATTAAGCCTAGATACCTGCTCCGGGATAAATGCTCCGGGCTCGTCGATGGTGATAGCGGGCAGGACCGCCACCCTGGCCTATATGGTCCTGCCGGGGACGACCACGGAATTTGAAATATCCTTCTACTCCCCGTATTTTGAACTTGGATCGATAAGCATGACAGCCATGCCTCTAAACCTAAACAGCTATATGGACAATATCATAGATGTAGAGGAGATCAGATCCGGAGTGGACCAGCTCTCAGAAGGCGCCGGCCAATTGGCAGACGGTACAGCCCGGCTCAGGGACGGGTTAAAGGAGCTTTCATCTGGCCTTAAGCAGCTCTCAGCCGGTGCCGGGCAGCTTGACGACTCGATGCCGGAGTTTCAGGATGGGGTCAGGCAGTATACCGGCGGCGTAGATGAGTTGGCCAGGGCCGCAGCCGAAATTTCAGAAAACCTGGGGCTCCTGGCCCAGGAAGGCGGCAAGCTCAAGGACGGCTTCAGCCAGATCTATACCGGGATAACCACGATAACCGATCCCATCACCCGCCTGCCCCTGTTGCCTGAGAGCCTAAAGAGCAAGATCCTGGAGTTCCAGTCCCAGCTCGGTGCCTACAGGGACGGGCTCAACCAGTATGTAGACGGAGTGTCGATGATTTCAGACGGCATGAAGGAATTTACAGCGGGCATGTCGAAATTAGCGTCAAGCAATAAGGAGCTGTTGGACGGGCTTGCTTTGATCGTGGACGGTATGGGAGAGTTGGCTAAAGGCCTGGAAAAAACCGCAAAGGAAGTCAAAAAGCTGCCCGATGAGGTCCAAAAGCTGGTTGACGGGCAGCAGGAGCTCAAAAACGGTATAGACAAGGCCAGGACCATACTTGATGAGTTGGGCGGGGAAGAGGCTGAAAAGCCCGAACCGGTCTCCTTCGTATCAGACCGGGTGAAGCCTAATTCGGTGCAGTTTATCCTTAAGACACCGGAGCTAAAGCCTGACAGCGAAAAAAATAACAATACAAAGCCGGAGGAGACCCAAAAAAGCTTCTGGCAGAGATTAAAGGAGTTGTTCACTTGATGGCAAAGGTATCGGATAATTCGCCCCTGGCAAAGGTAAGAGTAAAAGACGGCAATTTCTATGCGGGAGACAAAAAGCTTTGGATCAATGGCACCAACACGCCCTGGAACAACTGGAACGACTTTGGCGGCAGCTATGACGAAAAGTGGTGGGATGAGCATTTTGCCCTGCTCCATTCCCATGGCATAAATGCTGTGAGGATATGGATCTCCTGTGACGGCACGGTCGGCTTATGCATAAATGATGACGGCATCGTGACCGGGGTGGCGGACAAATACTGGTCTGACCTGGATTCGCTCTTTTCACTGGCTCAAAAGCACCGGCTTTACATAATGGCCACGACCATGTCCTTTGACCACTGCAAGGATACCCACGGCAAATTTCAAAGCTGGAGAAACATGATAAAAAGCGAAAAGGCGATCGACAGCTATATAGAAAACTATCTCCTGCCCCTGGTTGAACGGTATAAGGGCAACACAGCCCTTTGGTCGATCGACCTGTGCAACGAGCCTGACTGGATAAATGAGAACAAGGACTGCGGCGAGATCCCCTGGGACTACCTGACCCGGCTTTTTGCCAAATCCACGGACGCCATACACAAAGCAAGCGACATCCTGGTGACCGTAGGTATAGCGGTAATAAAGAACAATAAATTTGTCAGCGACGACGCCATGCTAACTGCGGTCAATGACAGGGCAGCCTGCCTGGACTTCTACTCGCCCCATCACTATCCCTGGATGATACCGCATTTTGGCATACCCTTTTACACCACCCCCGAAAAATACGGGGTAGAGCCAGGAAAGCCGGTCGTGATAGCTGAGTTCCCGCCGCTGGGTACGCCGGGCAGGTCGTTGACCGAGGACTATGTATCGGCCTTTGAAAACGGCTGGCATGGGGTCATGCCCTGGACCTCCAACGGGGTCGACAAATGCGGCAGCCTTGAAGATATGAAGGAAACCCTGAAGCTGATGCTGGAAAACCACAGGGAAGTGATATTCCCCAGGGATTAAGTCCTACCGTTTTATAAATGACCGGTCACGGTTTTGTCTCACCGGTCTTGCACATTGACCTTATGAATCCCATACAGATGAGCTAAAAGGCTGCCGGTACTTTGGCAGCCTTTCATATTCGACCTGCACAAATAAAAACATTGCAAGCATTAGCAGAAATCAGCCGGTTTCCCGTGCAGAGTAAATATTGGGTATCTGCCAATCTATCTCCTGCTGGCCTGTCCTTCTCAAGAATTCATTGGCCTTGGAGAAATGCCTGCACCCGAAAAAGCCCCGGGATGCGGACAGGGGGCTGGGATGGGGTGCGGTCAGCACAAGATGGGATGGATTCGTTATAAGAGCCGTCTTGCTCCTGGCATTGCTGCCCCAAAGCATGAAAACGACCGGGGTCGGCTTGTTATTAAGGCGCTGTATGACGCTGTCGGTGAAGATCTCCCAGCCTTTGTTCCTGTGGGAGTTGGCCTGACCGGCTATGACCGTCAGGCTGGTGTTGAGCAAGAGCACTCCCTGCCTCGCCCAGTGCTCAAGGCAGCCGTTGTCAGGAATATAGCAGCCGCAGTCGGTCTGCAGCTCCCTGTAAATGTTCACAAGGGAGGGCGGTATTTCAACGCCCCTTTGGACCGAAAAGGCCAGCCCATGGGCCTGGTTGGGCCCGTGGTACGGATCCTGGCCCAGGATGACCACCTTTGTATTGCTGTACGAGGTCAGCTTCAAAGCCTCAAATATTTTGTACATGTCGGGATATATGGTTTTCGTACTGTATTCATGCTTTAAAAACTGCCTCAGCTTCTTGTAATATTCCTTTTCAAATTCATCCTTCAAAAGCTCGTCCCAGTCATTCCCAAGCCTGACCAAATCCATCACCCTTACATGTCCTTTTCTCTTAGATATATTGTAGCACAAGATTCCGACTGCTGCACACCAGGCTGTTTATTGCAACAAGTTGTAATATATTGCCCTCTTTCTGCTCAGTCATTTACACCCCGCCGCAATTAAGAGATAATAGGTTTATGTTTGCCAAGACACCTGAAAGGAGCACCATGATGAGACTGGGACTGGGCATAGATACCGGCGGTACATACACGGATTCCGTCATATACGATTTTTTAGAGCAGAAGGTCATTGCCGGTGCAAAGGCACTGACGACCAGGGACAACCTGGCAACAGGCATTATCGAATCCTTGAGGCAGCTGCCTGGAGACATCATAAAAGAGGTTGAGCTGGTGTCACTGTCTACCACTCTGGCAACGAACACCTGCGTCGAGGGCAAGGGCGGGCGCGGCCGCCTTGTGCTTATAGGTTATGATGCAGACCTCTACCGAAGGCTAAAAGGCAGATACGGGCTGCCGGATATAAAAGCCGTTATCATGATCGAAGGCGGCCATAACCAGCAAGGCCAGGTGGTGGCAGAGCCTGACTGGGCTGCCCTGGAAGAGCGGATCAGGGAAACCGATGACCAGACAGACGCCTATGGCATAGTTGAGTACTGGGGCATAAGGAACTCCGCCTTTGAGCAAAGGGCTAAGGACCTTATACGCAAATGGACAGGCAAGCCCGTCGTATGCGCCCATGAATTGAGCACAGAGATAAACACCTTGCGCAGGGCTGCGACAACCTTGCTCAATGCTAATCTCATAAACCTCATCGATGCCCTGCTGGACGCGGTCAAGGAAGGCCTTGGCGAGCTTGGCGTATCTGCGCCCATAATGGTGGTAAAGGGCGATGGTACCCTTATGTCTGAAGCCTTTGCCAGGGAGCATCCGGTGGAGACCCTGCTTTCCGGGCCTGCTGCAAGCGTTGTCGGCGGAATGAAGCTGACAGGCTGCGAAAACGCCCTTATACTTGACATTGGGGGCACCACGAGCGACCTCGCCCAGGTCAAAGGCGGTATGACTGTCCTGGCTGAGCAGGGTGTTGACGTGGGTTCATGGAAGACCGGGACCAGCGCTATCAGGATAAAAACAATAGGCCTAGGCGGCGACAGCATAATTTCCTTTGACAAAAACGACAGCCTGACCATAGGCCCCAGAAAAGCTATGCCCCTCTCTTACCTGGCCTGGAAGTACCCGGCGGTAAAAGAGGAGCTTAGTAAAATCGAATATGAAAACAGGTGGCATACCCTGCCTCTTGGTGAATTTTTCTGCCTGACCACAAGGCCTGAAAAAGCATATGAACTGACCGAGGCAGAAAAAGCCATCGTAGCTGCATTGGAAAAGGGCCCCTTGAGCAGGCAGCAGCTCTCCGAGGCCCTGGATGTCAGCATGTTCCTGCTCAATACCGAGAGCCTGGAACGTGCCGGCTTTGTTATCAGGGGTGCCCTGACTCCTTCAGACATAATGCATGTTACCGGTGATTACCTGGCATGGGACAGGGAGGCCGCCCTATCAGCGGCCAGGATCATGGCCCAGCGTCTCAACATGACTGTAGACCGCCTGATCGAAAAGGTGAACGAGGAAATAGAGCACAAGCTGTACCGCCTTATAGTCGAGTTTTTGCTCTCTACAAATGCCGGCTTGCAAAGGCTGCAAACACCAGATGCCCTGGCACTTCTCAACATGAGCTTCAGCAAGTCCTATGAAGAGATACGCATAGATATCTCCACTTCCCTGCCGATAATCGGCATAGGTGCCCCTACCCATGTGTTTATAGACAAAGTGGCTTCCAGGCTGGGCACCAGGGGTATAATACCCCCGCATGCAGGCATAGCCAACGCCATAGGTGCTGTCACCGGCAGCATAGCTGCTGAGGAGATCGTGCTTGTTAAGCCGCGGTATGACAGGTCAGGTATCATAGGCTATGGCTGCCATGCCTCAAGCGATTATTTCGAAACGGAGGACTATGACGAAGCCCTGGAGTGGGCAAAAAGCACAGCCCTTAAACGTGCCGAGGAGCAGGCTTCTGCCATGGGCGCGTCCAATATCGCCAGGGAAGTAAGGATCGACATAAACAGGTACGAGGATGCAAGAGTACAACTGCTCATGGAGGTCCGTGTTGTTGCCAGGGCCGTCGGCAGCAGGTTGATTTACTCCTGCGCCTGAGCTAAGGCTGTTTAATATCCTCCCTTTTTGAATATGACAGGAGGAACAGGACCCCGCCTATAATAAACAGCAGTGCGACGCTCAATACCCCGAACCTGGAGTTACCTGTGATATCCGCTGTAAATGCAAACAGTGCAGGCCCCATTATAGCAGCGAATTTGCCGAATATGTCATAGAACCCGAAGAACTCGTTGGCCTTCTCCTT
>JAKORJ010000101.1 GCA_029777885.1 Bacillota bacterium | reverse complement strand
GCAGATGACCCTGGTATCCATGGCAGTCGTCCCCTTCATATTTACCTTTGCCTTTGTATTCTTTATCAAGATACAAAAGGCCTTTCTCAAATCAGACGAGTGCGAGGGAAGCCTGTCGACCATGCTGCAGGAGAACCTGACCGGCATCAGGGTCGTCAGGGCATTCGGCCGCCAGGCCTGGGAGAATGCCAGGTTCGATGATAAGAACAAAGAACTCAGGGACCTGAACAACAGGCTCATTCGCCTTTTGGCGATGTACTGGTCCTTATCCGACGGCATAGCCCTCCTGCAGATAGGCGTAGTTGTGGTGCTGGGCGTGTTCCGTGCCTCAACGGGGGCCATAACCTTCGGCGAGATGACGGTGTTCACGAGCTATGTAAGCATGCTGCTGTGGCCTATCCGCCAGATGGGCAGGATCCTGACCGACATGGGCAAGACCCTGGTATCCATCGGCCGTATCGGGGAGGTCCTGGATACGCCGGTCGAAACCCAGGATGAGGACTGCCTGAAGCCCCCCATAGCAGGGGATATCGTGTTTGACAACGTGTACTTTGAATATGAGGAAGGCCACCCGGTGCTCAAGGGGCTGTCCTTCAGGGTGCGCGAGGGGCAGACAGTCGCTGTGCTCGGGGCCACGGGCTCAGGCAAATCATCCCTGGTCCACCTGCTGCAAAGGCTGTATGACTACAAAAGCGGTTCCATTACTATAGGAGGAGTCGAGCTTAAGAAGATAGACAAGAAATGGCTGAGGAAGCATGTAGGCCTGGTGCTCCAGGAGCCCTTCCTCTACTCCAAAACGATCAAGGAGAACATCTCCATAGCCAAAACGGACGCAACGGATGCAGAGATATATGAAGCCAGCCGAATAGCCTCGGTCCACAAGGTCATAGAGGAGTTTGAGCAGGGCTATGAGACTCCCGTGGGCGAGAGGGGAGTGACCCTGTCCGGCGGGCAGAAGCAGCGGGTAGCTATAGCAAGGACGGTAATAAACAACAGCTCCATACTGATATTCGATGACTCCCTGAGCGCCGTGGATACGGAGACCGATGCCGCCATACGCAGGGAGCTCAAAAAGCGGAGCAAGGAAGTGACTACGTTCATAATCTCCCACAGGATCACCACCCTGTCGGAGGCAGACCTGATACTGGTCCTGGAAGACGGGCGCCTGGTCCAGTCGGGCACCCATGAGGAGCTGGTGAACCAGCCGGGCCTGTACCAGCGCATCTGGTCCATACAGAACTCTCTGGAGCAGGAGCTGTCATCAGGCAGCCAGACAGGCTAAATAAAT
>JAKORJ010000100.1 GCA_029777885.1 Bacillota bacterium | reverse complement strand
TCATAGGTGTCCCTGTTATAAAAAATGAGGATTTCATCGGATATGTGGCAGGAGCGGTCAACCTTGACCATATGTCTGATCTGCTGGCCGAACATGCTGATGGCAGCGACATCCAAATAACCCTCCTGGATGGGGAAGAAAAGGTAATCGCATCTACAAATCCTGATTTATATCGATCGAGCACTTATACAGATTACAAGCAGGGGAAGGTCATTTATAAAGGACACGGCCTGTATTACCGCGATACATCCGGTAAAAGCGGCAAAAGAATCTCAGACTGGCGCAGCTCAAGCTATTTCCATGTAAATGCGGTCAGTGATATAAGCGACTGGCGCTTTGTTTGTGAAGGTTCTCTCTTCCACTATTTGAGCAATCTATTCCTGACTTATATCTATATATTTATTTTCGTGTTATTTATCCTGATTTCTATGTATGGATTCTTTCAAATGGCATTCAAGGTGGTGTTTACACCTTTTGAAAGCCTGGTGCAGGTTATTAGCGATTTGGCAAACAAGATCGAGAAGCAGGAAAAGGTCGAATGGCCTGCCAGTAATATTATAGAGCTGAAGTCGATAATTAGAAGCTTCAGATTGGTGACAAGGAAGCTTAATGATACATTCCGGAGAATAGAAAAGCAAAGGGATGAGCTTGAGCACCTGGTGATGTATGACCAGCTCACGGGACTGCCCAATATCAGGATGCTCCAGAAAAAAAATCAAGGAAAAGAAAGCAAATGCAGAGAAGGATATGACGTTTGTAGTTTTTTCCATAGAGCTGAACCGTTTGAAGTTTATCAATGAGACCCTGGGGTATAAATCGGGTGACAAGCTTATCAAAGGGGCGGCCGAGCGGCTGAAGGAGGTATTCGGCAAGGAGTATTCTATTTTCCACAACAGCGGGGATTCATTCGTCATGCTGTCTGAGGCCTCGTATTACCGGGGCCGCGCAGCAACAGATGCCATGAATATGATCAGGGTCTTGTCGCAGCCCTTCAACATCAGCGGTCTTGATGTCAGCACATCGGTCAGCATAGGGATCAGCACCTATCCCCGGGATGGGGCAAATGCTGAAGAATTGATCCACAATGCTGACATTGCCAGGCATACAGCCAAGCAGGCAGGTGACAACAGGTACAGCTTCTTCACTACAGGCATGGATGAAAGACTCAGAAAATTCAATCTACTGGAGAGCGAGCTGGTACATGCACTGGAAGGTGATGGACTCACCCTTTACTACCAGCCGATCGTGAACTCAAAAACCGGTCAGATATTCGGCGCGGAAGCGCTCCTGCGCTGGAATCACCCGAAGCTAGGCATGATATCGCCCCTTGAGTTCATCCCCGTAGCTGAAGATAGCGGGCTAATCGTGCCTTTGGGGGCATGGGTGCTGAAAGAGGCCTGCAAAGAGGCGAGAAATTGGGAGCTTGACCTGGGAATCAGGCTGTATGTATTTGTGAACATATCAATGGCCCAGCTAAAGTCCGAAAATTTCGTTGATATGGTAAGGTACGTACTGGAAGAAACAAAGCTCAGCCCTGAGCGCCTGGTTCTGGAAATAACCGAGACCGCCCTTACAGATCCACTGCAGCAAACGGCGGTGGTGTTCGAGGAGATGAAAAAGCTTGGCGTGAAGCTCGCTCTCGATGATTTCGGGACAGGCTATGCATCGTTGTATTACCTGAAAGTGCTGCCCGTTGATATTCTGAAGATCGACAGAAGCTATATTAATGGCATGCTCAAAAATGTGCATGACAGGCGTATAGTAGAGATCATAACCTCGATCGGTAAAGCCCTGGATATAACCGTTGTCGGAGAAGGGGTGGAGCAGAAGGAGCAGGCAGAATTTTTGCGAGCTGCCGGGTGCAAGGCTTTACAGGGCTATTACTATTGCAGGCCGGTTCCGCCGGGTGAGCTGAAGGATTATATAATGATCGACCTTTTTAAATAAGGTTATATATAAGTATAGCGACGATGTGAAGAATTCATAAACCAGAGAAAAGGAAGCAAGATGAAAACCATAACAGCTTTCTTAGTTGTCATAATTACCGTTATATTCAACAATAATGCCGCCTGGGCCCATTCTGTGGAACTGGATTTCTATACGATGTTTGAGGAGCATGGGACTGTCATGCTGCTGATAAATGCAGACACAGGCAGGATCGAGCATGCAAATAAGGCTGCTGCCAAGTTTTACGGGTATTCGGTCGATCAACTTAAGTCCATGACCATCCAGCAGATCATCAACCTTCCGCCGGAGGAGATCCAAAGCAGGATAAATAAGGCGGCCAATGAGCGCAGTAGCACTTTCACAGTCGAGCAGCGCCTTGCCACCGGCGAGATCAGGACAGTCGAGGTGTACTCCTGCCCCCATGAGTCAAATGGGCATACCTTGCTCTTTGCCATTATCTACGATATAACCGACAAGATATTGCTGGAGCAGAAATACAGGCTAATAGACACGGTGCTATTCTCCGTGCTTTCCGGTGCCCTGTTGATCACAGGTCTGATAAGCTATATGCTTCTTAGGAACCT
>JAKORJ010000099.1 GCA_029777885.1 Bacillota bacterium | reverse complement strand
CGGCCTGCATTGTTCCGGCCTGACTTCTTCTTCAGGATGACCACGAGGGATTTTTCAGGCTCCTTCTTGGTCACCTCGTCAAAGCTCAAAACTGTCATATGTCTTCTGGCAGGGGAGGTCGAATTATATTTCTTTATAGCCATTTAAGCTTACCTCCTTATTGCGCCATACCTTCGAAGAATTCTATTTCCTTGCTGTCAGCTGTCAGCTTGACATAGGCTTTCTTGTACGATGGCCTTCTGCCCAGATGAACGCCCAGTCTCTTCATTTTGCCCAGCTGCCGAAGGGTGTTGACGCTTTCTACTTTCACGCCAAATATAGCCTCGACTGCCTGCTTTATCTCGGTCTTGCTGGCTCTCTTGTCAACGATAAAGGTGTATCTTTTCTCCGGCAGAGCATCGTAGCTCTTTTCGGTCAATACCGGCCTGATGATGATATCATAGGGGTTTTTCATTATGCATACACCTCCTCAACGAGTCGGGCCGCATCCTGGGTGATGATGAAGTTATCATAATTCAGGATGTCAAGCACATTTAGCGTATTCACATAAGCAAGCTTGACATTGGGGATGTTGCGGACTGCCCGCTCCACTGTCTCATTCTTGCCGGGGATGACTACCAAGGCTTTCCTGTCGATCTTTAGGTTCTTCAGGACCTTTGCCATCTCCCTGGTCTTAGCCTCGGGAAGCTCCAGCGATTCCATGACATAAATGCTCTGGGTGTTCACCTTGGAGCTGAGGGCACTCTTCATAGCCAGCCTTCTGATCTTCTTAGGCAGAGTGTACCTATAGCTCCTGGGCTTTGGCGCAAACACGACGCCGCCGTGTTTCCAGATCGGGGACCTGATGGAACCGTGCCTTGCCCGGCCTGTTCCCTTTTGTCTCCAGGGCTTGATACCGCCGCCGCTGACCTCGGCACGAGTCAGCGCAGACTGGGTGCCCTGCCTTTTGTTTGCTAGCTGCATCTTGACTACCTGGTGCAGCACATATTGATTGACTTCAACGCCGAATACCTCGTCCTTTAGCTCGATTTCGCCGACTGAAGCGCCTTCTGTGTTATATAAAGCTACTTTAGGCATAGCCTTTCCTCCCTTCGTTCTCAACTTCAACGCTTGACTGTATTCTTGATCGTCAGTAGGGTCCCCCTGGCGCCGGGGACTGCGCCCTTTATCATGAGCAGGTTGCGCTCCGGATCGACCTTCACGACTTCAAGGTTCTGCACGGACACCATCTCATAGCCCATGCGTCCGGCCATCCGCTTGGTCTTGAATATACGTCCCGGGGATGTGCCTGCGCCCATGGAGCCAGGTCCGCGGTGATGTTTCGAACCGTGGGCCATGGGTCCCCTGTGCTGGTTCCAGCGCTTGATGGGGCCAGCATAGCCTTTACCCTTTGACCTGCCCCTTACGTCGACCCTGTCTCCCGGTGAAAAGATATCGACCTTGATCTCACTTCCAACGCTGTAGTCCTGCGCGTTGTCCAGCCTGAGCTCTCTCAGGTAACGTTTGTAGGATATATTGTTCTTGTCAAAATGCCCTTTCAGCGGTTTGTTGACCAGCTTTGCCCTGATATCTGTAAAGCCCACCTGAAGGGCGTTGTAACCATCTTTGTCCTGGGTCTTGACCTGGGTCACCACGCAGGGGCCTGCTTCTACGACCGTCACCGGCACGAGCAGACCGTCTTCGGTGAAGACCTGGGTCATGCCCAGCTTTTTGCCCAGAATGGCTTTTAGCATTTCTTACTACCTCCGTTCCAGTACTAGTGTTTCATAGCCCTTACAGCTTGATCTCAATGTCTACCCCGGCGGGCAGATCCAGTCTCATCAGCGAATCGACCGTCTTAGGTGTCGGGCTCAAGATATCGATTAGACGCTTGTGTGTCCTCATCTCAAATTGCTCGCGAGAGTCCTTGTACTTGTGAGGAGCCCTCAGAATTGTGATAACATCCTTTTCCGTCGGCAGCGGAATGGGTCCCGAGACCTTAGCGCCTGTCTTCCTTGCAGTGTCCACAATCTTTTCAGCTGAAAGGTCGATCAGATTGTGGTCATATGCTTTCAGCTTGATCCTGATTTTTTGATTAGCCATTGTTTTCCCTCCTTTTTCTCATCCGGACACATATGTGCCCTTGTTGAACATAAGCAGGGCAATAGACAACCTTGTTTACACTCAGCCGCGCGTGCCGTACCTCGTTTGAAAAAAAATAAGGCTGCTGAGCAACATAAGTCCTGTCGCCCGATCAAAACGGACTAGTCCGTAAAAATTCCCCGGCTACGCCGGCAACCTTTTACTTCATCCCATTATCCCGTAAAACTTTGGTTTGCATGATAACACAACTATTTTATACTACACTAAACCTGCTGTAAAAGCAAGATATTTCTTAAATTTTTCATAACATTGAAAGCACTATCCTCCAAAAATTGCTCTCTGGAGGATAGTGTTTCATTAAGTCAAGCAAGCTTACTCGATGATCGAAGCAACAACGCCTGCGCCGACAGTCCTGCCGCCTTCGCGGATAGCAAAGCGCAGACCTTCTTCGATAGCGATGGGGGTTATAAGCTTGATGGTCATCTGGATGTTGTCGCCGGGCATTACCATCTCTACGCCCTCAGGCAGCTCGATGACACCGGTAACGTCTGTTGTCCTGAAATAGAACTGGGGCCTGTAGCCGTTGAAGAAGGGGGTATGACGGCCGCCCTCTTCCTTGGTCAGGACGTATACCTCTGCCCTGAAGTGGGTGTGGGGCTTGATGCTGCCGGGCTTGGCCAGTACCTGGCCGCGCTCGATGTCGGTCCTCTGTACGCCGCGGAGCAGGGCACCGATGTTGTCGCCGGCAACTGCCTGGTCAAGGACCTTCCTGAACATCTCAACGCCGGTTACGACTGTGGTCCTGGACTCGTCGGTCAGACCAACGATCTCAACTGTATCTGATACCTTCAAGGTACCGCGCTCGACCCTGCCGGTTGCAACCGTGCCGCGGCCGGTGATCGTGAATACGTCCTCAACGGGCATCAGGAAGGGCTTGTCGGTATCGCGCTCAGGAGTGGGTATGTAGGAGTCTATAGCATCCATGAGCTCGAATATGCACTTGCAAGCCGGATCGTTTGCTACATCTGCGCCGCTCTGGGCAGCTTCCAGGGCCTTGAGGGCTGAACCCTTGACGATCGGGATATCGTCGCCCGGGAACTCGTACTCGTTCAGCAGCTCCCTGACTTCCATCTCAACAAGCTCCAAAAGCTCTTCGTCGTCGACCATGTCGGTCTTGTTCATGAATACGACGATGTAGGGCACGCCAACCTGACGGGCAAGCAGGATGTGCTCGCGGGTCTGGGGCATCGGGCCGTCTGCGGCCGATACGACCAGGATGGCGCCGTCCATCTGGGCTGCACCGGTGATCATGTTCTTTACGTAGTCAGCGTGGCCGGGGCAGTCAACATGGGCATAGTGCCTGTTTTCCGACTCGTACTCAACGTGGGCGGTATTTATGGTTATGCCTCTTTCCTTCTCTTCGGGAGCCTTGTCGATCTCGTCATACTTCGTCGCAATAGCTCTTCCGAACTTGGCCATGACCATGGTGATGGCCGCTGTCAATGTGGTTTTGCCGTGGTCAACGTGGCCTATGGTGCCCACGTTGACATGGGGCTTGGT
>JAKORJ010000098.1 GCA_029777885.1 Bacillota bacterium | reverse complement strand
TTTTGTAGTGGTTAACCCACTTTTCAACCATAGATCTATGTATTCCATATTTTGCAGCTAGCGCTTTATATCCCCCTTCATGACCGTTTAAATACTCCATAACTATCGCATGTTTAAATTCATCGGTATATTTTCTTTTTCCCGACATTATGATGACCCCTTTCATTAGTTATTTTTGTCTAACAAAAGGGGTTCACTTCATAACAGCCGGCCTTTCTTACATTGCATCCATAACTTGCTTCTTGGCTTTTTTAAGTTCCCTGCATCACATGTCCCTGCTGCTTGTGCCCCCTTAGATTCTATTCATCCTCAATAACTTCGATTTCCAGGGCATCAAAGTTGACAGTCTCCATAAAATTGTCCTGGTTGAAGGTCACCAGCCTGAACTCCTCGTATTCCCTCTGGTTTTTTGGAAACCAGACAGGCCTTTGGAGGTCAAACTCGTAGCATATCTGCTGGATGCAGTAGTGGAGGCAGTCCTCCCTTGACTGCCCCGCCAGGTCGCAGGGGACGACCATGTCTTTTATTATCTTGTTATTTTTTCTTATCCTGCCCCATACCTTGTACATCAAATCACCCTTATACTGAATTAGTACCATTATAGCAAAAAAAGGGCATACTTAGCCATAGGGGAATTTTACCCCTGGGCTAAACATCAGGCAGTTTAAAACCAGGAGGGGACATTTTGAAAGCCAGAGCATTGCTGCGTATAGCAAGATCCTTGTACCGGCGCTATATAGAAGACGGGGTGCCGGCCTTGAGCGCGCAGACAGCTTATTTTTTCCTGCTTGCCATATTCCCCTTTATGATTTTCCTGATGACCATAATCGGCTATATTCCGCTCAAAGGCATAGATGTGCTCAGCCCTCTTGAGGCCATACTGCCCTATGAGGCCTACAGGCTGTTAAAGGTGAACCTGGAGTATGTGGCTGACAGGAGGAACCTTCAGATCCTGTCCATAGGCTTTGCCACGACCCTGTGGGCCGCATCCAACGGCATAGGGGCCGTCATCGCAAGCATCAACAAGGCCTATGATGTCAAGGAAAAGCGTTCGTTTTTCAAGGTGAAGCTCGTTTCAGTCCTTTTCACCATGGCCCTGTCAGCCATGATAGTGGTGTACTTTGTGCTCCTGGTATTCGGACACCGGATAGGTGATTACATGATAAGCATAGGGGTGCCTGTGCAATACCGGAAGATTTGGGACCAGGTCAGGTACCTGACGGTTGTCTTAATGCAGGTACTGGTCTTTGCCGCCCTTTACAAGTATACTCCCTGCTCCAGGCTTAGATGGCGTGACGTGCTGCCCGGCGCGGTATTTACGACGATAGGCTGGCTCCTGACTTCATTGGGGTTTGCATATTATGTGAACAACTTCTGGAACCTGAGGCTGCTGTACGGCAGCATCGGGGGCCTGATCGCCCTTCTGGTCTGGCTGTACTTAAGCGCGATGCTCGTCATCCTCGGCGGCGAGATAAATGCGGTAATAGCCTATGAAAGGCACAGCGGCATCAAAAACTGCCGCTGACCTTCAAAAGGAAGATACCTTATCTTTCGCCAAGGGGCTTGTATTCGTTGATTTGCTTCAGGGTCTGATAGGCTGGACGGATGATCCGGCCGCCGCTGATCTGCTCCTCCATGGAGTGGGCGCACCAGCTTGGCACCCTGGCTATGGCGAAAAGCGGCGTGTACAGGTCCGATGGTATGCCTAGCATCTTGTATACAAAGCCCGAATAAAAGTCCACATTGGCGCAAAGGGCCTTTTCGCTGCCCTTGACTTCGGAAAACAGCCCGGGCGATATGCGCTCTATCGTATCATACAGTGCAAATTCTTCCTCCATGCCTTTTAAGGCTGCCAGTTCTTTGGCCTTGCTCTTAAGCAGTACCGCCCTGGGATCTGACAGGGTATATACCGCATGGCCCATGCCGTAGATGAGGCCTGCCTTGTCGAAGGTCTCCTTTTTCAGTATCCTGACCAGGTAATCCCTGAGCGCAGCTTCGTCATGCCAGTTGGGTACATTGGCCTTGATATCCTCGATCATCTCCGTGACCTTCAGGTTGGCGCCGCCGTGCTTGGGGCCTTTCAGGGCGCCAATGCCTGCGGCTATGGCTGAATAGGTGTCTGTACCGGTGGATGTGACGACCCTGGTCGTAAAGGTCGAGTTGTTGCCGCCGCCGTGCTCGGCATGGAGTATGAGGGCCAGGTCTAGGATCTCCGCCTCTTCCTGTGTATAGCTGCTGTCAGGCCTTATCATGTGCAGGAAGCATTCCGCCGTGCTCAGGCCCTTCTTCGGCAGGTGGATGTACAGGCTCTTGTCCATAAAATAGTGGCACTTGGCCTGGTATGAGTAAGCTACAAAGGCGGGGAACCTGGCTATCAGCTTGATGCTCCGGCACAACACCGCCTGCAGGCTCATATCGTCAGGGTCTTCATCATAGGAGTAGCTGGCCAGGGTGCAGCGCGCGAGCTTGTTCATGATATTGTGGCTTGGCGCTTTAAGGATCATATCCTCCATAAAGCCATCGGGAAGCCTACGGTTGCTCCACAGGATCTCGTTGAAGGTCTCAAGCTCTGACCTGGTCGGGAGCTTGCCAAAGAGCAGGAGGAAACAAACCTCCTCAAAGCCGAACCTGCCGTCAGCCGCGCAGCCCTGGACTATATCCTCTATGTTTACGCCCCTGTAATACAGCTTACCGTAGTCAGGGATCTTTTCGCCTTCCTTCATTATATAACCGTGTACCTCGCCTATTTGGGTCAGGCCGACGAGCACGCCGGTGCCGTCCTTGTTCCTGAGGCCCCGCTTCACCCCGAGCCTGTCGAACCATTCGGGCTCGATCCAGTTGTTTGAACGGGCAAGCTTTTGCAGGGTGCCGACAAATTCGTCCATATTATTGTTTTTTGCAGTATTTTGCATTACATCTTTCATTCAAAGCACTCCTTGTATCACCGGGTCAGCAGAAATACGAATGTATATCTTGGCTGGATCTTAGATGTATCAATGATTGCGAGTATTTTATCTGATTTCATTACATTGTAATGGAAATATGGGTCCATAGCAATACCATTTTTAATATGATGGTGAAAAATTTAAATCTTTCATCTACCCGGCATGCCATCATCAGCATCCCGGTTTTTGCATATTATTTTCCTGATACCTTGCATATATTTTACTTTTTTAGTATGGTATAATTGCATTGATATACCTGGCAAGGAGGTTTAGGTCTTATGCAGGATATTCTGGTGATCGTAGCTGCCGTTGTCGCTGTTTTCTTTGTCCTAAAGATAGCCTTCAAGGTGCTGAAGGTAGTATTGTTGTTGGGCATAGCAGCCGCCGTAGTCTATTATCTGTTTACGATGGGATTCTTAAACGGACTGTTATGATGATCCAAGACAGATATCAAAGTTAAAGGAGTGCCTTACGTTTCCACCGGCACTCCTTTTTGTCATGCTTAAAGCTTGTAAAGAGCCGATTCATTTCATCCCGAACAGGTCTTCCTTGACCTTCAAATAATAAAGGTAATCTTCCGGCTTTATATTCGGCGGGCACCGGTGGTCGCAGAAGGGTATGAAGCCGCCCCTTTCCACATAGGGGACCAGGGACTCCAGGTATGCCCGTATGGCTTCGCGCCCCCTGCCCAGCTCCAGCTTGTCGACCCCGCCCATTATCCTGAGCCGGCCTTCATACTTGTCCAGAAGCTCCCC
>JAKORJ010000097.1 GCA_029777885.1 Bacillota bacterium | reverse complement strand
CTTCTAATAGATGGTATGCCCATTGCCTATGTGGTGCCTGCTCCGATAACATTGTTTTTTCAGGCTCCTGAGGATTATGCCTATCATTTTATAATAAGCTCCTTTATACGGCTGCTGCGTTATGTCGCATGCTTCATCACCCTGTTACTGCCTGCATTTTACGTTTCCATCACTACGTTCCACCAGGAGATGATTCCAACTGTGCTGGCAGTATCCATAATCAAGAGCAAAATGGAGGTTCCTTTTCCTACTGTGGCCTCAATCATCGGGATGCTGATCGCCTTTGAAATGCTGCTGGAAGCCGGTATCCGTCTTCCAAGAGCCATCGGCCAGGCAGTATCCATCATCGGTGCGCTGGTAGTAGGACAGGCCGCTGTCCAGGCAAAGCTGATTTCACCTGTAGCTGTGATCATCGTGGCAGTTACCGGTATTGCCGGCTTTACGATACCCAATCAGGATCTGAACAATGGGTTCCGTATCTTCCGCATGATATTCGTTGTGGCCGCTTCCATAGCCGGGCTGTACGGGCTTTCGCTGGCCTTTATCATGCTGGTATATCATTTGAGCACCATAGAAACCTTCGGAGTGCCATATCTCTCTCCGTTTGTAGCAAATGAAGGCAAGGAGCTGGCCAAGGATACGATAATACGAATGCCTTTGCCATTTATGAAAAAAAGACCCGAGAGCCTAAAGACAACAAACAAGCAGCGCCAACAGTAAAGGTGATGAATATGAAAAAATATATTGCAGCCATACTTCTTATTGTTGCAGTTATCTTTACTGCAGGATGTCATCAGCAAATACTGCCTTTGCGGCAGGAAATCGATGACCTGCAGCTGGTAGAGGTGCTAGGTATTGATAAATCAACCGAATTACCAGGCTACCAGGTAATCACGATAGCCAGCAGGAAACTGGAAGAGCCAGGTAGCGCGCGAAACCAGCAACAAGAGCGGCGGCAAGGCAGCAGCGGAGAAGGGGAGATCAGCCTTGGAAACAAGGCCTTTATCAGTACAGCCCAGGGAAGAACGGTTTTTGAAGCGGCGCGGATAGTATCGGCCAGTAGTGGTAAGCAATTGTTTTGGGCGCATACCAGATATTACCTGATTGGAGAGGAAGCAGCGAAGGATAATATAGCCAAGTACATAGATTTTATTGCCCGGGACCACGAGTTTCACATAAACAACAAGGTTTATATCGTCAAGGGGGCGACTGCGAAGGAGTTGATCGAACAAGTAAACAAATCGGAGCTGTATTTAGCAGACAAGCTGGACAGTCTGGGCCAAAGCGTTAAGCGGCTTGGTACGTCTGATGAACTTAGTTTAGCGGAATTGATGCGCTTTCTTGATATCCATTTCGGTTCAGCCCGTATCCCGTGCATTGAGCTGGTGGACCGCAGTGGCGGCAAAGGCGAAAGCATACCTGCCGTTGAGAGCTTTGGATATGCTATAGTTGCAAATCTAAAGCTGGTCGGCTATGTAGGAAGGGATATATCACGGGGAATGAACCTGATCTCCAATAAGCTTCAGTCTTCTGTTGCAGTGGTAAAGGATCTTTATGGGGAAGATGCTACGCTGGATATCGTATCCAGCAGTACAGAGATCATACCGAAATTTAAAGGAGATGAACTGGAAGAAATTACATTGAAAACCAAGGTAATAAGTAATCTTGGTGAGATTCAGTCCCAGAAGCCAACTGTTTTTGAAGAAAATTTGGATCATATGAAAGCCCAGCTGTCTGCTATTCTGAGAAATGAAATGATGCGTGTTTTAGAGGTAGCCAGGGAATCAGAGTCGGATTGCCTTGGCATCTGCGATATGCTCAGGCTTAAAAGCCCTGTAAAATTTCATAAGATTGAGGATCGATGGATGGAAATATTCTTGCAGCTGCCAATCCGCATAGAGGTTGAGTCACAGCTGAGAAGAAGCTATGCATTGGATGAACCAAGCGGAATGAAAGGAATCAGATGATATGTTCTACCTTATTCTTCTCATGGCCGGGCTGGGAGCCTATGATATCATCCAAATGAGAGCAAAAAAGCAGAAAAAGCAGATAGTTGTGTATATAGTATTTATGCTGCTGGTCGGCATTTTCGGCATTTTTTATTTTTCTAGTCCGGATCGTACAAGCTTTGCAAAGCTGTTGCTTACTATAATTGGCAGGAAGGACTGATCACAATGCTCGCATCTACAGACAAAATATCCACACGCCAGGCTATCATTATATTTCTGACTGCCCAAAGTTCTCCTGTCATACGTATTGTACCGAGAGACGCGTCAAAAATAGCCGGACGTGCAGGATGGCTGGCTCCGCTGTTTTCTGTGCTGCCATTTGTCTGTCTGGTATATATAATGCATCTGCTATTTGAAAAGCAGAAGGATGCAAGCCTGGGCGAGCTCTATCTTAAGGTTTTCGGAAAAGTGATCGGCAGGGTCATACTGGCATTTTACCTTGTATGGTTTTTGATCCTGTCTGGTTTGTATTTACGATATTTTGCTGAAAGGTTTTTATCAGCCCTTTTGCCGAATACTGCCCCGGTCTTTTTTTACTTCACAATGCTAGCAACAGTTTTTTATGCTGTCAGAGGTGGGATCGTCAACCTGGCGAGGACTGTTGAATACCTTTTCTATTTGTTTACAGTCGTTTTTGTAGCATTATTTGTGTTAAGCATACCAAATGTGCAAGGCATAAACCTGCTACCTGTGACACAGTATGATATCATACCCCTGATAGGAACGATGAAACCTATATTTGGCATATGGGGATACTTTTCCCTGGTTTTCTTTTTCGGAGATGAAATCAATGACAAGGAGCATATCCGCAGGTTCGGCCTGCAAGGAGCCCTTTACTTGTTAATAACATGTATAATGCTTTTGATACAGACAATCGGTGTGTATGGACATACTGTGATCCAGAGGGTCCCGCTGCCCTACATCGTAGCAATTAAAAGCATTTCCCTGCTGCAAACAATTGAGCGGATCGAATCGATAGCGCTTGCATTCTGGGTTTTTATCGATTTTACCGTAATAAGCTTCTTTGCTTATCTCGTGATCAGCGTCCTGAAATCGCTTTTATCCCTTACAGAAGGCAAAAACTTCATAAGCCCGATCGCCCTGTTCGCATTCATCTTTGCCTTTTATCTGGCAAACGACAGACTGGAGTTAAGGCAGTTTACAGAATACATAGGGTTGCCGATAAATATATTTGTATGCTTCATCATGCCCACTGTCCTGCTTGCGGTAGGGAAGCTGCGCAAGAAGGTATAAACGGCAAACGTGCTAGAGGGCTTTACATTGGTATGATTGAAAGGAGAGTATCATTTTGAACTGCATACCGCAAATACTTCCTGAAATAAGCCCTCCGGAGCATGTGAAAGGCTGCAGCATATCAACTGTAGACTAATAACGTTCTACAACTGCAAAGATACCCTCTGAGCATTTTTCTTCATTGGGGATATATATCTTTCCTGATTTTTCCCGTCGCAGAAAAAAGCCTTTGCTTGACTCTGTTTTCGGGAATATTCAGCCTTTCGGCTATTTCCCGTACAGACAGCTCATCGATTTAATAAAGGATCATCACCTCATTCCATCATCAAAGTCGCCGGTTGAAAAATTCTCTGAAAGCTGATTCGACTCTATCAACATCCTTGTTTGCCGGGCTACGTGGTCACTGTATGCATTATGGGCGATTCTCCATATATACCCATGCAGATTATTGATTTTCGGGTTGCTTTTAAGGCTGATCAGCAGTCTCGCGATTATATCACTGCATAGATCCTCTGCTTCATATCTGCTTAAGCAGCGTTTGTAAGCAAAACCAAATATACGGTCCAGCAGATCGGTATGTCCAATAAGCCGCAAAAACTCTTTTTCTGCAAGATAGGTGGTGAATTATTTTTAAATGCTGAAGGGCATTTAGCTTATCTCTAGAAATTAACTTTAAGAGCGATAACCGTAAACGGCTGCATATGACATGATTTTAAATTGACTGTACAGGCTATCAAAGATGGTATAATATACTACTAAGCGGTCGGATAATCTATATATGAAAGAGCGGTTCTTAGCAATACCGCCCACGGAGGTACCTGATGAGCAAAAAATCCTTTATCAAGGGCGCTGCCATACTTGCAGTAGCAGGCCTTATCTCCAAGCTGTTCGGAGCCCTGTTCCGGATCCCGCTGACTAATTTGCTGCAGCAAGATGGCCTGGGCCTGTACCAGTTGGCATACCCTACATATTCATTCCTGCTGATCATTTCCACTGCAGGCATACCCTCGGCCATATCCAAGCTGGTGGCTGAGAAAATAGCCCTGAACAACTACAGGGAAGCCCACAGGGTGTTTACCCTGTCCGTCAGGCTCTTGCTGATAATAGGGGTCTCGATCTTCATCGTGTTTTCCCTGGGCAGCAGGGCCATTTCCAGGATGCTTGGCAGCGAGCGCGCCTTTTACTCGATCCTGGCCATATCCCCCTGCCTGATCATAGTCCCCCTGCTGTCATCCTTCAGGGGCTATTTCCAGGGCATGCAGTATATGACGCCCACAGCCCTGTCCCAGATTCTGGAGCAGGTGGGCAAGTTCTTCCTAGGCCTGCTCCTGGCTTACTTGTATGCCCCGAAGGGGGCGGAGTATGGTGCCGCGGCAGCGGTAGCCGGCGTCACGATGAGCGAGGGTGCGGCCCTGGTCCTGCTCATGGGCATGTACAGGGGAAAGCGCGGGGAGATAGCGCAAAATATAAGGCGGTCGCCAAGAGCCATGCACATGGAGTCTGACCGGTCGATCTTAACGCGCATAATCAGGATCGCATTCCCAATCACGATAGGGGCGTCGATCATGCCCCTGGTAGGCCTTGCGGATGCCATGATCGTAGTAAACAGGCTGAAGCAGATTGGATTTAGGGAGGAGGAAGCGACAGACCTGTACGGCCTTTTGACCGGCAGCGCCACTCCCCTTATAAACTTCCCGGCAGTACTGACCGTAGCCCTGGCCATGAGCCTGGTCCCTGCCGTGACTGAATCCTTTACCTCAAAGGATTTTGCGGGCGTCAAGAACAAGACTTCCACCGGCATCCGGCTGACGATGCTGCTCGGGCTGCCGGCAGCGACTGGCATGGCGATACTTGCACGTCCCATATGCCAGCTTTTGTACAGTAGCCTTGATGAGAAGTATATAAATATAACCGGTGAACTCCTGGCAGCCCTGTCCATCGGGGTCCTATTCCTGACCACAGTTCAAACCCTGACAGCCATACTCCAGGGGCTCAACAGGATAACCGTTCCTGTAATGAACCTGGCCATAGGGGCGGCCTTCAAGATATTGCTGACTTATATACTTACCGGCATCTCCGGGTTGAACGTCATGGGCGCCGCGATAGGCACCGTGGTATGCTATGGAGTAGCCGCTGTCCTTGATATGGCGGCGGTCGTAAGGTACTCCAGGGCGCGGATACCGGTCATGGACTTCTTTGTCAAGCCTGCAGCGGCCACAGCGCTGATGGGTGCATGCGTATTTTTGATTTACCGGTATACCTTCCCGGCGCTTGGTAATTCCAAGGCAACGCTTTTGTCCATACTAACCGGGGTGATCGTATACGTGATCATCCTCCTGCTGACAGGGGCACTGAAGAAGGAGGACCTGGCGCTAATGCCGGGCGGGAACAGGATAAGCAGCTTACTCAAGAAGATAGGGTTGGTAAGAGACTAAGGAGAGGTGCTGTATAATTGAAGCAAAGGATCACTATCGCAGGCCTGGGGTCAGGCGGTGAGGACGACATCACCCTGGGTGTCTTGAAAGCCCTGGAGAAGGCCGACAGGGTGATACTGAAAACTGAAAAGCACGGGATAGTGCCCTTTCTGAGGGAACGGGGCATTGAGTTTACGGCCCTGGATCACATATGCGACGGGGAAGAGAGCCCGGAAGAGGCCTTGAAAGCCATGGTCAGGGCGGTGGCAGATGCAGCCGAGGAAGGCGGTGTGGTGGTCGGAGTGCCCGGACACCCCCTTGACGACCCCCTTGCCCTTGAGCTGATCAAGGAGCTGGAGGGCCCTGCCTGCCGGATAGACATACTGCCCGGCCATGGCAGCGCAGACAGCCTGTACTTTCACCACCTGACAGCCATAATGGAGAAGCTCCGCTCTCCCGGCGGGTGCCCCTGGGACAGGGAGCAGGACCACAGGACGCTCAAGCAGTACCTCATCGAGGAGGCATATGAGGTGCTTGAGGCCATAGACTTAAATGATGTGGACAAGCTCACTGAGGAGCTGGGGGATGTCCTCCTTCAGGTCGTGTTCCATGCCCAGATAGCAAAAGAAAACGGCGAGTTTGACATAAGGGACGTGATCGCAGGCATCTGCCGCAAGCTGATCGATCGGCACCCCCATATCTTCGGGGATAAAAAGGTAAAGGACTCAGTAGAGGTCGCGGGCAACTGGGAGGCCATCAAAAAGGCTGAGAAGGGCTTCACGAATTACGCCCAGGTCCTTAAAGCCATACCCTCAAACCTGCCTGCCCTGATGAGGGCTTATAAGGTACAGCAGAAGGCTGCCTTGGTGGGCTTTGACTGGGACCGGTGGGAGGACGCCATGGCCAAGCTGGAGGAGGAGCTGGCAGAGCTTAAAGCAGCATGCAGGTCAGGCGGGGAGGAAGAGATCCACGAGGAGATGGGCGACCTGCTTTTTGCAGTTGTCAATGTATGTCGGTTTTTGAGCGTGCAGCCTGAGCTTTGCCTCAAGGCTGCAACGGACAAATTTATAAGGCGCTTTGAGTATATGGAGGAATTGGCGGACAGGCCCCTGGAGGAAATGGCCCTGAGTGAGCTGGATACCCTGTGGAACCGCGCAAAATTGGCCTTTCATAGGCACGAGGATGTATAATGCAAGTAAAATATGGCAACTATATGTCTGGGATTCCTTCAAACCGTACAATTTACCATAAAAACCTTAAAATTCTTCGGGAACAGGAAGGAATTATAAGAAAAATAGCGAATAAGCTATAAGTAATTACATTTAAGGAGGGTTCAATAGTGAACAAAGCTGATTTGATCTCTGCTGTCGCTGAGAAAAGCGAATTGACCAAAAAGGATGCCGAAAAAGCCATAAATGCATTTGTATCAGTTGTTACAGAAGCTTTGGCCAACAATGATAAAGTGCAGCTGGTTGGTTTTGGTACCTTTGAAGTTAGGAAGAGGGCTGAGAGGAAGGGCAGAAATCCTCAGACAAAAGAGGAGATCGTGATCCCCGCTTCCAAAGCTCCCGTCTTCAAGGCAGGCAAAGCTTTAAAGGACTCCGTACAATAAAGTAAAAGCCGGGCAAGCCCCGGTTTTTTCTTTTATTTTTATATTTCCGCATTCATTTTTTTATTTTTATTTTGCAGCAGGATTGCTTATTAGTTAATTCAGCCTACGGAGGGACTTTATGCGTCTTGACAAGTTTCTGAAGGTATCCAGGATAATAAAGCGAAGGACGGTCGCCAACGAGGCCTGCAGCAGCGGGCGGGTACAGCTCAACGGCAAAACGGCCAAGCCGGGCAGCGAGGTCAAGGTAGGCGACATCATCAGCATACAAGACGGCGACCAGCTAAAAAGATACGAAGTGCTCCAGGTTTCCGAGGTTGTGCCCAAGGGCGACGCAAGCACGCTTTACCGCGAATTGTAAGCATATGTATTGCCTCCTGCATTCGGGAAAATACTAAGTCGTGACAAGCAATCACGCTAATTTCGCAAACTGACAGGAGGCTAATGCTATGTTGAATAAAAAACCTATACAGGTTCTTGCCCTGCTTCTGATCGTCCTGTCCATCCTGGCCGTTTCATGCAGGGTCAGCCGCAGGCCGGACCAGGGACCGGGTCAGACAGGGCAGCAGGAACGGACGGACCTTCAAAAATCAGGTCCCCAAAAGCCCAAGCTGCCAAAGCAGCTCCAGGCGCAGGAGAACCAGGAGCCCCGGCTCAAGGTCTATATAGCCCAGGAGAAAAGGGTCCAGGAGATGGCCTTTGAGGATTATGTAGCGGGTGTCGTGGGAGGCGAGATCAAGAACGACTGGCCGCTGGAGGCCATCAAGGCCCAGGCGATCATAGCCCGGACCTTTGTGCTCCAGTTCATTGATGAAAAGGGGCAGTCCAAATACCAAAACGCCCATGTATCGACCGACATCGAGGAGGCACAGGCTTGGAACGCGGATGCGGTGAATGACCGGATAAAGCAGGCGGTCAAGGACACCAGGGGCCAGGTCATAGTCTACAAGGGAAAGTTCGTACGGACCTGGTTCCATTCCAATGCCGGCGGTAAAACCGCTACTCCCCTGGAAGGGCTCAATTTCAAGGATGAGGAGACGCCCTATATAAAGGTTGTCGATTCGCCCGATACCGGCGGAAAGGTGGATGCCGAAGCCAGGAAATGGACTGCGTCCTTCCCCAAGGCCAAGGTCCTGGCAGCCCTGAAGGAGGCCGGAAAGCCGGTCAAGGATTTCAGCAGGGTTTCCATCGCTGAAAAGGGCCCTTCGGGACGGGCCGTAACGTTCCAGTTCGACGATGTCAGGGTCCCCGGGCCGGAGCTGAGGCTGGCACTGGGCTCGACGGAAATGCGGTCTACTCTACTGGATAACATAGCCCTGGAGGGCGATAGGGTAGTCATGACCGGCAGGGGTTACGGCCACGGCGTAGGCATGTCCCAATGGGGGGCATACACCATGGCTGAGCAGGGGAAGAAAGCAGAGGATATAATAAACCATTACTACAAGGATATAGATATCGTAAAAATGTGGGATTAGGACACTAAAAAGCATTGATATGATCCTAGGATATATTTTCACGATCTGAAAGCACCCTTAACGGGTGCTTTTTTGCATATGAAGCCTCCATTGGGCATATTTATCAAATAGGCCTGTTGGCCATATGAAGGAGGGGTGCTTTAATGGTGCGGGAGTTAGACGAGAAAAAGCTGGTGCGGAGCCGGAGCCACAGCGTGCTCATGGAAAACCGGGAAAGGGTGACCATAACCGGAGTCGAGGATGTGGATAGCTTCGACGAATCGGCGGTACTGCTTGTTACAAGCTTAGGGTATATCACCCTGCATGGGGTGGACCTCCATATCAACAAGCTCAACCTGGATGAAGGCCAGCTCATAGTCGAGGGTGAGATAACGGGACTGGAATACAGCGACAGTGAGGGCCCCAAGGGCAAGGGCGGAGGCTTTTTCGGCAAGCTGTTCAAATAGGGGGCGGTCATGAATGCCTTCTACCGTCAACCAGGCATATGTATTCCTGGCAACCGTCTATGCCGGCTTCGTTATGGGATTCGTCTATGATCTGTTCAGGATGATCAGGCACATAACAAAGCCCGGCAAATTTGTTACGGCTCTATTGGACCTGCTCTTCTGGGTGATCATGGGCCTGCTCGCCTTTGCGGTCATCTTTCATGTCAACTATGGCGAGGTCAGGGTCTACACGATAGCCGGGCTGGCCATAGGCTGGGCCCTCTATGCCCTGACACTCAGCCCGGTGCTGTTCAGGGTGATGCTGTTCATATACAAGGTGATCAGCTGGGTGTGGACTCAGACCTGGAAAGTCATACTATGGCCTTTCCGGTTTGCAGGCCGGCTCATAGGCCTGCTCGTGCCTAAATTTTCCTTTAAAAAAGATGCGGAAAAAATTGCTGAATGACAGGAATTTCATAATAGATGTAGAATAGAGAATATGTATATTTGTCTGCGTTTTTGACCCAAACCGATCTGGGGACAAGACTAATGCAAATGAGGGTATGTTATGCCTAAGCAAAAGCGCAAATATGTATTGAAAATGCGGGTAAAACTAGTGTTGGTGCTCTTGTTGCTTGGCTATTTCCTGTTTGTGATGGCAGAGCAGGAAATAGCGTTTAGCAAGCAGCAGGCAGATATCGACAGTCTTGTGCAGCGCATCGAACAGGCCCGGTATGAAAATGAATTACTGAGGCGCCAGATCGAGTATACCAAGACCCCGGAGTATATCGAGAAGAAAGCAAGGAGCAGACTGGGATGGGTCAAGGACAATGAGATAATATTTATAGAAAAAAAGGATTAGAGGAGGAAGCAATACTTTTATGTCTCTCGAGGCAGGGCAAATAGTGGAGGGGACCGTCTCCGGGATCACCAGCTTCGGCGCGTTCATTGACCTTCCCGGCGGCAAGACGGGGATGGTCCACATTTCGGAGATCGCTGACGCATACGTGAAGGACATCAACGCCTATCTCAAGCTCAGCGACAAGGTGCGGGTGAAGGTCCTGACCGTTGATGAAAATGGCAAGATCAGCCTGTCGATCCGCCAGGCAGGGGGAGCAAAAAAATCATCCCGTCCCATAGACATAGACTGGGACAGAGAGTTCAACAGCAACACGTCTGCTTCATTTGAGGAAACCTTGTCCAGGTTCATGAAGGAAAGCGAAGAGAGGCTGCTTGAGATCAGAAACAGGGAATCCAAACGGGGAGGCGGATATTCCCGGAACCGGGGTTGAAGCGAACAAATACAAAAAACTCCGGGCAAATCACTATTGACTTATATTAAGTGTTATTATAGAATATATTTTGTCGCCACGGAAGGTGGCGATCATATCGCGGGGTGGAGCAGTCTGGCAGCTCGTCGGGCTCATAACCCGGAGGTCGAAGGTTCAAATCCTTCCCCCGCAACCACATGGCGGCGTAGCTCAGTTGGCTAGAGCATTCGGTTCATACCCGAAGTGTCAGCGGTTCAAATCCGTTCGCCGCTACCATAGACAAAGGTCCGGGGTCAGATGCCGCAGCGGCACCTGACCTTCTTATGTGGGAGCATAGCTCAGCTGGGAGAGCACCTGCCTTACAAGCAGGGGGTCATAGGTTCGAGCCCTATTGTTCCCACCAGCAAGGGAGCTGTTTCAAGCAAGCCAAGGCTAGGAACAGCTCCTTTTTTATTGTCGATTTGCATATCGCTAAGAATAAAATCGTATCCCACGCTTTCTGATATTTCTACAATAAACATGGGACGAAGCTTTACCGCCGGTTCGCTCGCAGGGAGAAACGGCTGTTAAATCCGGTATCAGACGGGTTTTTGTCAAAACATTTTTTCAGGTTCCCTCTCTATCTTGACAAAATAAGCTGGCAGTAATTTGGTATAATGGCATCACTTCACTCTTTGCATTTTATGGTAAACAGGTGGTGTTCATATGGCCCAAAGAGACGCCTTTATAGCGCTGAACCAGGTACTGGAATCAAAGCCTGCAAAGCCAAAGCGCAGGACGCTGACCCCGGAGTACTTGCTTGAGGAGCTCCTGCTGGCGGCATGCTGCTTCTTTGTTGGACGAGCCGTCCTTTTCGACGAGCTGGCGCCCTTTGGGGCAGTGCTTTTTTCCGTCCTGCTCTATAAAAGGTATGGGGGCATCAACGCCTTTGTATCCGCCACCCTGGGGCTGGTCACCTTCAGGTTCGGCAGTTTTGCCTTCAAGTATCTCCTTGCCATGGCGCTCTTTGCCCTGTTCTGGTTTATTGCAGGCAGGCGGAGGTTTCGCTGGACCGTTTTCAGGGCTGCCCTGGCGATCACCCTGTGCATGGCCCTTGCCAACCTAGCCTTCATCCTGCCAGACGGGCTGCTCACATATGAGCTCCTGCTGGGTCTTTTTGAAAGCATCATCTCATTCATAATGGTCTACATTTTCTCCCGCGGGGCGGACGTGCTGAAGGAGCAAAGGCGCAGGCGCATACTATCGGGGGAGGAAGTCATATGCATCAGTATTTTCATATCCCTCCTCATCATCGGTTTCTGGAACATACATATATTTGGCTTATCCCTGCGCAGCATCTTCACCGTGTTCATCACCCTCCTGCTGGCCTATATAGGCGGGGCCGGGATAGGCGCATCCATAGGGATAACTGCGGGCTTCATGCTGTCGCTCACCTCATCCCCAGACCCGCTCATTATGGCCAACCTGGCAGTCTGCGGCCTCCTGGCGGGGACCTTCAAGGAGCTGGGCCGGATCGGCTCGTGCGTCGCATTCATGCTCGCCAACTCCCTGATGACCTACTATATAAACCGGTCGACCTTCGTGATCCTGCCCTTTGGCGAAGTCGCGGCGGCCATCCTTTTCGTCATGGTGTTTCCCCAGAAATGGATCCTGTACCTGAAGCAATTCCTGGACTATACCTTTGTCCGGGTCCGCAACCAGCAATACTATGTCAGCCGCATGCAGGAGCTCATAGTGGGGCGGCTGAAGGAGTTTTCCCAGGTCTTTTATCACCTGTCCAAGGTATTCGGCCGGATCACCGGGTGGAAGGCTTCCTCCGGCAAAGAGGAGCTTTCAAAGCTCTTTGACCTGATAGCCAAGCAGGTCTGCAATAGCTGCGCCCTTTACCGGAGCTGCTGGGAACGGGATTTTTACATGACCTATACCAATATGTTCGATATGCTGACGATCTGTGAAGCGCGGGGCAGAGTGGAAAGGGATGAAATGCCCGATCCCATTGCCAGGAAATGCATGGACCCGGGCTTGCTCCTGGAGGCGATAAACAGCGTATACTCAGCATACAGGCAGAACCTTATATGGCAGCAGCGCATAAACGACTGCAG
This sequence comes from Bacillota bacterium, assembly GCA_029777885.1. GTDB lineage: Bacteria > Bacillota > Clostridia > Caldicoprobacterales > DTU083 > JAKORJ01. Next base: position 14,919 of record JAKORJ010000097.1, on the reverse strand, counting down.
GCAGCTCGTGGCGGAACAGCTCAGTGGCGTGGGGAAGGTGATAAGCCGGCTGGCTGAGGAGATCGACGTGGAGGTCGGATTCAGGCAGGAGCTGGAGGACTCCATCCGGATCGAGCTGGACCGAAGCGGCATCAGGGTAGAGGATGTCCTGGTGCTTGAAAAGCCCGGGGGCAGCCTGGAGATCTGCATCACAAAGGAGGCCTGCATGGGCAGGCGGGAGTGCATAAAAAAGATGGAACCCATAGTGAGCAAGGTCATAGGCAAGCCCATGGCCAGCATAAACAGGGAGTGCACCCAGGGGGGCAAAAGGGTATGCGAGCTCCGCTTCGTGGAGTCCCGCAAGTTCGAGGTAACAACAGGTATAGCCAGGAAGGCCAAGGAGGGCAATACCGCGTGTGGGGACAGCTATTCCTTCACGCCGATAAAGAACGGCAGATACCTGCTGGCATTGAGCGATGGCATGGGCTCAGGGATAAGGGCCCAGGAGGAAAGCAGCGCTGTCATTTCCCTGACGGAAAATTTCCTGGAGGCCGGTTTCGACCAGGATGTGACGATAAAGACGATAAATTCGATCCTGATGCTTAGGTCCCGGGACGAGATGTATGCCACGGCGGACCTTTGCATCATAGACCTGGTGGGCGCCGGGGCTGACTTCATAAAGATCGGAGGGGTGGCCAGCTTCTTGTACCGGGACGGCCGGGTCGAAATAATAAAGCGGACCGGCCTGCCCATTGGAATACTTGACGATGTGGAGCCGGAAAATATAAGTTGCGAGCTTAAGGATTCGGATATAATAATCATGATGACCGACGGGGTGCTGGACGCCTTTTCCACTGAGGACAACGCTGAGAAAATAACTGCGGCCTTTATAGCAGGCTTAAGCACTATAAATCCCCAGGAGGTAGCCGATGCCGTCCTGGCAGAGGCTCTAAGGCGGACCGGCAGTACTGCTAAGGATGACATGACAGTATTGGCCGGTAGGGTATGGAGGCCAGTTGCATAACTGCTTGATATCTGTAAAAAAACCTTGAAAAAAGGGATATTGTGGTCTACAATGTAAATATTCTTATAAGCAAACATCCGCTGCGGATCTTTCGGGCAGGTGGCGCTGATGCTTGAAAAGGTAAAGGGCTATATCGAAAAGCACAGGATGCTCTCAAAGGGCGACAAGGTAGTGGCAGGGCTTTCGGGAGGGGCTGACTCCGTTGCCCTGCTTCATATACTGAAGGAGCTCAAGGGCGTTTTCGGCATCGAGGTAATAGCAGCCCATATAAACCACGGCCTGAGGGGAAAAGAGGCGGATGAGGACGAGGAATTCGCCAAAGCCCTCTGCGAAAAGTGGGGCATTGAGTTTCACCATAAAAAAGTCAATGTGAGAGACCTGGTGGCTGCCTGGCGCAAGTCCGAGGAAGAGGCGGGCAGGATAGTCAGGTACGATTTCTTCCAAGAGGTGATGGCCAGGGCCGGCGGCACCAAGATAGCCACAGCCCATCATAAAAATGACCAGGCTGAGACCATCCTTCACAATATCATCCGCGGCACGGGCCTGGAAGGGCTGTCCGGTATAAAGCCGGTCAGGGACGGTTGCATCATAAGGCCGCTGCTTTGCGTAAGCCGCAGGGAGATCGAGGACTACCTGGAGGCGGAGGGCTTAACGTATCGCACTGACGCGACCAATGTCCAGCTCGATTATACGCGCAACCGCATACGCAGCCTGCTTATCCCGACCCTTGAGGAGTACAACCCTTCGGTGGTCGACTCCCTGGCAAGGCTCGGCAGCCTGGCGCTGGAGGAAAATGAGTTTTTGTCCGGGTACAGCGAGGGCTTGTTTGAAAAATGCGCCGTACAGGACGGTCACCAGGTGGATATAAGGCTCAAGGAGCTTCTGTCCTTTCACAGGGCGGTACAGAAAAGGCTCATACGCCGGGCCCTGCAGGAGATCAAATCCGACCTAGATGGGATCTCCTACGGCCATATAGAGGATATCGTTAATATGGCTGTGACTTCCCCGACGGGGTCAAGGCTCATGCTCCCCGGCAGGATCCATGTCATAAAGGGATATGAAAGATTGCGCTTCACCTGCGAGCCCCCGGAGCAAAAGCCTGAATATTTCGAAGTGCCCCTCCCTGTCCCGGGGAAGGCAGAGCTTAGGGAGTTGGGTGTGACTGTCACCGCCGAGGTGGTGGAGGGCGGGGAACGGCCTGTTTATTCCGGTGACTGCATATACATCGACGCAGGCAAGATAAGGGGCGGCCTAAAGCTCAGGCAGCGCAGGGACGGGGACCGGTTCAAGCCCCTCGGCATGAGCGGCACCAAGAAGCTAAAGGATTTTTTCATTGACAGGAAAATTCCTGTTGAACGCAGGGACAGTATCCCGCTGCTGGTTGACGAGGATAATATAATCTGGGTGGTCGGCCTGCAGATGAACGAGGATTACAAGCTCACGGCGGCAACAGAGAAAATAATAAGATTTAAAACAAATGTGGAGGTAAGCTATGCTGGATCATTTGGAAAAGATTTTGATCGATGAAGAGAAGCTGATGAAGAGGGTAAAGGAGCTGGGTGCACAAATAACGGAGGACTACAAGAGCAAGGACCTGTTTATAATCGTCATCCTGAAAGGCGCTGTGATGTTTGCATCGGACCTGATCAAGGAGATCAAGCTGCCCCTGGCCATCGACTTTATGGCAGTATCCAGCTACGGGGCATCCACCAAGTCATCCGGGGTAGTCAGGATCATGAAGGACCTTGACGAGCAGATCGAGGGCAAGGACGTACTGATAGTAGAGGATATAGTCGATACGGGACTGACCCTCAATTATCTCTTTGAAAACCTGCTTTCAAGGAAACCCCGTTCCCTCAAGGTGTGCTGCTGCCTGGACAAGCCCTCAAGGCGGAAAACCCCGGTGAATGTGGACTATGTTGGCTTCAACATCCCCGATGAGTTCGTGATCGGCTATGGCCTCGATTATGCCGAGAAATACAGGAATCTGCCCTTCATAGGCGTTTTGTCCAAGGAGGCCTATGCAAAATAGGTCCCAGCCCCACATGACTGCAGGAAATATGCTTAATTGCTTTTGATTTTTATCTGTGATAAAATTATTTGATGTGGTATATATACTCAAAAGGAGGGCTGGGATTGAGAAGATTATTGAGAGGCCCAGGTTTTTATCTGCTTTTACTGATAGTAATCATTCTCGTTGTCGCCTTTTTTGACATGGGCTCTGAGCGGGAACGATTGACATATCCGGAATTGCTGCAAGAGATAAAGGAAGGGAAGATATCTCACCTAAGGACGACCGACCGCGGGGTCGTAGGCCTGCGCAAAGGCTCGTCAATACCGGTGGAAAGCTTCCCTGATAAATATGATTTCGAATCTTATATCCCCTATATGCCTATATTTGACAGGGATGTCAGGACTATAATCGCAGAAAAGGAAGGGCTGGACCCGGACCAGGTCACGGCTGACATGTTTTCCAAGTACTTTGAATGGAATCCCGAGCCGGTGCCGGAGCCTTCATGGATATGGAACATACTACCCTTCATATTCATGCTGATATTGGTAGGCCTTTTTTGGTTCTTCTTTATCCAGCAGGCCCAGGGTGGCGGCGGAAGGGTCATGTCCTTCGGCAAGAGCCGTGCCAGGCTGCACCAGGATGACAAGCACCGCATTACTTTCAATGATGTGGCCGGCGCGGAGGAAGAAAAGCATGAGCTCCAGGAAATCGTAGAGTTTTTGAAAAACCCGAGGAAATTCATCGAGCTGGGTGCCCGGATCCCGAAGGGTGTGCTCTTAGTAGGGCCTCCCGGGACCGGTAAGACTCTTTTGGCCAAGGCTGTTGCCGGTGAGGCAGGCGTGCCCTTCTTCAGCATCAGCGGGTCTGACTTCGTTGAGATGTTTGTCGGAGTCGGTGCGTCGAGGGTCCGCGACCTCTTTGACCAGGCAAAAAAGAGCTCACCCTGCATCGTATTCATAGACGAGATAGACGCTGTTGGCCGCCACAGGGGCGCAGGCCTCGGGGGCGGACATGACGAGCGTGAGCAGACCTTGAACCAGCTCCTGGTCGAGATGGATGGCTTTGCCGTGAATGAAGGCATTATAATCCTTGCCGCTACCAACAGGCCGGACATCCTGGATCCGGCGCTACTGCGCCCGGGACGGTTTGACCGCAGGGTCGTCGTAGGTGTCCCTGACGTCAAGGGCAGGGCGGAGATAATCAAGGTCCACTCCAGGGGCAAGCCTCTTTCCAAGGAAGTCGATATAAAGGTACTGGCAAAGCGTACACCCGGCTTTACGGGAGCGGATATCGAAAACATGATGAACGAGGCGGCCATCCTGGCAGCCAGGAGAAACGCCAAGGAAATAAACATGGATGACATCGAGGAAGCCATCAATCGCGTGATCGCCGGACCTGAAAAGAAGAGCAGGATGATAACTGAAAAGGACAAAAAGCTGGTGGCTTACCACGAATCAGGCCACGCAGTCGTGGCAAAGATGCTGCCCAACGCAGACCCGGTCCACCAGGTATCCATCGTACCAAGGGGCATGGCTGGCGGCTATACCCTGACCCTGCCCAAGGATGACAAATACTATGTTTCCCGTTCCGAGCTGATGGACGAGATCACGATGCTGCTGGGCGGCAGGGTCGCAGAAGGCCTGGTGCTCGAGGATATAAGCACCGGGGCTTCAAACGACCTGCAGCGGGCTACTAAGCTGGCAAGGCGCATGGTCATGGATTACGGCATGAGCGAGGATCTGGGCCCGGTCACCTACGGCAGCGACCAGGAAGAGGTATTCCTGGGACGGGACTTCGGGCATACCCGCAGCTTTAGCGAAGACGTGGCCTCCAAGATAGACATTGAGGTAAAGCGCATCGTCAAGGAATGCTATGACAGGGCCGAGCAGATCCTGAAGGACAACATTGACAGGCTGCACAGGGTCGCCAATGCCCTGCTTGAAAAGGAGAAGCTGGAGGCCGAGGAGTTCGAGGCGCTCTTTGCCAACGAGGAGATCAACTTGGATCTTGATATCGATACTGCCGACATCGATACGACCGACAAGGAAGAGGATAATAAACAGTAAGCGGCATTCTGATAAAAAAGCGGGAGGGAGTTTCGTTCTCCCTCTTTTTATTGCAAAAATCGGCGTTGGAGCTTGCAAAAATCAGCCAGGCAGTCTATATAAAAATCAGCCGGGCAGCTGTATTGACAGGTGTATATACACCGTGTTATTATTGTTGTCAAACAGCCACCAGGAGGCATTGTTCCATGAATACGAGAAAGCTTACAGCCACAGCATTGTTGACAGCGCTGGCCATAGCCATACCCTTTGTAGTGTACTTTAAGGTCGTCATACCGCCCTATACCGCGACCCTGGGCTCTCATGTTCCCATGTTCCTTGCCATGCTTTTAGGTCCCCAGGCGGCCGCTATGGTGGGCTTAGGTTCTGCCCTGGGCTTTTTGCTTAACCTCGGCCCCCTGGTCGGGGCAAGGGCCTTCATGCATGTTTTCGTCGGCATGGCGGGAGCCTGGCTGCTAAAGAGGGGCATGCCCTTTCCGCTGGTTGCAGTTATCACCGCTCCCCTGCACGGCATCCTTGAGGTGCTGGTCATCATGCCCTTTGTGGAGTTCGACGCATACTACCTCCTTGTCGTGACCGGAGTCGGGACCGTGCTCCACCACGGCGTAGATGCCTTCATATCCTGGATCTTGATAAGCCTGCTTAAGAAATCCCGCACCCTGGACCTGGCAAGGACATAACTGAGTATCTGTACAGCCTGTTCAGTAAAAATGGACAGGCTGATTTCATTTTCGGCTCCACTCCTTTATCATCTATTTAGATATTTCTCAAAATACCTCTTGCCGAATGAGATATTTCTGTTGTATCCTATATTTAGATGAATATCTAAATAGATTGGTGGTGATCGTCATCGGATTTCAAGAAACATTCAAAGCCCTCTCTGACCCTGTTCGCCGAGAGATATTGACAATGTTGAAAAACGGCAGAATGTCAGCCGGTGATATTGCATCAAAATTTGATATAACCAATGCCACTGTTTCATACCATCTAAGCATTCTAAAACATGCCAATTTGATCTATGAAATAAAAATCAAGAACTTTGTTTACTATGAGTTGAATACTTCCGTGTTTGAAGATTTGATCCTATGGATAAAACAATTTTCAAGGGAGGGGTTGTAATGTCAACCAAGCGTTTAATAACCTGGATACTAGCATTTGTACCTATGATAATCACAATGATGGTATTGCCGATATTGCCGGACAAAATTCCCGCTCATTACGGACTAGACGGTAATGTTACACGCTTCGGCAGCAAATACGAGCTATTGACTATGCCTATAATAACCATCAGTATGCAATTTGTCTGGCTGTTATTGGAGAAGCATCTGATGAAAGACAAAGAAAAAGGTCCGCATAATTCACAAGCAATATTTTGGATCAACTTAGTGGTGACTTTGATCTTTACGGTGCTGACGATTTCGTTCTTTTATTTAGCTTACAGGGGTGCCGGGAGTATAAACGATATTGATTATCAAAAAATTGTGGCGATCGCACTAAGTATAAGCTGGATAGTGATTGGGAATATACTCCCAAAGCTAAAACAAAACGGCTTGGTTGGCATCAGAACGACATGGACGTTAGCCAGTGAGAACACTTGGTACAAAACGCATAGAATGGGCGGGAAAATAGCTGTTATAACCGGAATGGCATCTGGTCTATTGTGCTTGTTTGTCTTCAACGGTGAAACAGGGATATGGGTTTCGTTAGCAAGTAGTATAATAATGCTTATGTCGATAGTAATATACTCATATCTTGTATATAAGCGCGAGGGAGTATAATATAGCTATTGATCAGACAATGCATATAGCTTTAGGAGTAAAGCCAAAGCTGGTGATTTTTTGTGAGTACGATCATAAATATAGAGCCCATGAAGAGGAGAAAGAACACCTACCTGCTCACCCTGGATGACGGTACTGTCCATGCTCTGCATGAGGAAGTGATAGTCAAATACAAGCTCAAGTCCGGCAAAGAGGTGGACCCGGCCGAATTAAGCCAGTGGGTATATGAGGCGGATGTGAAGCTAGCCTTCGATATGTCCCTTAAGTTTTTGGGATACCGGGCCAGGAGCAGCAAGGAACTCTCTGACTATCTGAAGAAAAAGGGCTTCAGTGACAAGGTCATGGAAGCAGTGCTTGATAAGCTCAAGGATTACAGCTTTGTAGATGATGAAGCCTTCGCGGACAGGTGGGTCAAAGACAGGCTGACAGGCAAGCCGGTAGGCAAAAGGTTGATAGCCGACGAGCTAAAGCACAAGGGAATAAAGCAGGAGACTATAGACAAGGCATTAGAGGCCGTTGATGAGGAAAGCGAATTCGAGCGAGCCCTTGAGCTAGGCAAGAAGTACTATGCCAGGTATTCTGCCCTGCCGCCAAGAGAGCTTAAGGGCAAGATCGGCCAAGCCATCATGCGCAGAGGCTTTGACTGGGAAACGGCCAAGGCCGTTGTAAACCGGCTGGTGGATCAGGCAGACTGGGATGATGCCGATTGAATCAGCTGTATAAATATTTAATAAAAAAATTTGCAAATCATAAATATTTGGGTATAATATAATTAAGGTCAAAGAAAGTCAATAAAGAACTGAAGAGGTGAACAAATGGCACGGCTTAGCGATATAATAGAGGATTTCATAAAAACCTTGCTTAAGGAAAGCGAAGGTGAGCTGGAGCTGCAGCGGAACGACCTGGCATCATACTTCGACTGCGCCCCGTCCCAGATAAACTATGTCCTGGCTACCAGGTTCACCCTGAATCACGGATACTATATAGAAAGCCGCAGAGGCGGAGGCGGGTATATAAGGATAGTGCGGCTGGATACCGACAAGGATGACTACTTGTTCTACCTGCTCAAAGAAGGGATCGGCAAGGAGTTGAGCGAGCAGGAGGCGGTCCAGCACCTGCAGCGGATGGTGGAGCAGAACTTCATATCAAAACGGGATGCCTACATCATAAAATCAGCGATTTCGGACAAGGCCATAGCGATCCCCTCGACCTTGAAGGATGGGATCAGGGCCAGCATTTTCAAGTCGATCCTGGCAGCCCTCTTGTCCCTGGATGAGAAAAAGTGATGCCGGAGATTTAACGGAAGATTTGTTAGGGTATAAATAATATAAATGCCCGGGGAGGAATAAAAATGCTTTGCGAGGAATGCAGACAGAGGCAAGCAACTGTCCATATGACTAAAATAATAAACAATATGAGGTCGGAGATACACCTGTGTGAGCAGTGCGCAAGCAACCATGAGGAGTTTGCCAGCATAACCCCCTTTTCCATGAACGACCTTATAGCCAGCTTTATGGATATGGGAGCCGGGCACCAGCCTTTTGTCAGGTCTGCAACAGTCAAATGCCCGGCTTGCGGCATGGATTATGCTAAGTTCAAGAAAACCGGCATGCTTGGCTGCAGGGAATGCTACCGGCATTTCAGCAATGAGCTCCTCCCGGTCCTGCGCAAGATACAGAGCCGGACGGAGCATTCGGGCAAGGTCCCCAAGCGCAGCGGCAGCAGCCTTTTGCTCAAAAAGCAGATCAATGAGCTGCGGCAGGAGCTGAAAATCGCTGTCGAAACTGAAGCCTTTGAAAGGGCCGCCGAGATCAGAGACAGGCTAAAAGCCCTGGAGGCTTCATACAGGGAGCAGGGGAGGGACATTAAGTGAGCTGGATCGAAGAAAAGGGTCCTGACAGGGATGTGGTCCTAAGCAGCCGGATCAGGCTCGCGAGGAATATAGCCGGCTACCCCTTCCCCACGATGATGAAGGACAGCGATGCAAGGGAGATACTTGATGTAGTAAAGAGATGCTTTTCGGTCAGCACCCCCTTCTCAGGCAGAAGGTACAGCGTGACACATATAAAGGATCTGCCGATGGTCGACCGCCAGGTGCTGGTGGAAAAGCACCTGGCCAGCATAGACCTTATGCAGCATTCGGATGTGGCGGCTTTAATCATGGATGACCGGCAGAGGGTCACGATCATGGTGAATGAAGAGGACCATATCAGGATGCAATGCATCCTTCCGGGATTCCAGCTGGACAAGGCGTGGGAGATGCTCGACCGGGTGGATGATACGATAGAGGCGGAAGTGGAATACTCCTTTGACGACAGGCTTGGGTATCTGACAACCTGCCCCACCAATGTAGGCACGGGGCTCAGGGCATCAGTCATGATGCACCTGCCTGCCCTTACGGTCTCGAAGCAGATAGGGGCGGTGCTGCAGACGATCTCCAAGATCGGGCTTACCGCAAGGGGCTTGTACGGGGAAGGCAGCGAAGCCCTGGGCAATATATATCAGATATCCAACCAGATCACCTTAGGCCCGTCGGAGCAGGATATAATAAACAACCTGACGGTAGCCTGCCAGCGGATATTTGAAAAGGAGCGCATGGCCCAGCAGGCTATGCTGAAGGTGAGCGGAAAGCAGTTTGAGGATGTGCTCTGGCGTGCCCTGGGCACCCTGACCCATGCCAGGGTCATGGAGATCAAGGAATTCATGGCCCTTATGTCACAGCTGAGGCTGGGTGTCGGCCTGTCGATCATTCCCGGCCTGACTGCGGAAAACGTGAATGAGCTTATGATCCTGGGCCAGTCGGGAGTCTTAAATAAGCGCGCCGGCAGGGAACTGGATGACGCAGACCTTAACGTATACAGGGCCGAGACGATTAGGAACAGGCTGAATGAGATACTACAGGCTTAAGCAAAGCCCGGTCATATATTTACTTGTTTTTGCAATAAGGAGGTCTTAGAATATGGCTTTTTTCGGAAAATTTACAGAGAGAGCGCAGCGGGCCTTTATATATGCCCAGGAGGAAGCCAGGAATCTAGGGCATAACTATGTCGGCACGGAGCACCTGCTGCTCGGTCTTCTGAGGGAGAGCGACGGAGCAGCCGCCCGGGCGCTTAAGGGATTTGGTATAGATATAGATGCGGTGAGGGACCGGATCGAGGCCCTCACAGGCAGGGGCAATTACAATTTCACAGAGGGCTTTGGCTATACACCACGGACAAAGCGCATCATGGAGCTTAGCATATATGAAGCCAGGAACCTTGGGCACAACTATGTCGGCACTGAGCACCTGCTCCTTGCCCTCATCAGGGAGGGGGAGGGCGTTGCCGCCAGGATACTTATGGATTTCGGCGTAGATCTGCAGAACATGCGGGAGCAGATAATGAGGATGCTCAAGGAGGAGGGCATGGATACCCACCAGTCTTCCACAAAGAGGAGGACCGATACCCCTGTCCTTGACCAGTATGGACGAGACCTGACCCAGATGGCTGCCGAGGGCAAGCTGGATCCCGTTATCGGCAGGGAAAAGGAGATCGAGCGGGTCATCCAGATACTCAGCCGGAGGACCAAAAACAACCCTGTGCTCATAGGCGAGGCAGGGGTTGGCAAGACCGCCATTGCGGAAGGGTTGGCCCAGCAGATACAGGAAGGTAATGTGCCGGAGCTTTTGAAGGACAAACGCATAGTCACCCTTGACCTGTCCGGCATGGTGGCAGGCGCCAAGTACAGGGGCGAGTTTGAGGAACGCCTGAAGAACGTGATGAACGAGATAAGGAAGGCTGGCAATATCATACTTTTTATAGATGAGATGCATACGATCATCGGCGCCGGCGCAGCGGAAGGCGCTATAGACGCTTCGAACATATTAAAGCCTGCCCTGGCCAGGGGCGAGATCCAGGCTATCGGCGCAACCACGCTGGATGAGTACAGAAAGCATGTGGAAAAGGATCCCGCGCTGGAGCGGCGCTTCCAGCCTGTAATGGTGGGCGAGCCCACCAAGGAGGAGACCCTGCAGATCCTCCATGGCTTGAGAGATAAATATGAAGCCCATCACAAGGTCAGGATCACGGACCAGGCGCTGAAAGCGGCCGTAGATTTGTCTGACCGCTATATAACGGACCGCTACCTGCCTGACAAGGCGATCGACCTTATCGATGAAGCCGCCTCAAGGGTAAGGCTGGCTGCCTTTACCGCCCCTCCGGACTTAAAGCAGCTGGAGAACAAGCTGGATGACCTGCTCAAGGAAAAGGAAGAGGCCGTCATGAACCAGAACTACGAAAAGGCGGCTGAAATACGGGACGAAGAGCAAAGGCTCAAGCAACAGCTCGAGGAAATGAAATCAAAATGGGCCAACAAGTCCACAGTGGCCACCGAGACCGTGGACGAAGAGGATATAGCCCACATCGTATCAAGCTGGACCGGCATCCCGGTCAATAAGCTGACCGAGGAGGAGGCCGACCGCCTGCTCAACATGGAGGAGATACTCCACAAGCGGGTCATCGGGCAGGACGAAGCGGTCAAGGCAGTATCGAGGGCTATCCGGCGCGCAAGGGCGGGGCTCAAGGACCCCGGACGTCCCGTTGGTTCCTTCATATTCCTCGGCCCGACCGGCGTTGGCAAGACCGAGCTTTGCAAGGCTCTGGCTGAGGCCTTGTTTGGCGATGAGGATGCCATGATCCGCTTCGACATGTCGGAATACATGGAGCGCCATACGGTGTCGCGGCTGGTTGGATCGCCTCCGGGATATGTGGGCTATGACGAAGGCGGGCAGCTTACAGAAAAGGTGCGCAGGAAGCCGTATTCAGTCATCCTGTTCGATGAGATAGAAAAAGCTCACCCTGATGTGTTCAACATCCTGCTTCAGATACTGGAAGATGGCAGGGTGACCGATTCCAAGGGGCGTACCGTCGATTGCAGGAATACGGTCGTGGTCATGACCTCAAATGTAGGCGCCCATACGATTCGCAAGCAGCAGTCCGTCGGCTTTGGCACCTCGGACAATATGGCGGCCAGTGAATATGAAAAGATGAAAAGCAACATCATGGAAGAGCTCAAGAAAACCTTCAGGCCGGAGTTTTTGAACAGGATCGACGAAACCATAGTGTTCCATCCGCTGGAGGACAAACACTTAAAGCAGATAGTGGACCTTATGGTGGAAAATGTGGCCAAGCGGCTGGCCCAGAAGCAGATCTACCTTGAGGTTACCGACGCTGCCAAGGAGCATATGGCCAAGGAAGGCTTTGACCCTGCATACGGTGCAAGGCCATTGAGAAGGGTAGTCCAGCGCGCTATCGAGGACAGCCTGTCCGAAGAGCTCCTGGCCGGCAGGATAAAGGTCGGAGACAAGGTAAAGGTCGACGTGAAGAATGGCAAGCTGGTGTTCAAATAATAAATTTGATTTAAAACACAATATTACAGATAAAGAGCGGATTTATATCCGCTTTTTATTTTGCCTGCGAACCACATTAATTTGCAATAATGTATGATATGTACCTGCGATATAAGTTGACAACCAAATACTACAGTAATAAGCTATAGTTGGCAAGGACCTGGCGGCAAAACAGGGGGGATATGTGAACATGGAAGTACGGAAGAGCATGTTTATCAAAAGAGCCTTGACGATTTCCGGCATCATTCTTTGCCTGGTAATTGCAGTGTGCTTTGTTATATACCAATTCAGGATACAGATCTCTGAATATATGTATATAAAGGATCCAACAACAGCCAACCTTCTGAAATTATCAATAGAAATTATAGAAGCCCATGATTATGAAAGAATGATGAAGTACCTGCCAAAAGTAATTGAATTAGATGATCTTATTGAAATTTCTGAATCAAAAAAACTATTTATCTCCGAATTCCAGGACAGTTCCCTCGCTGCTAAGGATACTTTTGAAACTATGCTTGTTAAAAGTGCATTGTCATATATTTATGCTGAGAAATATCCGGAGTTTCATGAATATTTTCCCACTGTATATAGAAAAATCATTCAAAACAAAGCCTATGCCGGATGGGGATATGCTATGATGGAAAAAGACAGGATCACTCAGGCAGGATACAGAAATATTTTAATAGCTCTGGATGATATTTCACCAACACTTCCTGAGATAACGCCGGATAACTTAGAAAAAATACATGAGTATGCAGGCAATTTGCTGCTAAAGGTTTATGTTTACGACAATATGGGTGATATGGAAACAGGGGATAAGTTATATGCTCAATACATGCAGTTGATTGAGGAGCTACTGGAAATGGAGAATTAGCCTCAGCTGGATCAGGGAAAGTCAGACGATGATAGACGATAAATACTTAAAGCTGGACGAGGCATTGAACATTGCGGTAGGCTTTGGGATGCCATCATTGGTTGTCTGTTCTCTCAGGCTGGCTTATTTCGAAGCAGAACAGGTCCAGGGGGCACCACCCAGGTATATACTGATCAAACCAGTTTGACAGTATTATTTTTGTCATATTGATAGGTGAGAAGATGAATAACAAACAACATGAATTTATAATAAGAGCATTTCTCGAATCGAAAATCCCTGAAGCAATAAGAAAGAATGCACCGCAATTATTAGTTATCGACTCTGTCATCGGAGGGTATTGTACCCAGCTTTTAAAAGCCAAAGACGGCATAGAGATTTTATCTGAAGAGATATTTACGGCAGATGAGAAAAAGCTTTTCTCAAAGATCATAAATGAGTCTTCCGGTAAAATGAGAGATGAAGTGATTTTGTATTATAGACTTGCTATATTGACCCAATCTGTTTTATACCAGTACAGGCTATAAATTGAACGACAGAAAGGATCTAGGATAAAGGTATTCGGCATATTTTGTAGAATTGTAAGGTATACACTAAGATACGATCGAGGGGCATAGCATGGCGAAGAAGAAAAACACGATCTGGGTCTGCCAGTCCTGCGGCACAGTTACATACAAATGGTCAGGGTATTGCGCAAGCTGCGGGGAGTGGAACACCATAGTCGAGGAGACGGTCAGGAGCGAGGCGCTTGCCAGGGGCATTGGCGCGGAAATGGGCATGGCCCAGAAACCGGTATCCATAAACAAGGTCGATTTCAGGGACACGCCCAGGTTCAAAAGCGGCTCGAGCGAGCTAGACCGGGTACTGGGCGGAGGTATCGTACCGGGTTCATTGGTCTTGGTGGGAGGAGATCCGGGCATAGGAAAAAGCACCCTGCTTACGCAGCTAGCCCATCATATCGGGAGCACCAAGGGTACGGTGCTGTATGTAACGGCGGAGGAAAGCGCCCAGCAGGTGCGTCTGAGAGCGGAAAGGCTCAAAGCGCTGGATGAATCCTTCCTGGTCGTTGCCGAGGCTGACATGCAGGCTATCGAGGAGTATGCCAGAAGCTTGAAGCCTGTACTGCTCATCATCGACTCCATACAGACCGTATACAAGCCTGAAATACCGTCGGCCCCGGGCAGTGTGGTCCAGGTCCGGGAGTGTGCCGCGCAGCTTTTAAGGTTTGCAAAAAATACAGGGACCCCTGTCTTCATAGTTGGCCATGTCACCAAGGAGGGAGCCATAGCCGGCCCCAGGGTGCTGGAGCACATGGTGGATACCGTCCTGTATTTTGAAGGCGAACGGCATACCCAGCTCCGCATACTGCAGGCTGTGAAAAACAGGTTCGGCGCGCTGGAGATCGGGGTATATGAGATCGCCCAGGAGGGCCTGCTTGACGTACCCAACGCTTCGATGCTATTCCTGTCGGAGCGGCCGGTCGGTGCTAGCGGCAGCGTGGTGGTGCCGGTGATGGAGGGCACCCGGCCCTTGCTTGTGGAGGTCCAGGCCCTGGTGGGGTCGTCACCCTACCAGTATGCCCGGAGGACCACGACCGGTATAGATGTGAACCGCCTGCAGCTTCTGATAGCCGTCCTGGAAAAACGGGCAGGCCTGCTTATGGGCAGCAATGATGCCTATGTGAAGGTCACAGGCGGGGTCAGGATAGATGAGCCTGCTGTCGACCTGGGGCTTGCCGTAGCCCTGGCATCGAGCTTTAAGGATGTCCCCGTGGACCCGGCCACGGTCGTGATAGGAGAGGTCG
>JAKORJ010000096.1 GCA_029777885.1 Bacillota bacterium | reverse complement strand
CTGATGGATACTGATGGACTTATACTTAAAAGCAGAAACAGAAAAAACACAGGAAGTTTTAGTTCTCTGATGGATATTGATGGACTTATACAGGGCAGACAGAGAAAAGTTTTACCGGGAAGTTTTAGTTCTCTGATGGATATTGATGGACTTATACCAAACTATTGATGGTTTTGGAGTTAGACCTGTTTTAGTTCTCTGATGGATATTGATGGACTTATACCAGTTGCAAGTGGGGCAATATCTCAAGTTAGTTTTAGTTCTCTGATGGATATTGATGGACTTATACTTTCAAGCCTAATATACAGGCTCAAGGTTCCAACGGGTATAATAGGTGTAGGTGTTGTGTTGGCAATCCCGTCTGCACAGCCTGATATAAGAGCTATAAATAACACTGAGCCAGCAATTATTACCGCCATCATTATTATATATTTGAATGCTCTTCTAGTGTCCATTTTTGACTCTCTTCGATATAGAAACTATTAATTAAGTATTACAGAACTTATCATTATTATGCAATGCCTGAATTATTAAGTATGGCTTTTCTGGGACAATATAGCGCAGCTCGTGTTGTATTATCATATGATAAGTGTTATAATGACAACGAATAAATATTCTTTGTTAGGTGAGGCTACTATACGGATATATGCTGCTACCCCGAAACGTCGAAAGACGCCAACGGGTCAACAGGCTTTATCGGATTAAGGTATAGCTTAACGCAGCTGGCAATCGGTCCTACGCTGTATAGTGCCAAAGCTCAACGAGTGAAGAGTGATATTATGTTTTAAATGCCTTCACTTGTTGAAGGCTTTTTTGTTTATAAATGAAGCATATATGTTAAAAATATTGCTTGAAAGAGGGTGGTGATGGTTATGGATTACCCTGATCCTTTACCTTGTAGTAAGAATAGACTATCAAATGAAAGCCGGGACTATAACTGTCACCAGCGCGGGTTGTAGTCCCCTAGGAAGGAGTGACTGCAATGGAAAAAATCATAGAGCTGATCAATGAGGGCAAATACACTGAAACAAGAAATGAGCTTATCAAACAGAATGTAGTAGATATTGCCCAGTTTCTAAGTGAGCTTGAGGAAGATAAATCATTGATAGTTTTCCGGCTTTTGCCAAAGGAGTTGGCGGCTGAAGTTTTCAGCTACATGTCCAATGAGCAGCAGAGGTATATCATAGAGTCTATCACCGACAGGGAGATCAAAGGCATCATAGACGAGCTGTTTATGGATGATACAGTCGACCTGCTGGAAGAGATGCCCGCCAATGTGGTCAAGAAAATACTCAAGAACATTGGCGAGCAGGAACGGAAGATAATCAACCAGCTCCTGATGTATCCGGATTACTCGGCCGGCAGCCTTATGACCATAGAATACGTTGACTTAAGAAAAGAGATGACTGTTGGCGAAGCCATCCGGCACATCAGGGAGACAGCGATCGACAAGGAAACGATAGATGTATGCTATGTCACTAACAACAACCGCAAGCTGGAGGGCGCTGTCTCAATAAGGAAGCTGATCCTGAGTGATGAAACAGCTTTGGTCAAGGACCTGATGGATACCAACATAGTATCCATACACACCCATATGGATCAGGAAGAGATCGCAGACCTGTTCAAGAAGTACGACCTGCTGGTAATGCCGGTAGTCGACAAGGAAAACAGGCTAGTCGGTATCATTACCATCGACGATATCGTTGATATCATTGAACAGGAAAATACAGAGGACTTCCATGTTATGGCTGCTATGCAGCCCTCGGAAGAGGAGTATTTGAAGACACGTGTCATCAAACTGGCCCAAAACAGAGTCGTGTGGCTGTTGGTACTTATGATATCAAGCACTTTTACAGGGTATATAATAAGAAGGTTCAACGATGTGCTTCAGTCTGTCGTCGTACTGGCAGCTTATATACCAATGCTTATGGATACAAGCGGAAATGCTGGATCACAATCAGCAACCCTCGTCATACGCGGCCTGGCATTAAATGAGCTTAAGCTAAATGATATTTTAAGAGTAATCTGGAAAGAGTTCAGGGTAAGCTTGATTGTCGGCGCAGTATTGACAGTAGTAAATTTCTTGAGAATCTATTTTATAGAAGGAACAGATTTGCTTATATCTTTAGTAGTTTGCATGAGTTTATATATAACAGTAATCCTGGCAAAGGTAATTGGCGGATCATTACCGATTATTGCGAAAAAACTCAGACTTGATCCCGCAATAATGGCAAGCCCCTTCATTACCACGATAGTCGATGCTATAGTGCTGTCAACATACTTTACATTGGCAACGTGGCTCTTGCATATATGAAATCCTGTATAGAATCGCTTTTTAAGCCCGTGTACAGCGGGCTTTTTACATGCAGGAATTGTCTATTGCCATGATCCGAAAAATCGCCTAATATGATAAACAGAAAGGATTGATAGCAATAGCAAGCATTGAATACCTAAGGATAAAAGGTGCCAGGGAGCACAATCTGAAAAACATAGATATAAGCATACCAAAGCATAAGCTGGTTGTCATAACGGGCTTAAGTGGCTCAGGCAAATCATCCCTTGCCTTTGATACTATATATGCTGACGGGCAAAGAAGGTATATGGAATCCTTGTCTTCCTATGCAAGACAGTTTATGGGGCAGATGAAAAAGCCGGACGTTTTGTCCATCGAAGGCATTTCACCTGCAATATCCATATCCCAGAAATCCACTAGCAACAACCCAAGATCAACGGTCGGCACCGTCACGGAGATTTACGACTATCTAAGGCTGCTGTATGCCAGGATTGGGGTGCCCCATTGCCCGGAATGCGGCAGGGAGATAAAGCACATGTCCATAGACCAGATGACAGACCGGGTAATGGAGCTGCCTGGGGGAACGAGGATCATCATTGTTTCCCCGGTTATAAGGGGTAAAAAGGGTCCCCATGAAAAGGTTATCGCCCAGGCCAGGAAAAGCGGATATGTGCGCCTGATAATAGACGGCAGGCAGGTCGATCTGTCGGAAGGATTGACTTTGGACAAGGACACAGCACATGATATCGATATTGTGATAGACAGGCTGATAATCAAGCCGGGAATACAGGCACGTCTGGCGGATTCACTGGAAAATGCCCTGAACCTGTCACAGGGCATGGCAGGGGTCAAGCTGCCGGATGGCGGGCAGCTAATATTCACCGATCGCTTGGCGTGCCCGGACTGCAACTTAAGTATCCCGGAGGTTGAGCCAAGGAGCTTTTCCTTCAACAGCCCCGTCGGCGTCTGCCCGGAATGCACAGGATTGGGATATAAGCTGGAGTTTGACGAGGACCTGATGATACCTGACAAGAGCCTGAGTATAGATGAAGGTGCCATCGCAGTGTATGGCTGGCAGTCAAGCAAATCAAAGGGAAGCTTTACACGTGCCATACTCGAAGCCCTGGCCGAGGAGTTTGGTTTCTCCCTGGATGTTCCCTTTGAGTCATACCCTAAAGAGATCCAGGATATCCTGCTCTATGGCACTGACCGGACAGTCAAGGTCTATTATGAAGGCCGGTGGGGAAGCAAGACTTACGATATCGCCTTTGAAGGGCTTTTAAAGCATGTGGAAAGGCACTACAATGAGGCCTTCAATGACGAAATGAGGGCACAGTACGAGCCGTACATGCGTACGATCACCTGCAAAGCCTGCCGGGGGCAAAGGCTAAAAATGGAGTCCCTGGCTGTAACGGTCGGAGGCATGAACATAGCTGAGCTTACCGCCTTGTCCATTAAAGATTTGCAGGATTTCTTCTCGAGCCTTAAGCTGAGTGAATACCAGTATGCGATAGTAAAGCAGGTGCTGAAAGAGATCCGGGCCAGGATCCGGTTTTTGGCGGATGTAGGGCTGGACTACCTCACCCTGTCCCGGGCTGCCAGCACCTTGTCCGGTGGTGAGATGCAGCGGATCCGGCTGGCTACCCAGATAGGGTCAGGCCTTGTCGGCGTGGATTATATACTGGATGAACCAAGCATAGGATTGCACCAGCGGGACAACGACAAGCTGCTCAATGCACTGAAGAAGATGCGGGACCTTGGCAACAGCGTTATTGTGGTAGAACACGATGAGGACACGATACGCGCTGCCGACTATGTAGTCGACATGGGTCCAGGAGCGGGGGAGCACGGGGGAGAGGTGATCGCCTGCGGGACTGTTAAAGACCTTATAGAAAACCCAAACTCAGTGACCGGCGCATATTTGAGCGGCAGGCTGTCGATACCTGTACCCAAGGCAAGAAGAAGATCCGATAAGTATTTGACTATAAATGGGGCAAAGGAAAACAACTTAAAAAATATAGATGTTGCTTTTCCCCTGGGCACATTCATATGTGTGACCGGAGTTTCAGGCTCAGGCAAGAGCACCTTGGTCAATGAGATCCTGTATAAAGCCCTGGCCAATGCCTTGAACCGTGCCCGGACAAGGCCGGGCAGGTATGATAAGCTGGAAGGCTCGCAGTACCTGGACAAGGTGATAAATATCGATCAGGATCCGATCGGGAGGACTCCGCGGTCCAACCCTGCAACCTATATAGGTGTCTTTGACCTTATAAGGGACTTGTTTGCCGCCACTCCGGATGCCAGGATGCGGGGCTACAAAAAGGGGCGGTTCAGCTTCAACGTGTCCGGGGGCAGGTGTGAAGCCTGCAAGGGGGACGGGATAATCAAGGTGGAAATGCATTTCATGGCGGATGTATACGTACCATGTGATGTATGCGGAGGTAAGCGGTACAACCGTGAAACCCTGGAAATCAGGTACAAGGGCAAAAACATCCATGATGTGCTCGAAATGACGGTCGAGGAAGCGCTGCCGTTTTTCGAAAACATCCGGTCCATACACAGGAAGATCAAAACCTTGCACGATGTCGGGCTGTCATATATCAAGCTGGGACAGCCATCTCCCACCCTTTCAGGCGGTGAAGCCCAGCGGGTGAAGCTGGCTGCAGAGCTGAGCAAGGTGAGTACGGGCAGGACCATGTATGTACTTGATGAGCCTACCACCGGCCTGCACTTTGCCGATGTGCACAAGCTGATCGATGTGCTGCATAAGCTGGTAGATAACGGCAATACAGTAGTTGTGATAGAGCACAACATGGATGTCATCAAAACCGCGGATCATATAATCGACCTTGGCCCTGAGGGTGGTGACAGCGGCGGTGAGATAGTAGCCCGGGGGACACCGGAGGAAGTGGCAGCTGATCCGAGATCATATACCGGGCAATACCTTAAGAAGTATCTGGTACGCAGATGAAATATCTCGATTTATCAGGGAGGTTTTCATATGGATAAAAAACCATTGGTTGATTTTCTTGACTCACTGGAGGAGAAGGGGATACCGGGATGCGACCTGGTCGTATACCATGAGCATAAGCCTGTGTTCAGGCACATGGCAGGTTTCGCTGATGAAGCGAAAAAAAGACCCATATCCGAAAAAACGACATACTGGCTGTATTCAGCCACGAAGCTTATCACCTGTACGGCAGTCATGCAGCTGATAGAAAAGGGCAGCATCGGTCTTGATGATCCTGTATATGAATACCTGCCGGAGTACAAAAACCTGATGGTAAAAACGGGTTCGGGTTTTGAACCTGCCAGGAACACGATGACGATAAGGCACCTGATGACCATGCAAAGCGGGCTGAATTATGACCTTGGGCTTCCGTCTATCCAAAGGGTGCTCAAGGAAACGGCGGGAAAAGCAACTACAAGGGAGGTCATAAAAGCCTTGGCGGAAGAGCCGCTTGACTTTGAACCGGGTACTCGGTACAAGTACAGCCTTAGCCATGATGTGCTTGGTGCCGTTATTGAGGTGGTTTCAGGCCTGAGGTTTGGTGAATATCTTATGAAGAATATTTTTGATCCGCTCGGGATGGCTGACACGGGATTTGAACTGACAGCTGACCGCGAGGCCAATATGTCTGAGCAGTTTGAATACCGCCCTGAAACTAATACTTCTGTCAGAATGACATCGGACAACTGCTATGTCCTATCCGAAAACTACGAAAGCGGAGGGGCAGGGCTGATATCTACCGTAAATGATTATATCCTCTTTCTGGACGCAATGTGCAACGGCGGAACAAGCGCAGACGGATACAAGGTCCTTGATGCAGGGTCTATCGATCTGATGCGCCAGGATCAACTGCATGAGGTATCCAAAAAGGACTTCAGACAGCTCGGTAAGATCGGATACAGCTACGGCCTTGGGGTCCGCACCCTGGTCGACAAGGAAATGTCCCGTTCAAGGAGTCCTCTGGGCGAGTTCGGCTGGGACGGTGCCGCTGGCGCTTATGCGTTGATAGATACCGACAATCGCCTTGCGATATTCTATGCCCAGCACGTCCGTAACTGCGGCTTAGCCTATGAAAAGGTGCATCCGGCGATCAGGGATCTGACCTATGAAATGCTGGATTTATAACATTGTCAGCATTTAGCGATATGATTGATTTATAGAAGCTTCTGCGGCATAGTATATAGTGAAAAGAGTGTAAGGAGGGTAGTATAATATGCCTGTTCCGTTTATTATAGCTATGCTGCTGGTTGTGTCCCTAATATTTTTGATATTGTTCGAATACAGAAAAAATGCTAAGCTGGGGCTTGTATTCAAGTCTTTATGCAGCCTTTGCTTTGTGGCTGCAGCGATCCATGCATATATCATAAAAGGCCTGGAAGGGATATATACACCAATGATTATAAGCGGGCTGGTATTTTCCTTTTTCGGTGATATCCTGCTCGTATATGGCTACAAAAATATCTTTTTCATAGCCGGGCTTGCTTGTTTCCTGGTCACTCAGATCATTTACGGCATCGCCTTCACTCTAACGGCAGGGATTTACTTATGGGATGTGATACTGTTTACAGCTCTTATTGCTATCCTGCTGTTTGCGTACAAAGCATTGAAGATGGACGTCGGCAGCCTGAAACTCCCGGTTTTGCTGTATATGCTGGCAATAGTATATATGCTGTCCAAGGCTGTCTCATTATTATACAACGATGCCATACCGCTGACTCAGGCGGGCATGGTCGCTTCAGGCGCGCTTTTGTTCGTGATCTCCGATGCGATCCTGGCCCTTGCAAAGTTTAACGGAAAAGTGCCCAAGTCGTTCCCGGCATTGAATTTGCTTACCTATTACACAGGCCAGATCCTGATAGCTTCGAGCTTGTATTTTTCTGCTTGAATGATTCTTCGACAATTTTCGACCAAGGCAGGAGTATGCTTAGAACATATAGAATAAACTATAAATCACAGCTATTGAAGCAAAATATTCTTAATAACTTACTGAAGGTGATTGAATGAGCGAGAATATCAGAGAGGCGCAAAAGCGGATCAGGCAAATCCGTCAGAAGGATGTAGAAGTGACCGTGCTAAAGGACGGCCTGCCTGTTTCAAATGCAAGGGTGAGCTTTCGCATGAAAAGGCACCAGTTCCTGTTTGGTGCCGTATGCTATATGTATGACAGGCTTCCGACCCAGGACTTGAGAGAGCGCTTTACAGAAGAATTTGTCAGGCTGATGAACTACACGATGATCCCATTCCACTGGAGCTGGTTTGAGCCTAAGAAAGGGCAGTATAATGAGCCCTATACGACCAATCTTATAAACTGGGCAAAAGCGAACAGCATAAAGCGTAAGCTGCACGCCCTGATCTGGCATGAGCTTTGCCCTGACTGGATCACATCGGAAAAGGAAGTCAAGGAGCGCTACGTAGAACGGATCTCCTATATAATGGCCAACTACGGCGACCATTTTGACTTTATCGACCTTGCAAATGAGACGACGGTAAACGATAGGTTTGACAACCCGATCTCACGCTGGGTAAAGGAGTTTGGCCCCATAAACATGCTCAAGTTCGGTGTGGAGCTCGTCCGCTCATACAAACCGGATGCCAGGCTCCTCTACAACGACTGGAACGTCCATGTAGATGAGTATTATGATTTCCTTAGGGAGATCCGTGAAAATGGTGTGGACATAGATATCATCGGCGTGCAGAGCCACATGCATGTTGACAGGTGGAGTGAAGAGGAAACCCTAAGGATCCTGGAGCGTACCGCCTCCTTTGGCTGGCCTATCCATTTCACTGAATGCTCGGTCTGCAGCGGTACACCCATTGGCAAGACAAATTACGCCGCCGGAGCCATAAACTACTGGAATGAAACAGAGGAGGACCTGTATTCCCAGGCGGAGTTCACGCGTGATTTCTATACGCTCGTATTCAGCCATCCGTCTGTTGAAGCCCTGTCATGGTTTGATTTCACTGATCACCGCTGGCTCAATGCTCCCGCAGGCCTTGTCGATGATGACCTAAGGCCGAAGCCTGTTTACAAAGCCCTTGACGACCTGATCAACCATGAATGGCATACCAGCCCGGACCTTGTGACCGGGGAGACTGGGCTTTGCAAAACACGCCTGTTCTGCGGGAACTATGATATAATAGTTGAAGCCGACGGCAGGAGGAAGACAGTGAATACGGACATTCATCGCGAGCGCTTCTATGCCGGAGGCGGGGAACCGGTCCGGCTTGTGATAGACCTTTAAGACAAAAGATTAAGATAAGAGCAAATTTAATTTAAAAATGATATTGAAAATGCCCTGCCTATGTATTATAATATTCCTTGTCGTTAGCCGTGCGGGAATGGCGGAATTGGCAGACGCGCTAGATTCAGGTTCTAGTGGTCGCAAGACTGTGCAGGTTCAAATCCTGTTTCCCGCACCACCGGCAAAAGGCCGGACGCAAGGCGCAGCTGTAAAAACGCAGCTGCGTTTTTTGTTTCTCATTTTCAATATAAAGCGATTAGGGCTTTTTTGATCCCGAGATTTGATATATCATATAGGCATATAAGGTCCCGTAATTTTAAAATGTAAGGAAGTGTTGGTATGGCCGGATCAAAAAGAGTCCTTGTGCGTATTTCCTCTTTCCTCCTGTGTATTGCAGCTTTCCTTTTCCTGTGTATGATTTTCATGATATCTTCAATTCGAATAGGCCTGACTGAAAAGCATATAGCTGACGTAATAAACAATGCAGATCTCAATGAACTTTACTTAAGGGAAACGGGTACGATCCGGATCGCATCGGGCGCTTACAGAATGGTGTTTTCATCCGCCAAACCGGCAGCCGGCAGTTCTCTGGCAGACATGATATACGACCTTATCGATGAGAAGACGCGCAACGAGTACAATATCACTAAAGAAAGCATAGCCAGAGTTTTGAAACACCCTAAAATCAAAGAGTTTCTGGCTAATAAAACCGCGGGCTATCTCACGGACCTGATCAACGGCAGAACTGACGCTTCGATTGCCAGGAGCGAAGTCATCGAACTCCTTGAGGAAAACCCGGACATATTGAAAGAGGCCTTGGGCAAAGAGCCTACTGAAGCGGACTACGAGAAAGTGATCAGTTATATACCGGAAACCGTGACATTAAGCAATATAATTGACGGCATGGCGGGAAGTCTAAGCGGCAGTTCAGCGAACGGCGCTGCTAATACAGATTTGGATGTTAACCGGTTGCTTGGCATGATCTCGGTCGTACAGGCAGTTTTGTCGGTAAGGTCAATTGTACTGTTGACGATCCTATTGACAACAGTAATTTTTGCATTAATTTTGATTAATAAAAGCAATAAAAGGATATCACTGGTATACTTAGGCATATCTTTAACTGCCGCGGGAGCCGTGTACCTTGTCCTGTGGCTGCTTATTGAACCTATAATAGCAGCCGTGAGTTCCGGTATAAATATACAGGCAAATCTGCTTATATTGCTTATGGCCAGGGTAAAAATCGCATTTTTATGCTTTGGCGTTTCAGCCGTATGCATAGGCGCGGCGATGACAGCCGGATACTCTGTCCTGAAACAGCTTGATATACATCCATCTGCAGAAGCACAGCCTGTATAAAAATTAAAAAAATAAGTTGACAAATGTATTTGTACTGCGTATAATATCAAACTAAATAGTCTGAATAGTCTAATTGATCAAAGACAATGACCGGGAAGTAGTAACGGCAGGCCTGGCCCGACAGAGAGCTTTCGACAGGTGAGATGAAAGCAGGATCCAGATGCCGCGAATTCATCCCGAGAGTCGCACACTCAAAGGCGGCTGTTTGGGGCCTGCCGAGTAGGCTGTGTCGGAGTCCAACCGTTACAGTGGAGGAGCAATGTTGGTTGCTCGCTGAGGTTGCACTTGTGCAACGAAGACAAGGTGGTACCGCGATATATTCGCCCCTGTTATATTTAACAGGGGCGTTTTTAATACCAGTGTTTAGTGTTTAAATTTTATATTTTATAAATCCAATAAATCAAGTAAATTAGGGAGGAATGAACATGAAAAGGACAATTAGAATTCTGATTGCTTTGCCGGTTGCATTGATCCTTATCCTAACCGTAGCCGCATGCTCAGCAGGGGACTCAAAAACGACCATCGGCATAATCCAGTACGGCGAACACCCTGCCCTGGACGCGGCCCGTCAAGGCTTTATAGATTCCCTAAAGGACGAGGGGTATGTTGACGGTGAGAACATTAAGATCGACTATCAGAACGCCCAGTTCGATCAAAGCAACCTGTCGACCATCAGCGATCGCTTTGTAAGCAACAAGGTGGACCTGGTATTGGCCATTGCTACTGACGCGGCCCAGGCCATCGCCGGCAAGACAAAGGATATTCCCATACTGGGCACAGCGATCACAGACTACGTTACTGCAGGCCTGGTCAAATCTAATGAAGCACCTGGTGGAAATGTAAGCGGGACGACAGACATGAATCCCATCAAGGAACAGATAGACCTCCTGCTGAAGCTGGTGCCCGATGCTAAAACGATCGGTGTGCTGTATACCTCAAGCGAGGACAATTCGGTCCTGCAAGCCCAGATCGCAAAGGAAATAATCGAAGAAAAAGGCCTTAATTATGTTGAAGTCACCATCACCAATTCAAACGAAGTCCAACAGGCCACCCAGTCTATAGTTGGAATGTGCGATGCCATATATATACCGACTGACAATGTCCTTGCCTCTGCTATGCCCCTGGTATACGGGGTGACAAAGGAATCGAAAACCCCGGTAATATGCGGTGAGGCCAATATGGTCAAAAGCGGCGGCTTGGCCACACTAGGCATAGATTATTACAACCTGGGCTACCAGACGGGCAAGATGGCGGTAAAGGTGTTGAAGGGCGAGGCTAAACCGGCTGATATGCCCATAGAGAGACAGGAGAAGTTCGACTATGCCATCAATGGGGAAGTGGCCGAGGAAATAGGCATAGAAATACCTGACGACTTAAAGGAATATATCCTTAAAAACGATAACTGATGATTGGAATAGGTGAATGCGATGGTGCACATTTTATCCGGAGCCGTTTCCCTTGGCCTCCTTTGGGCTGTTATGACCATTGGCGTATATATAACCTACCGCATACTCAACATTGCGGATCTGACGGTTGAAGGAAGCATCACCATGGGGGCGTCGATAGCAGCTATAACCATGATAAATGGCATAAATCCGTATGTTTCATTGTTTCTTGCTATGCTGGGGGGCATGGCTGCCGGTCTGGCTACAGGGCTGCTGATTACCAGGTTCAAAATACCTCCGCTTTTGTCGGGTATTTTGACCATGATAGCCTTGTATTCAATAAATTTGAGGATCATGGGGACATCGAACCTGTCATTGCTGAAGAAAAAGGATTTTTCGGAAATGAACACCGTGTATACGCCCTTTGAGACA
The DNA here is from genome assembly GCA_029777885.1 of Bacillota bacterium. Lineage (GTDB taxonomy): Bacteria > Bacillota > Clostridia > Caldicoprobacterales > DTU083 > JAKORJ01. The sequence goes on along the minus strand of JAKORJ010000096.1, from coordinate 27,936 downwards.
TTAGGGCTAGATCGGAACTGGGCAGCCATCGTTGTTGGCCTTCTGGTCGTTGCTGCCCTTATCGCGATCCTCTACTGGTTTTTCGGCACTGAAATAGGCTGCGCTATAAGGGCGACCGGCAACAATCCAAATATGGTGCGGGCTCAGGGCATAAACACAGATACGACGGTCATCCTGGGCCTTATACTGAGCAACGGCCTGGTAGCGATCAGTGGAGGCTTGATTGCCCAAAGCCAGAGGTTTGCTGATATCCAAATGGGCACGGGCTCCATAGTGATAGGCCTGGCTTCAGTGATCATAGGAGAAGTGCTGTTTGGCAAAAACGGGTTTTTAAAAAGACTTATTTCACTTGCATTGGGTGCTGTGACTTACCGCGTGATCATTGCGCTCGTGCTGAAGATGGGTATGCCTGCCAATGACCTGAAGCTCTTTACGGCGATAACCGTAGCCGCAGCTTTGGCGCTGCCTGTATTCAAGGAATATCTCTTGACGCTGAAAAAATCAGTCAGGGCAGGTGAGTGAATATGCTGATAGTAAACGGGCTATACAAAACCTTCAACGCAGGCACGGTCAACCAGAAGGAAGCCTTGAAAAACCTGAGCCTCCACATTGAAAAGGGTGATTTCGTCACGGTCATAGGGGGCAACGGAGCAGGCAAGTCTACGTTTTTAAACTGCATAGCCGGGGTGTATCCCCCTGACCAGGGCTGCATAATCATAGACGGGATCAATGTGACAAAGCTGCCCGAGCACAAGCGTGCAGCAGTCATGGGCAGGGTTTTTCAGGACCCGATGATGGGTACCGCATCAGACATGGGCATAGAGGAAAACCTTGCCCTGGCATACCGCCGAGGGCAGCGCAGAGGCCTTAAGTGGGGCATTACATCCAGGGAGCGGGAGCTGTACAAAAGCCTGCTGAAAACTCTGGACCTCGGGCTTGAAGACCGCCTAAGCACCAAGGTAGGCCTGCTCTCCGGAGGGCAGCGGCAGGCTCTTACTCTCCTTATGGCTGTGCTCAAAAAGCCAAAGCTCCTGCTCCTTGACGAGCATACGGCAGCCCTCGACCCCAGGACCGCAGAAAAAGTATTGGGATTAACTGATCATCTGGTAAAGGAATATAATTTGACCACCCTTATGGTGACCCACAACATGCGGGATGCGATCAAGCATGGCAATCGCTTGATCATGATGCATGACGGGAGGATAATACTGGATATCAGGGGCGAGGAAAAGAGAAAGCTGACCGTCGAAGCCCTGATAAACAGGTTTGGCAGGGCCAGCGGCGAAGATTTCGCCTTCGACCGGGCCTTGCTTTCATAGACATTATGTGTATTTGACCTGATCATAAATATGTACTATAATAATCAATAATTCAATAGAGAGCTGAATTTCTGCTAGCCACTCTGCGGCAGGATACGGGGGAACCAATCATTTGGGGTGAATCCGGAGCGATCCGGTAGGGCTAATAACTTTCGGTCCGAATCCGTCAGCTAACCTCGGAAGCTTTGAAGGTATATGGAAGGGTACTTGTGCCTTTGAAGCGATTTTCACGTACACAGCGTGGCGATCGCTTTTATTTTTGCCAAACAAAACTTAGCATTTCAGGGGAGGTATGCATATGAATGTAAAGTTCAATAACAAAACCAAGATGATGGAGATCGAATACCAGTTCAGGGAAGTGGACGAACCCAATCTTTTTCGAAACATTTATCCATACAATGAGGTGCCCAGGATAGTTTTCAACCACCGGGTAGTGCCTATGAATATACCTGATAAGCTATATATAACTGACACCACCTTTCGTGACGGCCAGCAGGCCAGGTCACCCTATACAGTTGATGAGATATGCGATTTATTCGACTTGCTCCACAAGCTGGACAATGGCAGCGGCATCATAAGGCAGACTGAGTTTTTCCTGTATACCAAGGTGGACAGGGAAGCCGTGGCCAAATGCATGGAAAAGGGCTATGAATATCCCGAGGTCACTGCCTGGATCAGGGCCAAAAAGGAAGACTTTCAGCTGGTCAAAGACATGGGTATAAAGGAGACGGGCATCCTGGTATCCTGCTCTGACTACCATATATTCAAGAAGCTTAAAATGAACAGGTCCCAGGCAATGAACACTTATCTTGAAATAGTGTCTGCTGCCCTGGAGTCGGGCATAATCCCGAGATGCCATTTTGAAGATATAACCCGGGCTGACTTCTATGGCTTTGTGCTGCCCTTCGTCAACAAGCTCATGGAGCTGTCCTCACAGGCCAACATACCGGTCAAGATCCGGGCATGTGATACTCTTGGCCTGGGGGTAAGCATACCAGGCGTTGCCCTGCCCCGCAGTGTGCCCCAGATAATTTACGGCCTGGTCAACTATGGCGAGGTCCCCTCAGAGTGGCTTGAGTGGCACGGACACAATGACTTCTATAAAGCAGTATCCAATTCTACGGCAGCATGGCTGTATGGGGCTGCCTCGGTAAACACGTCCCTGCTTGGCATAGGTGAGCGTACCGGTAATACGCCCCTTGAAGCCATGGTGATAGAGTACACCCAGCTCAGGGGCAGCGACGGAGGCATGAACCTGAAGGTCATAACCGAAATAGCCGAGTACTTTGAAAACGAGCTCAACTATGAGATACCGCCGCGCACACCTTTTACAGGACGGGCTTTCAACGCGACCAGGGCGGGTATACATGCTGACGGTCTCTTGAAAGACGAGGAAATATACAATATATTCGACACGACCAAGCTCCTCGGCAGGCCGCCGGTTGTGATGATTGATGCCCATTCGGGCTTAAGCGGGATCGCAGCCTGGCTCAACAGCTACTTCATGCTCAAGGGCGATAGGATGATAGATAAAAGGGATGAAAGGATAGTAAAAATCAAGAAATGGATAGACAATGAGTACGCCAACGGCAGGACCACCGTCATCGGCGACTCCGAGATGGAGTGGCTTGCCAAAAGGTATTTCCCCGAGCTGCTTTCATTAAGGCAGAGCAGGGTAGAGTAGAACAATATCGACAGTTGGCTGCTATGTATAATTATAGTAAGAAATCTCCGGCCTCGGATAAATCCCGCAGGCCGGGTTTTTTTATTTAGGCGATTCATTATTTCAAAAGGTATGCATAGTATATATCTAACACCTAAAATTTTAATAATTTATCTCACTAAAGTACTTGACTGGCATGTATATGTATAGTAATATAGGTATTAAAAAATTTGGAGGGATACGATGAAAAGATTTAGTCTGGTACTGGCATTAGTATTCGCAGCCATAGCTTTAGCAAGTTGTGGTTCAGGATCTGACAGTGATGTGATCAAAATCGGCGTAAACTATGAGCTTTCAGGTCAGACAGCAACCTATGGGCAAAGCTCGGTATATGGTATAGAGCTGGCCATAGATGAAATTAATGAAGCAGGCGGAATCAACGGCAAAAAGATCAAGCTGGTCAAGTATGACAACGAATCGAAGCCTGATTTAGCCCTGTCCCTTACGACGAGGCTCATGACCCAGGACAAGGTCGTTGCCGTATTGGGTCCTGCTACATCAGGCGCATTCGGATCGACCATACCCCTGGCAATGCAGTACAAGATCCCAGTCGCTTCAGGTTCTGCAACAGCAGACGGACTCCTGGTGGATGATAACGGTAATGTAAAGGAATATGCTTTCCGCATTTGCTTCAATGATTCCTACCAGGGCAAGGCAATGGCCAATTTTGCAATCAACAACCTCAAAAAGACCAAGGCAGTCATAATCAAGGACAATTCCAGCGATTACGGGAAAGGACTTGCTGAAAGCTTTAAACAGACATTTGAAGAAAAAGGTGGTACAATAGTAGCTGAAGAGGCATATGTAAAGAATGAGGTCGACTTCAACGCCATCCTGACTGGTATCAAAGGCAAGGATTTTGATGTCATATTCATACCGGGATACTACAACGAAGCCGGCCTGATAATCAAGCAGGCCCGTGCGATGGACATAGATGTACCCATCCTCGGCGCCGACGGCTTTGATTCACCAGAGCTTGTAAATCTGGCAGGCGAAGATGCATTGAATGATGTATACTTCTCCAACCATTACTCGCCCCTGGATGAGAGCTCTGTAGTGGTCGACTTCATAGAAAGCTTCAAGAAAAAGTACAACAAAGAACCTGACGCGTTCAGCGCACTGGGTTATGACCTGGCCTACTTTGTGGCTGACGGTATAAAGAGGGCTGAAAGCTTGACCGGTGAGGCAGTCAAGGATGCGCTGGAAGCTACCAAGGACTTCGAAGGCGTGACCGGTTCCTTCAGCATCGATGAGAACCACGACCCTGTTAAGGCCCTGATAATAATCGAACTGCAAAACGGCAAACAGGTATCCACAATAAGGGCAGGCAACTAATCCACAGGTATTAATCCTAATTACATGCAAAATATTAAATCAAAGGCTTGTATTTGCATATAAGTGGGTTATACCCACTTATATGCGTTTTCAAAAAAGAATTGGACTAGATATCCAGTGTATTTGGCATTAACAGGTAATTAAAGGAAGGGATAACCATGGATCAGTTTATACAGCAGATCATAAACGGCATATCGCTGGGTAGCATATATGCGCTGATAGCCTTGGGCTATACGATGGTATACGGTATCATAAAGCTTATAAATTTTGCGCATTGCGACGTATATATGCTGGGGGCTTATATAGGTTATTATTGCATGACCTTTCTCCACCTGGGTGTTGTTCCTTCCCTGTTGATTGCCATGATACTTTGCACTTTGCTGGGCGTGCTTATAGAAAAAATAGCCTATAAACCTTTAAGGAATGCAACACGGATAGCTGTACTTATCACAGCGATCGGTGTTTCATTGTTCCTAGAATACGGGACCATGTATTTCGTATCGCCTCAGGTCAGGACATTTCCTCCCCACATCGTGAAGTCAATGTCGGCTGGCATAAAGCTTGGCAACATAAATTTGACCTTCATGCAGCTGATGATAGTTAGCGTGACTGTACTGTTGATGGTCTTGCTGCAGTTAACGGTCAAGAGGACCAGGATAGGAAAAGCCATGAGGGCAGTTTCGCTGGATGTGGACGCTGCAGAGCTCATGGGTATCAATGTTGATACCACGATCTCTTTTACCTTTGCCCTGGGTTCAGCCCTGGCCGGAGCAGCTGGGGTCCTGGTTGGATTATATTACAACTCTATCAACCCCCTTATGGGCTTGTTGCCCGGGCTAAAGGCCTTCGTCGCGGCGGTCTTCGGTGGCATAGGTATAATTCCCGGCGCTATGATCGGAGGTTATTTCATAGGGATGGTGGAAACCTTCGTCGCTGGTTATGGCTATTCGATGTATAGGGATGCGGTCGTGTTTGCCATCCTGATCCTGATACTGATAGTGAAGCCTGCAGGCTTGCTGGGCAGAAATGTTAGAGAGAAGGTGTGAGCAATGGTCAAGCAGCTGAACAAAAAAGCATTGATAAAACCCCTGGCGCTCTTAGTAACCTTCTTTATTGTCCAGCTCCTGATCCAGTTCAATATTATCAACTATTACTATCAGGATATCCTGGCGACAATATGCATCAACATAATACTGGCTGTAAGCCTGAATCTGATAACGGGCTTTACAGGGCAATTCTCACTGGGGCATGCAGGCTTCATGTCGATAGGCGCATATGCCTGCGCCCTGACTATTCAGAGGGTGCCTACGGTTTATGGATTTATAGCCGGTGTTATATTAGGAGCCATGCTGGCAGCCTTTGCAGGTTTACTTGTAGGCCTGCCCACACTCAGGCTGAAAGGTGATTACCTGGCCATTGCTACACTGGGCTTGTCTGAGATAATCCGCGTTATGTTTATCAACCTGGATTCCATAACTAACGGTGCTGCCGGCCTTTATCTTCAGTACCGCTTTGTCAACTGGTTCTGGCTGTTTGTGTTGACTGTCATGACTGTTGTACTCATATCCAACTTTGTGAAGTCCTCTCACGGCAGGGCCTGCATTTCGATCCGAGAGGATGAGATCGCCGCGGAGGCGGTTGGAATAAACACAACAAAGTACAAAGTCATGGCCTTTATGATAGGCTCATTTTTCGCAGGGGTTGCAGGGGCTGTCTATGCATCCTATTTCTATTTCATAGAGCCTAACCTGTTTGGCTTTTCCAAGTCGATCGACATACTTGTTGTTGTGGTCCTCGGAGGCCTGGGCAGCTTGTCCGGATCGATCCTGGCTGCAGCCGTTCTTGCCCTGATATCATCATTCCTGCAATCATTTGCTGCAATCCGCATGGTGCTCTACGCGGTCCTGCTGATATTGATCATGCTGTTCCGCCCCGGTGGCTTGATGGGTTCAAGGGAGCTTTCAGTGGCCATGCTTGTTGAGCTCCGCAAAGAAGCCATTGCATGGCTTAAGGCGATGCCTGCCAAGGTATTAAGCGCCGTCAGGTCGATCACAAAAGGGACCGGGAAACACGGCGGGGATAAATCTGCCAGCAAGGGGAGGTTTGAGGGATGAAGCTGCTTGAAGCAAAGAAGCTCACCAAATCCTTTGGTGGATTGATGGCGGTATCCAAGGTGAACATGGTCATCAACCAGGGGGAACTGGTAGGCCTGATCGGTCCCAACGGTGCGGGGAAAACAACAGTTTTCAACCTGATAACCGGTATGTATGCGCCTACTTCCGGGACCATAACCCTCTTTGACGGAAGTCATGGGAAAACCATACATGGCCTGAAACCGCATAAGATCTGCAATGCAGGAATTGCCAGAACATTTCAAAACATACGGCTGTTCAAGGACCTGACGGTCCTGGACAACGTTCGCATAGCCATGCACTGTAGCGTGAAATACGGGCTGCTGTCATGCTTTTTGCACCTGCCCAGGTACCGGAGAGATGAGCAAAGGATCATAGATGAAAGCATAGAGCTGCTTAAGATATTCAACCTGGACGGGAAGATGGATGAACTGGCCAGGAATCTTCCTTACGGCGAGCAGCGCCACCTGGAGATCGCCCGTGCCCTTGCCTCAAGGCCAAAGCTTCTTCTGCTGGATGAACCGGCCGCTGGCGTGAACCCTGCAGAAACGGCCCAGTTGTCCGAGATCATCCGTAAGGTCCGCAGGCTGTTCAACCTGACTATCCTGCTTATCGAGCATGATATGTCACTTGTGATGAAGATTTGCGAGCGAATATATGTACTGGATTTTGGCTCGGTCATTGCCAGCGGGACGCCGGATGAGATCAAGTCCAATGAGCGGGTAATAACGGCTTATCTCGGGGAGGATGCAATAGATGCTTGAGATCAGGGATCTTAATGTATATTTCGGAGTCATACATGCCCTTAAAGGTGTTTCGCTCACTGTCAATGATGGTGAAATCGTTACGCTTATAGGGGCCAACGGCGCAGGCAAAACGACGACCCTCAGGACGATATCCGGTTTGATCAAGCCAAAATCCGGTACCATATCATTGGATGGGGCTGATATAACCGGCCTGCCGGCAAAGGAAAGGGTAAGGCTTGGGATCTCCCATGTCCCGGAAGGAAGAAGGGTTTTCCCCGCGATGACGGTGCTGGAAAACCTGGAGCTGGGGGCATATCTGCGCAGGGATAAGCAAGGGATCGCCAAAGACCTTAATAAAGTGTACGAGCACTTTCCGATCCTGTATGACAGGCGCAGGCAATCTGCAGGTACCCTGTCCGGGGGCGAGCAGCAGATGCTTGCGATAGGGCGGGCTATGATGAGCCGTCCCAGGATCCTTTTCCTTGATGAGCCTTCTATGGGTCTTGCACCGTTGCTGGTACAGGAAATATTTAATATAATAAAATCGATAAATGAATCCGGTACCACCATACTGCTTGTCGAACAGAACGCCAGCATGGCGCTGAAGACGGCGGACCGTGCCTATGTGCTGGAGACCGGGTCAATAGTCATATCAGGAAGCGGGGAAGAGCTGGCTCAAAGCGAGGATATCAAGAAAGCGTATTTAGGGGGTTGAGATCGATGTTCGTTAGAAACAAAATGAAGGCCAATCCGTTTACCATTTCTCCTGACCAGACCATTCCGGAAGCCCACGAGATCATGGCCCAGCACGGGGTCAGGCGCCTTCCGGTCATGAAAAACGGCAAGCTCGTGGGGATCGTATCCAGGGAGGATATCCAGTCAGCTTCGCCTTCAAAGGCCACATCGCTCAGCGTAGGAGAAATCACATATTTGCTGGCTAAAACAAAGATCAAGCAGATTATGTCGAAAAATATAGTGACAATATCTCCGGATGCGCTTTTGGAGGAGGCTGCCACCCTGATGAGGGATCAAAAGGTGGGTTTCCTGCCAGTGGTGGAGGATGGCAAGCTGGTGGGCATCATCACCGAGAGTGATATTTTTGACGCTTTCATCGAGCTTCTGGGCTTTAGGGAAAAAGGGACGCGGCTCACTATAGAAGCAGTCGACGAGCCGGGCATCATGTCAAATCTAACGAGCATAATAAGCAAGCACGGGGCAAATATAACAAGGGTAGCAGTATATAGGGGGCTTAACGGAAAAAGCGCGATAGTCGTCGGGATAAACCTGCTGGATACGGAAGAGATTGAAAAATCCATACAGGAAAATGGGTTTATCATACTGAACAAACTTCAGAACAAGTGATTGAGCAATCATCTATAAAGGAGCTTGGACATCATGACTGTATTAGTAACAGGTGGCGCAGGTTATATCGGCAGTCACACATGCGTGCAGCTTTTGAATGCCGGCTATGACGTGATCGTAGCAGATAACCTTAGCAACAGCAAGGAGGAAGCCCTTAAGCGGGTTCAGCAGATCACCGGGAAAAAGCTGAAGTTTTACAAGGCCGATGTTTGTGACAGTGCAGCGGTCGATCAGATCTTCAGTGAAGCTAAAATAGACGCGGTGATCCACTTTGCCGGATACAAGGCAGTAGGGGAATCAGTGGAAAAGCCTTTGGCTTATTATCGGAACAACCTGCTTTCGGCTATCACCGTGATCGAAACGATGCTGAAGTACGGAGTCAGGAATTTCGTGTTCAGCTCATCAGCTACGGTTTACGGAAAGCCTGAGACAGTGCCGATAAGGGAGGATGCCAGGCTGTCTGCGACCAATCCGTACGGGCGGACCAAGCTGATGATCGAACAGATGCTGGGTGACATCTATAATGCAAATCCTTCAATGAACATAGCGATATTGAGATACTTCAACCCTGTAGGCGCTCATGAAAGTGGCCTGATAGGCGAGGATCCCAACGACATACCCAACAACCTTATGCCGTATATTTCCCAGGTTGCGGTAGGCAGGCTGGATGAGCTCAAGGTATTCGGCAATGACTACGACACCAAGGACGGGACCGGGGTAAGGGACTATATCCATGTAGTAGATTTGGCTGACGGGCATATAGCCGCCCTTAAAAAGCTGGATGAAAACTGCGGCCTCGTTGTTTACAACCTGGGGACCGGAAAGGGTTATTCCGTGCTTGATATGGTTCGCGCCTTCGAGGCTGCCTCAGGCAGGCAAATACCCTACAGGATAACGGACAGGCGCCCCGGCGACATAGATATATGCTATGCTGATCCCGGCAAGGCAAAAAGGGAATTGGGCTGGGAAGCCAGATATGACCTTCATAAAATGTGCGAAGATACATGGAGATGGCAGCGGCAGAACCCAAATGGTTACTAGGGCTGAAACAGCAGCCCTATACCGAGCGGGCTGCCGCTTTTTGCATATTCAGCTTAGCTACCGACAGCATAAGCTTTATTCGGTTCTCTTGATTGATCCTGGTGGCACCGGAATCGTAATCAACAGCTACGATGTTGGCGTTATTGTGATTCTCCCTGATCTTCCTGATCATGCCCTTGCCGACTATATGGTTGGGAAGACAGCCGAAGGGCTGGGTGCAAATGATGTTTTCCACTCCGGCGTCTATGAGCTCCAGCATTTCAGCGGTAAGCAGCCAGCCTTCTCCCATTTTGTTGCCGCTGCCCACATAGCCCTTGATCAGGCTCTTCACATGTTCAAAGGGTGAGGGGGCTGTGAAAGAGGCTTCTTTTTTTACTGAGCTTATAAGCATGTTCTGAAGCTTTTCCAGGTATTTCTTCAGGGGTATGGCCAGGGATCCCTTAAGCCTGTTCATGCCGTACATTTTAGTATCAGTGATGGCATTGTCCACACAGTACAGGACAAAATCCATCAGCCCGGGCACGACGACTTCCACACCTTCACTGAGCAGGAAGCTTTCCAGGTTGTTGTTGCCCAGGGGCGAGTACTTCATATATATCTCACCGACCACGCCTACCTTGATCTTTTGAGTCATCATGACCGGTATCCTGGCAAAATCCGATACTATAGCGTCAAAATCCCTTCTGACGCTTCTGTTGTTCAGTATAGTGCTGCCCCTAAGCTTATTGCCGATCCTGTCGGTCCATTCAGCTACCAGCCTGTCGGTTTCCCCCTTGTTTATCTCATAGGGACGGGTCTGGTTGGCCAGGAGCATGAGCAAGTCACCATAGAGGATCGCATATACAATCTGTATGATAAGCCCAATCGAAAGCTTGAAACCAGGATTCTTCTCCATACCGCCTATATTGAATGAAATCACCGGTATATGGCCTAGCCCGTTCCGCTTAAGCGCCTTTCTCAGCAGGTGGATATAGTTGGATGCCCGGCACCCGCCACCGGTCTGGGTTATTATGAGCGCAGTTTTGTTGATGTCATATTTCCTGGTTTTAAGCGCGTCCAGAAGCTGGCCGATCACAAGCAGGGCGGGATAGCAGGTGTCATTGTGCACGCTTTGCAACCCCTCGTCAACGATGCGGGGATGGTCCGTTTCTAGCAGGACTGCCTTGTAGCCGTGACGCAGCAGGATGTTTTTGAAAAGTCTGAAATGGATGGGCAACATCATGGGCATCAATATCGTGTATTCCTTTTTCATCTCCTCGGTGAACAGGATCCTGCCATCCTTGTCATATTGCAAATTGGTTTTCATGCCTGGCACCCCCTGACAGTTCGACTGCGGCCATAAGGCTCCTGAGCCTTATTTTTGCAGCCCCGAGATTACTGATCTCATCGATTTTGATCTGTGTATAAAGCCTGGATCCGGTCTCAAGTATGTATCTCATTTCATCGGATGTTATGGCATCAAGCCCACATCCGAAGGAAACAAGCTGGACAGGATACACGTTGTCGTGCAAAGTTGCGAATTTTGCAGCAGCATACAGCCTGCTGTGGAAGGCCCACTGGTTGAGGACGCCGGTCCTGAATTTGTCTATATAATGGCTTACACAGTCCTCTGAAAGTACCACAAGGCCGAGGGAATTGGCCAGCTTGTCTATTCCGTGGTTTATTTCAGGATCGATATGATAAGGCCTGCCGGACAAGAGTATCACCAGGCGGCCGTTGGCCTTGGCAAACTCCAGGGCTTTGCGGCCATATTCCTCGATATCGGCACGGTAAGCCCTATAGGCCCGATAGGCCTTGTCAACGGCATGCTCGACCGTTTTCCTGGACACATTGAACCGGTCAGTAAAAAAACTGCACAGGCTACGGGTGAAGTTTTTCCTGTTTCCCGGGTTGAAATAGGGATACAGGAACCTTGTGCCGTCCAAGGCTTTGATGTTAGCCTTGAGCAGCTCCGGATAGTATGACACGACCGGACAATTGTAATGGTTGTCCCCAAGGTTTTCATCGAAATTGTAAGGCATGCAGGGATAGAATATCGTATCGATCCCCATATCAAGCAGTTTCATTATATGGCCGTGCATCAGCTTGGCAGGGTAACATATCGTGTCCGAAGGGATGGTATGCTGGCCTTTTGAATATAAATCCCTGGTGGATAAGCCGGAAATAACGACCTCAAACCCCATATGGGTCAGGAGGGCATGCCAGAAGGGCAAGTTTTCATACATGTTGAGCCCCAGAGGGATGCCGATCCTGCCCAGGGGGCCGGATAACGGCTTGAGCTCAAGCAGCTTTTCAAGCTTGAACTTGTAGGCATTGGGCAGCACGCTCATACTGCTTTTGCCAAGCGGCCTTTCGCACCGGTTACCTGAGATGTACCTTTCGCTTCCGCCAAAGCGATTGATCGTCAGCTTGCAGTTGTTGGTACAGCCGCCGCAGACGGCAGCCCTGGATGTATGGGTAAAGCGCTTCAGCTCGTCATAAGAGAGCATACTGGTCTTTTCTGTTTTAAACGTGGCGGCATACAGGGCTGCACCGAATGCTCCCATCAGACCCGCTATATCGGGCCTAGTGACTTGCTTGCCGGTTTCCAGTTCAAAGCTCCGGAGAATTGCATCGTTCAGGAAAGTCCCGCCCTGGACGACGATATGGCTGCCCAGCTCAGCCGGGTTGTTGATGCGAATGACCTTGTACAAGGCGTTCTTCACTACGCTGATAGCCAGCCCGGCTGCGATGTCGTCAATGCCTGCCCCGTCCTTTTGAGCCTGCTTAATTGATGAATTCATGAAGACCGTGCAGCGGGAACCCAGGTTGACAGGGTGTCGGGCATACAAGGCCATATCAGCAAATTCCTCGATACTATAGCCCAGAGTATGGGCACAGGTTTCCATAAAAGAGCCGCAGCCTGACGAGCAGGCCTCGTTCAGCATGATCGAATCAATGGCGTTGTTCCTGACCCTGAAGCACTTTATATCCTGCCCCCCGATGTCAAGTATGAAGTCTACCTGGGGGTCAAAAAAACGTGCTGCGTAATAGTGGGCGACTGTCTCCACGAGGCTGCCGTCAAGGCGGAAGGCATTTTTGATAAGCTCCTCGCCATAGCCCGTGGAAGCAGCGGCTTTGATTTTTATCCTCCCGCCACACATTTCATATATCTTTTCCAGTTGTTCCTTAACCAGCTGCACCGGCTCGCCCAGATTGGACTTATAAAAGGAATAAAGTATCCCTCCGTCAGGTGATGCCAATACCAGCTTCAGGGTGGTGGAACCCGCATCTATGCCCAGGTATGCATCGCCTTCATATGTAGCTATGTCTATCACTTTGGCATTGTTGGCACTGTGCCTTTCAACAAACCCGGCATATTCCGCTTTGGAGGAAAACAGCGGGGGAAGGGAGAGGACCGTGTTTTTAGCCAGAGCAGCCTTGTTTATGCATGACATGATATGGGAGTAATCCATCTGCCTTAAGCTGCCGCTGTAAAGCGCAGCGCCCAAAGCCACATAGTATTCGGAATTGTCAGGGAAGATGGCATCTTCATCGCTCAGCCCCAGGGTTTCCTTAAAGCGCAGGCCAAGCCCCTTCTGAAAGGTCAGGGGCCCGCCCAGGAATACGACACGGCCTTTGATCTCCCTGCCCTGGGCGAGGCCGGTCACTGTCTGGTCAACGACGGCCTGATAAATGCTGGCTGCTATGTCAGCCTTATTGGCTCCCTGGTTTAAAAGGGGCTGTATATCGGATTTGGCAAAAACCCCGCACCTGGAGGCTATGCTGTAGATAGTGCCATGCTCCAGGCTGAGCTTGTCAAGCTCTGCAAGAGAAACCCCAAGCAAGGCAGCCATCTGGTCTATGAATGCCCCTGTACCGCCGGCGCAGCTCCCGTTCATCCTTTCTTCGGTCCCGCCTGTCAGAAACAGTATTTTGGCATCCTCTCCGCCAAGCTCTATCACTGTATCTACATCAGCATGGTAAAACTCTACGGCGATCTTCGTTGCAAAGACCTCCTGGACAAAGTCAAGGCCTGCCGCCTTTGCCATGCCCAACCCTGCAGATCCGGTAACAGCGACATTGAGGCTGCTCTTGGCCAGCAGGTCCTTAAGGTCAGCCAGCAGTCTTGCCGCATTCTCCCTTACCTTGGCGTAATGCCTGTCGTAGTATTTATATACTATATCGTTGTCATCATCCATTACTACTATTTTAATAGTAGTTGACCCAACGTCTATCCCGACACGGTAATGCTGCATAGGTATATCTCCTATATGCATGTATTTATCCTATTGATTATATAATACATATACTTCATATTCAACTTATGGTACTATATACTGTAGATTAGCTATGTACTAAATACAGCGGATTGAAATGATCATATATGCTTGATAATAAGATATCATATAAATAAGGAGGCTTGCGGTATGAATGAATTTATACTTTCTGCATTTGGTGACGAGATCGACCCTGACCTGGGGATACAGATGGATGTTCTCAGGCAGCATGGGATCGATCATATCGAAATGAGGGGAGTCTACGGGAAAAGCATAGTATCGTACAGCCTGGAGGAAGTTAAAGGCCTTAAGCAACAGTTGGATGCCAACGGCTTCAGAATCTCAGCCCTGGGCTCACCCATAGGGAAAATAGGCATCATGGATGACTTTAAGCCCCATCTGGACCTGTTCAGGCACGCGCTGGATATTGCAGCTATACTGGAAACCAAATACATACGGATGTTCAGCTTTTATATGCCAGTAGGCGAAAGCCCAGACAAATACAGGGACGAGGTCCTGGAAAGGTGGAACTGCTTTCTGGAAGCGGCCCAGGATCATGATATAATGCTGCTGCACGAGAATGAGAAGGGTATATACGGGGATACCCCTGAACGCTGCCTGGACCTCCTTGAGTCCCTGGGCAGCGACAGAGTAGGCATGACCTTCGACCCGGCCAATTTTGTGCAGTGCGATGTTGAAACCTACCCGAAAGCCTTTGACATGCTCAAAAGCCATATCAGGTACATGCATATAAAGGATGCGCTTTACTCCAACCACCAGGTAGTGCCTGCAGGCCATGGCGACGGACGCCTTGGGGATATCCGGTCAGGGCTTAAGGACCAGGGCTTCAAAGGGTTTTTGTCAATAGAGCCGCACTTGGGAAGCTTTACAGGGTTTGCTGAGTTGGAAAAGGAGGCAAATGTAAAGGACCTGCCTGAAGGCGGGGTGAAGCAGTTCACCATAGCTGCAAACGCTCTTAAGAAACTGCTCGGAATTTTGTAGTGTATCAGTATAAAGCGCTAAAAAAAGTGAAAGAACAGCTATCCTTTTATGCAGGCAATAAAAATACTGGTATAATAGGAACGCATACATATCCAATGAGTATTCATAAATATAATTGAAACAACGAATTGATAAGAGTTTTAAGATATATAATTTATAAATATGCATCCGATAAAATATTATACAAGTATATAATATGCAACTTTAGTATTTTTCTTATTTAAAAATATAAAAAATGTATTGTCGTATGATAAATTAGATGGTATAATACTCCTTAATAATTCAATAGCCCTTTTATTGCCCCATAACATTTGGATCAGGTACATATCTACATATATATAGATGTATTCAGATGTTATGGTATAAATCAATATAAAAGGAGGAGAATCAATGAAAACAAAGGTAATCAAAGGGACGCTGGCGCTGTTATTGGTACTCATTTTAGCCATTACAGCGGTTAGCTGCAGAAAACCTGTAGATCAGCCCACACCAACTCCATCAGGGAGTCCTGGGCAGGAAGATGTAGCTGACGTACCGGCTGACAGATACGATGCTACCAAGACGCCCAGGACAGGCAACAATGCCACCATGCCGCTCGTATTGAGCACCGGTACACTGGATGGCAAGTTCAGCCCGTTCTTCGCAACTTCTGCTTATGACGTGGATGTTGTAGGCATGACCCAGATAGGTCTTCTGTACTACAACAAACACGGCGAGCCGGAAGCCGGCATCAATGTTCCTAGCCTGGCTCTGGAGTATAAGCAGGAAGTTAGCTCAGACAAATCAAAAACCACCTACACCTTTGTCCTGAAGAAGGGTATAACCTTCAGCGACGGCAAACCCGTCACAGCCAAAGATGCACTCTTCTCAATGTATGTATTGAGCGATCCGATGTATGACGGCTCATCGACCTTCTACACTATGAAGATCCAGGGTATCAACGAGTATCGCCTGCAGACCAGTACAGACGTCCTGAAATTGGTTGATGCGATCCTGGAAGCCGGCATCACAACAGGAGAAGATGGCTCGATGGTCATCAACCCTGCTGATGGCGCAACTTTGGAGCAGCAGGAGAAATTCTGGAGCTACCTCGATGCAGCAGGCCAAAAGTTTGCCCAGGAGATAGTAGACTACTGCTTGACAAATTACAAAAAATATGCCGGTTCCGAATATTTCCCTGGCTATACAGCAGAGCAGGTAGATGCTGATCCCAACCTGCAGGTCGCCTTTGGTATGTGCCTCTGGGGCTTTGGCGAGGTTGCCGATGGCATTCTGACAGACAATATGGGAAACACATATGACCTGAGCAAGGATACTGTAGACACCAAGATATACTGGGACAATATCGTTGATGCCTATGGCTATGACCTGAGCGATAACGGCATCAACTATGAAAAAGCCGGCGATCTGACCATCCAGGATTATATCAAAGACGAATATATCACCAATGAAGGTCAGGTAGAAGGCGGCGTTAAGAGCATCAGTGGTATTACCACCGGTACTGTAAAAGGCGATGACGGAGTTGAAAGAGAATACATCCAGGTAGTCATCGACGGCGTTGATCCCACAGCTATATTCAAGCTGGGTGTATCCGTTGTTCCCATGCACTATTATACCGAGGGCTACACCGGTACACTCAATGATTTCGGAGTAGACACCGGCAACAAGGCGTTCATGGATCACCTCAAGACCAAGAACAACAAGCCTGTCGGTGCAGGTCCCTACATCTTCCAGGAGTACAAGGACAATGTTGTTACCTATACTGCGTTTGACAACTTCATGCTCGGCTCGCCCAAGATCAAGACGGTACGTTACCAGGAGATCACCCTGGGTGCAGAGCTTGACTCCGTGAAGACCGGTACGGTACACTTTACCGATCCTTCAGCCTCGATGACCATAATCAATGACATCACCAAGGGCGAAGGAGACTATGCAAAGCTCGCTTATATATTAGTTGACAACGATGGCTATGGCTATATTGGTATCCAGGCACAGGCCATACCTGAATTCGAAGTAAGAAAAGCTCTTGCCCATGCCATGAACGTTCAGCTGGCAGTTGATAACTACTACGGCGAACTGGCAACCGTCAACTATCGTACGATGACCAAGGTGCTCTGGGCTTATCCCGACAATCCGGAAGACCTCTTCCCCTATGACGGGACAGGACAGAAATCCAAGGAACTGTTCGAGGCAGCTGGATACAAGTATGACGCAGCTAAGAATATAATGTACTATCCCGATAACCATGCAAAAGCCGGACAGCAGGTAACCTTCAAGTTCACACTGCCTGCAGCAGCCGAAAACCATCCGGCAGGTACGATATTCCTCGATACGCAGCAGGTACTGGCCAAGATCGGTGTCAAGGTTGATATCGAGACCGACGAGCAGCTTCTGAACAAGTTGAACAACGCTTATGAAATGGGCATCCAGGTATGGGCGGCAGCCTGGGGCGGCGGCGGCGTAGACCCCGATATGTTCCAGATCTGGTACTCAGATCCCAAGGTTAACCAGGGCCCGCCGAGAGCCGGCTTATACTACCTGTTTGAGAATGGTTCGGAAGAAGAGAAAGCAATGCTCAGAGAGCTGAACGACCTGATCATAGCCGGACGTTCGACCCTCGATATCGAAGAGCGCAAAGAGATCTACAAGAGGGCTCTGGAGCTGTCAACAGGTATAGCTGTTGAGATCCCGACCTATCAGAGGAAGAACATGTTCGTGTACAACAAGGATGTCATTAAGGAAAGTTCTCTCTTCACCGGCGAAGATGTAACACCGTTCCAGTCACCCATATCCTTTATCTGGAATGTTGAGCTGAACGACTAAGAGCGGTAAATGAAAACTGTATAAATAAGGGTGCAAGGCTTGAATGTCATATTTAAGCCTTGCACCACTTCTTGAGGGATTGAGGGTATATATGTGGAACTATTTGCTTAAAAGAGTGGCTTTGGCTTTACTAATCCTATTTGGCGTTTCAGCACTTATCTATTTGCTCTCCATGCTGATGCCGGCAGACTATATTGACAATCAAACAGCGGCTGCTGTGCAGATGGGGACAATGACCCTGGATGATGTGCAGCGCTTGAAGGAGCTTTACGGCCTTGCAGATAAAAGCCTGCCAGGCATAGCGAAAAGCTATCTGAAATGGCTGACAAGTGCGTTGTCAGGCGATTTGGGATATTCATTCGTGTACGGCCGGCCGGTTACAGATGTTTTATCCCAGTATATCTGGATATCTTTCCTGATTGCCTTTATCTCATACCTGCTGGAGATCGTCATCGGGATCCCGATGGGTATCAAAGCATCAGTGAATCAATACAGTGCGTATGATTATACGGTATCTGTGTTTGCTATGATGGGTACGGCTTTACCATCCTTTTTCCTGTCTGCATTACTGATGAACGTATTCGCAATCAGGCTGGGCATTTTACCCTTGCAGGGGTTGACTACTGCTACAAAAATCTTCCCGCATAATGCCTATTTCCAGATCCTGTTGGATAAGGCCTGGCATCTGGTGCTGCCAATAACTGTACTGACGCTGTTGGGTGTTGGAGGCCTTATGAAATTCACAAGGACAAACATGCTGGAAGTCCTGAATTCAGACTATATCCGGACAGCCAGGGCAAAGGGCTTGTCTGAACATACGGTGGTCTACAAGCACGCATTCCGAAACACCCTGATCCCGCTGGTTACTTCTCTGTCCGGTATGCTGCCCGGTCTATTCGGCGGTGCTATGATTACCGAGACCGTGTTCGCCATACCGGGAATAGGTTATATGGCATTACGCGCGACGCAACAAGGAGATATACCCTTTATCATGGGATACAACATGTTCTTATCGATACTTACCGTACTCGGTATGCTGATATCTGACATAATGTACATGGTGGTTGATCCCCGTGTCAAACTGTCGTAAGGGGGTTAATCGGAGATGATCGAAAAAGAAAAAGCAGCAGAACAGACCATTAGCAATATAAATCAGGAAGCAAGAGACGGCTATGAGCAGCATTTCAAGGTCATATCACCAGGCCGAATGGTAGCCAAACGATTTTTCAAGAGCAAGCTGTCCATAGCAGGCTTGTATATGATAATCTTTGTATTCTTGTTTTCCTTTGTAGGGCCCTTGATCGTGGATGTAACCTGGGGATACGAGGAGCTTGAGGTTTTTAAGATAGAACGCATTGACGACATGGTTTCCACCGCTGATTTCAAGGGACCTGACGGCAAGATCTATACCTATTACGATAAATCCCAGACGTTGGTATACTTTAAAGCCCCGCCATCAGCAGAGCACTGGCTTGGTACCGATACGTCCGGTTTTGATATATTGACACGACTCATGTACGGGGGTCGTATCTCGCTTACGATTTCTTTCATCGTTATATTCCTTGAAACTATCATTGGCGTGATCCTCGGTGGGCTTGCGGGCTACTTTGGTAAATGGGTAGATCAGCTGATCATGCGCATTGTCGATATTCTTGCATGCCTGCCAGGCTTGCCGATATTGCTGGTGTTATCAGCTACAATTAAATCCATAGATACTATACCGGCAGAGCATAGGATCTATTACATGATGGCATTTTTGACATTAATGGGCTGGACAGGTGTCACCCGCATCGTGCGGGGGCAGATCCTTATGCTGAGAGAACAGGAATATATGCTGGCAGCCGAAACTACCGGCATTAGTCCAATGCACAAGATATTCAGGCATCTGGTACCCAATACCATGCCTCAGCTTATTGTCAGCGCGACCTTGGGTCTTGGCGGCGTCATACTCTATGAGTCCACCCTGTCCTATCTTGGATTGGGAGTTCCGTTTCCCAGAGCTGCATGGGGTTCTATGATAGCACTGGCTGACCCATCCAAAGGCCAGGAGATACTGGCATATTATCCTAATATGTGGGTCCCTGCAGGTATCCTCATAGTGGTCACGGTATTAGGCTTTAGCTTTATCGGAGACGGCTTAAGAGACGCATTCGACCCAAGAATGAAAAGGTAGGTGTTAGTGTGGGCTTGCTTGATAAATGGAGACAAATAAAACAGGCTGAAGCAGAGCAGGGCATCGACCATACGATGTACCTTACTCTGAAAGAGGAAAGACGGATAAGCCGTGAAAACAACCGCATAATCAGGCAGTTTGAAAGGGAGAAGAACAGGAAGAATGTCCCCGAAGAAGAGTATCTGACCAAGATGAGGGACCCTAACAACGTAGTCGAGTTTGAGAATCTCCATACGTACTTCTTTACGGATGTCGGCACGGTAAAATCAGTAAACGGAGTGACTTTTGACATACCCCAGGGCAAGGTCGTGGGCGTCGTCGGTGAGTCCGGTTGTGGCAAGTCCGTTACCAGCCTTTCACTGATGCAGCTTGTACAGGCGCCTCAGGGCCAGATCGTATCAGGCAGCATCCGTTACCAGGACAGGAACGGCAAATGCTACGAGATAACTAAAATGCCCAGGGACAAGATGCTTAAGGTCCGCGGAAAAGAGATAGCAATGATATTCCAGGAGCCCATGACCAGCCTTAACCCTGTGTTCAAAATAGGGGAGCAGATGGACGAGGTAGTGCTTCTCCATGAGGAAGATGCAACACCCAAAATGGCAAGGGAAAGGTCCCTGGAGATGCTGAACCTTGTAGGTATCGCCGATCCACAAAAGGTGTACAACAACTACCCGCATGAGCTTTCAGGCGGTATGCGTCAGCGTGTCATGATAGCCATGGCGCTTTCATGTACGCCCAGGCTTATAATAGCCGACGAACCTACCACTGCCCTTGATGTTACCATTCAGGCCCAAATACTGGAGCTTCTGCGTGATGTCAAGAACAAGATCAACGGAAGCATTATGCTGATCACCCACGACCTGGGAGTCATCGCCGAGATGGCTGATTATGTCGTGGTCATGTATGCAGGCAGGATCATAGAAAAGGGTACTGTGAGAGAGATTTTCCACAATCCCAAGCATCCTTATACAATAGGACTTATGAGATCCAAGCCAAGCGGCAAAACCAAGGATAACCGCTTGTACAGCATTAAGGGGCAGGTCCCCAACCCGATCAACATGCCTAACCATTGCTATTTCTTCAACAGGTGCGACAGGGCAATAGAGATATGCGCTGAAGAATATCCGGAAATGGTGCAGTTTACTGATACCCATTCCGCAGCTTGCCATCTTTGCAGGAATGGTGGCTTAATGGATACCAATTCAACAAAGGAGCAGAGGTAGGCAGTCATGGAAAATGCATATGTAAACAACAATAACAATGATGATATATTGATAGTACGCAACCTTAAGAAGTACTACCCTCTCTCAAAAATCTCGATAGGGAAGAAAAGAAGCTATGTCAAGGCTGTTGACGATGTTTCCTTCTCTATCAAGCGAGGAACCACGATGGGCCTTGTAGGCGAATCAGGCTGCGGAAAGACCACGGTAGGGCGTACGATATTACGGTTGCATGATGTAACTGATGGCCAGGTCATATTTGACGGGATGGATCTGGCCAAAATCCCGCCAAGGAAGCTCAGGAGGCTGCGTCCCCAGATGCAGATGATCTTCCAGGATCCGTATTCCAGCCTCTCACCAAGGCTCCCGATAGGCGAGATAATCGGGGAAGCCGTAAAAGAGCATAAGATCGTACCAAGATCGGAATACAGGTCATATATACTGAAAGTCATGCATGACTGCGGCTTGCAGCCCCATTATTACTATCGCTATCCCCACGAGTTTTCCGGTGGCCAGAGGCAGAGGATAAGCATAGCCAGGGCTGTGGCCCTGAAGCCGAAGTTTATCATCTGTGACGAGCCTTTGAGCGCGCTTGATGTATCCATTCAGGCGCAGATTATTAACCTTATGAAGGATTTGCAGGAGCAGTATGGGTATACGTACCTGTTCATATCCCATGATCTTTCGGTCGTTGAGTATCTGTCTGATACGATAGGAGTCATGTACCTGGGCAGCATGGTGGAAATGGGCGAAAAGAAGCAGATTTTCGACAATCCCATGCATCCCTATACGAAAGCCCTGCTTTCTGCTATACCGGTGTCAGACCCGGATGTTAAGATGAACCGGATAATCCTGAAGGGCGACATACCTAGTCCTGTAAATCCACCTTCAGGCTGCAAGTTCCGTACGAGGTGCCCCTATGCTACAAAGGTCTGCGCAGAAGTGGCACCGAAGCTCAAAGAGTATGAAAGCGGGCATAAGGTCGCCTGCCACCTATACAGCCAGGATTAGGAAAGGATATTGTGATGAAAAATAATAGAAAGCGGACGGATGATTTTATTGATGACGGGCGGGTCATAGCCGATATGAACATAGATGGCATGCCCCAGTCAATCTTCAGGCGGTTTTCCCTTAATAATTTTGGGATAAAGAAAGAGAAATCTGATACCATCAAGCTGACTAAGAAAGAACGCAGAAGCATCTACTTGGCAGTTGCCGCTTCCTATTTGATTTTTGGAGTCGTTGTTTTTGGAATTTACGGGTTGTTTATCCTGTTTTGCACCAATGTATGGTTCAAGTAAAATAAGCACACACACGTACCAGGTAGGGGGAAAGTCGGACATGAGAAAAATTAGGAAACTGCGCTGCGTGATATTGGTCGCATTGATATTAGCGGGCAGTTTATTCGTAAGCTCCTGTTCCGTCAGTAACAGGGCAGCTGATCCGGGTTTATGGGGCTATGATTGCAAGGTTGTATACGATGCACTGGGTGGACTAATAAATGCGCGCGAGGTTCGTGAGACATTCTATATGAAAAACTCGTATGTCTTCAAGCCGTCAGGCACGATCAATTTGCTTATCGAGCCTGTTAAGGACGGATATATCCTGGCCGGATGGTATACAGCCAAGGAAGACATCCTTGATGAAAACGGCAATGTTATCGGATATAAATTCAAAGCAGAGGACAGGTGGGACTTTGACGAGGATAGGGTACAGGAAGATATGACCCTATATGCGAGATGGATCCCCCAGGGCAAGGTCCAGTATGTCGATGCCATTACCGGCGAAGTTAAGTTTTCCAAAAACATAACTGCAGATTCGCCGGTCCAGAAATTGTCCAGTGCTGCAGAAACGCTGATTTCCAAGCAGGGCCATACCCTGTACGGGTATTTCGCTGACAAGGAATGCACAATACCCTATGATTTTACCGAATATGTCCATAAGGACCTGATACCAACCAACGAGGAGATTTACGCCAAACTTTACGAGGAGTTCCCGGAATATATCACAAGGATAGAATTCGTACCGCCGACGGAAGAGGAACTCAACTCACAGTTTGATACCTCTGATCTGTTCTTCAATAAGCTTGGTTATGATATAGTGGACGACCAGGAAGCCCGGGCTAGGATCCGTGCCCGCAAGGATGAATTGTACGAAGAGGCTATCAATTACTATGTGGCCAATACCGCCAATAAGGTGGTTTATCTGAAATATATTGAAGGCAATTACCTGGTGATCGGCTCACCGGATGACATCAAGCAGGGAGGCAAGTATAGCTTCTCCGGCCTGGATCGTTACGGGAAACCAGTCGACGGCTATATCCTGTCTAATGATATAGATTTCAATGGCGCTGTAGTAGATATGGCTGAAAGCTTCAGCGGAAAAATATACGGCAATGGATACAGCTTAAAGAATATGAAGATAAACGTAAGCAGTAAAAAGATCGACGGGGACACCAGCAAATCGGTCGGCTTGTTCAAGAATCTGAAGGGTGCTTATATTGATAATCTTACCATTGAAAACCTGAGCATAACGCTCAGCGTCAATTCGGGCATAGAAGTGACAGTAGGCGCTTTGGCTGTAAATGCTGAAAACAGCGAGCTGAGGAATGTACACTTCAAAGGTCTGACGATCGATACGGGCAAAGGTGACGATGGCAAAGCATCATATAAGATCAGTGACCTCTTTGCTTCGCAGAGGAACACAAAGCTTGACAACGTTACCGGGACCGATATTACGATAAAAGCATCCGAGTTTGCACAGGTTGTTTCCCAGCTGGGTCAGTAAATTCACCATCTTAATCAGATAGAATTAAGAACGACGGTATGTCTATCTAGGATATACCGTCATTTTTATTGTTCGTGCAGCTGTTTCCATATCCAGAAACCTGCACATATCATGATGTGAACCGGCCTTATTTGCATATGTGTTATATTACAAAGAATATTATCATATTTTAATCAATAGATATATATTGTACAAGTAACAAAAAGGACGGATCCCGAATGCCAAGGCCGGATTCACTAAGCTTTGCCCTGAATAAGAAAACAGACAAGCTCATAAAAACAAACACGCAAAAAAACCTGGACCTTATAATCATGATCCCTGCTGGGATAATTGCGTTTTTGCTGTGGTGGCATATTTTCAACAACTTCGACCGCTTCTTCGGCGGTTGGATGCCGGACTCCAGCATCGACGGAGCTATGCCCTTGCTGGATAGGATATGCCTGACGCTTACATTATTAACTACTGTGATATTTGTATTCTTCTACTCCTTATGGACCAGGCACAGTGAAAAGCTGAAGAAATATAAAAAGGAGATCTGGGAAATCCTGCAGGCTGAACCCTGCTTCCATAGAACTCCTTGTAATTGTGTTGATGAATACTGCAAATGGATCGAAGAAGAGCTCGAAATCGACCTGCTTTAATAGCGGCCGTATTTCTGGATCGCATGCATCACCGCGCGCATGCTCGTAAGCAGGCTGCCATTATTGATTGAGCCTGCCGTGCTCAGGTTCAAGCCCCTATGCTCTTTTGCCATTTCACAGTCTCTTCTTACTTCCCTTATAATAGCCTCCTCATCATTGCTCATAAAGGTGAAGGGAGCCAGTTGACCGTCTATCCTCGTTTTGGGCATGTGCTTCCGGATCTCCTCAACGGTCAGGGTAGGGCCGAAGTTGCAACCTGTAAGGTTTAGCTCACTAAGTATGGGGAGCAGGTGCCCCATTGCAGAATCGGAATGCTGGTATCTCACATCGCCCTCGTTGGGGCTGCAGTAATCGAAAACCTTTTTCAGGATCGGGTATGCAAAAAACCTGTACATTTCGGGTGTCAGCAAACAGCAGAAATCATCTGCGAAGCCGAAGCCGCCTGGCTTGTTATCTTCTGTGTAGCCTGCTTCTGCGTCCATGATTTTGACATAACCGAGTATAACGTCTGCTATAGTGTCGCTGAATCGCTTTGCAAGCTGCGGATTGTCATAGATAAGGTAAATGAGATTTTCGACTCCGTAAATGGACATGGCAAGGGTCACCGGGCCGCGGACCCATCTCCAGGTCGAGGGCTTTTTCCCGTAATACTCATATATACGCCGTTTTTCAGTCTCCCAATTTTGTGGCAGGATGAAATCCCTTAGATTCATATTATCAATTCTGTCAAGCACTGCTTCAAGCTCCTCAGGGGTGGAACAGGACCCCTTGAGCCAGGTCGCCTGGCCGTTGAAAATATATTGTCCGCCGAAAACCTCACCGATCTCTCGGATAGGGGGGAAACATTCTTCTTCAGGTGGGACGTACTCTGGCAGCAGCCTTTTTCCAACGATTTTTTCCGCCTTGTCATTATACCGCTTGTTCAGTTCCATTCTTCGCTCTCTTGGAGTATACCCCCAGGGATTGCCTTCTTCACCCAGCTCCGCGAATACACATTCCTCGCTCATGCGTATCCCCAGAGCGACCTGAGGCGCACGGGGACTGAAGCAATTGTCTTCATGGCTGATCTCATCATCTTTCCAGAATTGTTCAAGGTCAACGTCCAGCATCCGGCTTCCTCCCTCAAGATATAGTCTTTTGTATATTATACCAGAGTTAACAGAAGGGCAACAACTGTCACTTTTATGGTATAATATAATATCTGATTTGGTTGAGAGACCAGTTTTCATGCGAGGTGAAATGATGCGCAGACTGAAAAAGAGATACTTTTTATTGCTGCTGTTCCCCCTCGGGTATTTATTAAACCTTTTATCAAGGTCAAATAGCGAACTGACAGAGAAAGTATTCTCCACCTTTTTATATAGAGGGGTTTCATGGGTGGTCGGCAGGATCACAGGCTTGTTCCCTGTATCTATGGCAGAACTTCTGCTGGGAGCCACTATCCTTGCGGTCATTGTTATAATACCGATTTTCATTGTAAAGCTTGTTAAAGGAAAGGGCAGGAGATGGCAGCTGGTCAAAGGAGCTTTGGTCAACATACTGCTTGTCTCCAGTGTGATCTATTTTGCCTTTGTGTTCATGTGGGGCATGAATTACAACAGGTTGAGCCTGGCCAGCATTATGGGGCTGGACGTTAGGCCATCGGCAAAGGAGGAACTGATAGAGCTGACCGATCACCTGGTACGGACGGCCAATGAGCTCCGAAGTAAAGTCGATGAGAATAAGGACGGGGTCATGATCCCCTTTGGTGGTGTAAAGGGTGGGTTTGAGCGTTACCATCTGGGCTATAGAAACGCAGGCAGGCTTTATCCCGAGCTTAGCGGCGCAGTCAGCAGACCCAAGCCTATCTTATCATCCAAAATCATAGCCTATACCAACATTTGGGGTATATACAGTCCCTTCACCGTTGAGTCGAATGTAAATATGGAGATACCGTCCCCGATGCTCCTGTCCACCATGATGCATGAAATTGCCCACCAGCTTGGCTTCGCCAGGGAAGACGAGGCAAACTATATAGCCTATCTGACCTGCAGGCTCCATCCTGACGTTGACTATCAGTATTCAGGCGTCCTGCTTGGTCTGACCTACGCATTGAATTCAGTCTACAGCCAGGATAAGGAGGAGTGCGACAGGCTGGTCAGCATGCTTAGCGACGGTGTCAAAAGGGATCTAAACGAGAACAACAAGTACCATGACAAATATTCAGGTCCGGTCAGCAAGGCGGTTTCCAAGACCAATGACATCTATCTCAAGGCAAACAACCAAAAGGACGGAGAGCGCAGCTACGGCCGGATGTTGGACCTGATGCTGGCTGAGTTCAGAAGTGGCCAGGCAAGGGATTGATATATTTACAACATGAGGTGATCACATTGAACAGAATTTCAGGCAGCGGCTGCGAGCTGTTGATACCCTTGTCAGAGAGAAAGCCTCTCGCAGAAATAGAACGGAGCATTATAAAGACATACAGGAAATATCTCTGGGCTAAGTTCAACAAGGCTGTCAGGGATTACAAGTTAGTCGAAGAAGGGGACAGGATCGCGGTCGCCGTGTCGGGTGGGAAGGATAGCCTGCTCATGGCCAAGCTCTTCCAGGAGATGCAAAAGCACGGGGTATGCAATTTTGAACTGGAGTTCATCTCCATGGATCCTGGGTTCCATAGATCAAATAGGGACCTGCTGGAGTCAAATTGTGAGTATCTCAACATACCAATAAAGATATTTGAATCAGGCATATTCAACATAGTTGATAAAATAGCGAGCGATTATCCATGCTATATGTGCGCGCGGATGAGACGTGGAGCCCTATATTCCAAGGCAAAGGAGCTGGGCTGCAACAAGCTGGCCCTGGCTCATCATTTTGATGACGTTATCGAGACAATCCTGATGAATATGTTCTATGCCGGGACTTTTAAAACCATGCTTCCCAGGCTGAAGTCCAAGAATTTTGAAAGCATGGAGCTTATACGGCCCATGTATTATATTCGCGAAGAGGACATTAAGCGGTTTACTGTCAATGCCGGGATCAATGCGATGAATTGCGGGTGCGTGGTGGCAGCAAAGAGAACCTCCAGTAAGCGCAGGGAAATGAAGGAGCTTATAAAGGAGCTCAAGAAGCTCCACCCTGATATAGACAGTGCCATATTCAAGGCCTCTGAAAATATCAACCTGGATGCAGTATTGGGCTGGAAATTTAGGGGCGTAAGGCATTCATACCTTGAATACTACGACAGCGATGATGCCGGTATTGAAGACAGTGTTGACAACGATGCGATTTAAGGATAAGTAAAGGAAATATAAGAGCTTGTCACTATCTCAGCGACAAGCTCGTTATATACTATCAATAAAACTATACACAGGTTTGATGCTGACTT